>CANQYZ010000025.1 GCA_947628215.1 uncultured Clostridia bacterium | reverse complement strand
CTAGATAGTTTTACTTTTATATGGTTCGATAGCTCAGTTGGTAGAGCAGGGGACTGAAAATCCCCGTGTCAGTGGTTCGATTCCACTTCGAACCACCATATAAGTAAAAATATAGAGTATCAAGATTTTTAATGATTCTTGATACTCTATATTTTTTATTTTAACTACTTTTTAACTACTAAAATTTAAAAAAATTTTTATTTATACATATAATAAACATCACAAGCATTTAACCTTTTAATCCAATGAGTGCCTGTAAGATCTAAAGCTCTTCTTGTAGTTTCTAAAATATTATCATAATCTTGTCCTGGATTTATAAAAATTACAATTCCTTTTGAAATATCTTTTCCTTCAAATATTTTTTGAATATTTTCATCTTTATATTCTATATCTTTTGCAACATATGAATTATCTACTGTAGAGAATAATAAAATGTCGTCTAAGAATCTATTTTCATTTGAATTAAACATATATATAGTAGGAATATTTAGGTCTCCTTTTAAAGATTGCACTATATCTTTTTTATCACTAAACATTACTTCTGGTTCAATCTTAAAAATCATTGGTGATATAAGCATCATTACTAATAAAATAGAAATAATTATATTGCTTAACTTCTCACTAAAAAGATTTTGTAGTAAAGAATATAGAGCATATATTACTAATATAAAAATTAAAGTACATATTGGCATTATATATCTAAGTTCTATCCAAGGTGAAGCAATAGAAACTATTAAAAAGTAAAATATACTTGGAATTAATATTATTTTTATAAGAGAATTTGGTTTTTCAAATTTTTCTTTTTTTATAGCTTTCTTAATAATAATTGAAATTAAAGCTAAAGCAATTAATACTAAAAATACATATAAAAGATTGTTAAAATCAAATCTGCTTATTTTATTTAAGTAATCATGTATATTATTTATAAATAATTTAATATTAGTCAAATTAGAAATTACACCTTGACCTCTATAACCAAAGAACATGTGCCCTATTGAGTATGGGAATATAAGTAGTGAAGATATTCCAGAAATCACCATTGTCAAAGTATATTTTCCAAAATCTTTAAATTCTTTTTTCTTCAAATACATTATTGCAAAAACAATATATAACATAAATAAATAGAATAAATAGTAATAATGTGTTAAAGATCCGCCCTAAAGCTGAAAGTCCTATAAATATTAGAAGCTTTATAGTAGGTTTTTTATTCTCAAAAAGCTTAATATGTAAATATGTAGTAATAAGTATATTTAAAGTAGATAATGCATACATTCTTATATAAATTACATTTGTAAGTGATGCCATTGTAATAGAAGATATAAAGCTAAGTAAAATAGATTTTTCTTTTACATATTTTTGATCTTTTAAAAGTTTTTGAAGTATTAAATAAGTAAATATATTTATAAATGCAAAAATGATAATATTTAATATAATTCCAGGCCATTTTGAAAAATGACCAATACTAAATCCCATTGCAATTCTTAAAAGTAAATAATATAAAGGTGGATGTACATCATTTTTTTGATTAATATATACTTGTTTAAAATCAAATTTTTCATCCTCATTTACAGCAAGATAATCTTCATAATATGATTTATCATGCCAAGTATCATAAAAGTCAGTGTTATTTTGAATTTCTACTTTGTCATAGCTTGCAAGTCCAAGAGAATAAGCCTCATCCATATGAATATATGTTTTTAAGGCGCCACATAATATATATATTAAAGTAGATATAATCAAAGATATAGATATAAGTAATATCTCTATTTTTTTATTTTCCATAAAAATTACGATTCCTTCCATTAAAGTAATTTTATTTTCTTTAAAATCATACCATAAAAAAGTATAAAAAAGAATAACTCTTAAGGGAAATTATAAATAAAGTAAATAAAATACTAGTTTGCACAAATACTAATTAAATGATATAGTATTTTTAAATGAAGATTAAGGAGTAATGAAACTTATGCAACTAGTAGTATTAGTAATTCTTATTTTTTTAAATGCTTTTTTTGCAGCTACAGAAATAGCATTTATATCACTAAATGATATGAAAATAGAAAAACAAGTAAAAGAAGGAAATAAAAAAGCAAAGTCTATAAAAAAGATGCTAAAAAATCCAAGTAAATTTTTATCAACTATTCAGATAGGAATAACACTTGCAGGATTTTTATCTAGTGCATTTGCATCAGATGCATTTGCAGATGACTTAGCACCATTTTTAGCAACAAACTTTCCAATATTTTCTTTTGCAGTATGGGAGAAAATATCAATTGTGCTAATAACAATAATACTTTCATATTTTACATTAATATTTGGAGAACTTGTACCAAAAAGAATTGCTATGAAATATTCTGAGAAATTAGCTTATGCTACAGTAGGAATAATAAAATTTATATCAGTTATAACATCTCCTTTTGTAAGATTTTTAACTTTTTCAACAGAAATAGTATCTAAGTTATTTGGAGTTACTGGTCAAGAAGAGGAGACAGTAACAGAAGAAGAAATAAGAATGATGGTAGATGTTGGAGAAGAAAAAGGTTCTATTGATAAAGATGAAAAAGAAATGATAGAAAATGTTTTTGAATTTAATGATAAATTAGTTTCAGAGATAATGATTCCAAGAACAGAAATATATGCTTTAGATGAAAATCTTTCTGTATCTGATGCAATAGAAGAAATAATTGCAGACAATAGATTTAGTAGAATTCCTATTTATGAAGAAACAATAGATAAAATAAAAGGAATAGTTTATATAAAAGATATATTAACTTGTGTTAAAAATAAAAGAGTAAAATTAAAGACACTTTTAAAAGAAGCATACTATGTTCCAGAAACAATTCATATAAATGATGTATTTGAAGAACTTAGAAAAAATAAAAAACAAATTGCAATTGTAGTAGATGAACATGGCGGAACTGCTGGAATCGTTACAATGGAAGATATTGTAGAAGAACTAGTAGGCGAAATTTATGATGAATATGATGTAATTGAAAATAAATATGAAGAAATATCAGATGATACTTATGTATTAGAAGGTGACCTTCCAGTATATGAAGTAGAAAAGTTATTAGATGTTTCTATTCCAGATGGAGATTATGATACACTTTCACGGTTATTTAATTACAATATTAAATAGAATTCCAAGTAAAAGGGAAAAACCAATAATTGAAACATCTGATGTAACTTATAAAATTGTTAAGTGCCAAGACAATAGAATTTTAAAAGTAAAAGCATGTAGACATCCAAGAAGAACAGAAGAACAAATAGATACTAAAGAAGATGAAGAAAATAATGATGAATAAAAATCTAGGGATTTCCTAGATTTTTTTAAAAAATATACTATAGCTTATAAAGAGGATAATATGAATTTTAGAATTACAAATGGATCTGTATCTTATGGAGCAGACACAATTTTAGAGCAAATTGATTTTTCTGTAAAAGGATGCGAAAAAGTTGCAATAGTTGGAAGAAATGGATGCGGAAAATCCACACTTTTGGGAGCAATTGTGGATAATAGAATACTAGAAGAGGGAATTGGAGAAGATAAGTTTTCTATATTTAAAGAAGGAATAAAAAATATTCGGATATTTAAAACAAATTGATTTTGAAGATGAGGAAACTTTATTTATAGATGAAATATTAAAAGTTTATTCAGAATTAATAGAAATAGAAAACAAAATGAAAGATACAGTTCAAAAAATGCAAACAGATAAATCAGAAAATCTTGCTATAAAATATACAAAGCTACATGATGAATATGAAAGATTAGACGGATATACTTATAAAAAAGAATATGAGACTATGATAAAAAAATTTGGATTTACAAATGAAGATAAGCTTAAAAAAATATCTGAATTCTCAGGAGGGCAGAGAACAAAAATTGCATTTATAAAACTACTTTTAAGTAAACCAGATTTACTTTTGTTAGATGAGCCTACGAATCACTTAGATATAGAGACTATAGAATGGCTTGAAGAATATTTAAGAAATTATCCTAAAGCTGCAGTTATAGTTTCACATGATAGAATGTTTATAAACAAAATTGTAGATAAAATATATGAAATTGAGTATGGAGTGACTACTCTCTATAGTGGTAATTATGATTATTATGAAAAACAAAAAAGAATAAATTATGAAAAAGAATTAAAAGATTATGAGTATCAACAAAAAGAAATCAAAAGATTATATAGTACAGTAGAAAGGTTTAGATATAAGAAAAATAAAGCAAAAATGGCACAAGCAAAACTTAAACAAATTGAAAGAATGGCAAAACTTGAAGAGCCAAATAAATATGACTTAAGAAATTTTAAATCAAACTTTAAAATAAAAAGAGAAAGTGGAGAAAATGTACTTAATATTTCTGATTTAGAGATTGGATATAATGGAGCAAACTTAGCTAAAGTTTCTTTTAATTTATATAAAGGAAGAAAACTTGGAATAATTGGAGCAAATGGTACTGGTAAATCTACTTTGTTAAAAACTATTATAAATAATGTTCCAAAAATTTCAGGAGAAATTAAAATAGGACATAATGTAGATATTCGGTTATTTTGATCAAAATATAGCATTTGAAGAAAAAGATAAAACAGTATTTGATGAGTTTTATGAAGAATTTCCAGACTTAACCGTTACAGAAGTAAGAAATTCTTTAGCTGCATTTATGTTTTATGGAGATGATGTATTTAAAGATATAAACTTATTATCTGGTGGAGAAAAAGTAAGACTTAAATTAAGTCATATATTAAAAAAAGGACCTAATTTATTATTACTAGATGAACCAACAAACCATATGGACATACTTGGAAAGGAAAACTTGGAAAATAGTCTAAAAGAATATGAAGGAACATTAATATTTGTATCTCATGATAGATTTTTCATAAAAAAGATAGCAGATTGTTTGCTTGTGTTTTCAAATGGAAAAGTTACATATTATGATTTTGGTTATGAAGAATATTTATCACATATGAAGAATATAAATGAAAAAGAAATTCAAAATACAAGTAATAATGCAAATAATAATAATAATAATAATTTAAATAATGATAATAAGAAAATTAAAAGCGAAAGCAAAGTAGAAGATAAATTAAATGAAAAAAATAAAATCTATAATAATCCACTTAAAGAAAAGGGAAGAGTAGATAGAAAGATTAAAAAAATAGAAGAAGATATAATTGCTATAGAAAATAAAATAGCTAAATTAAAAGAAGAAACTCGGAAAAGAAGATGTATATTCAGATTATATAAAACTAGAAGAACTTAATAATTTAATATTAGAAAATGAACAAATACTAAATGAGAAATATTCAGAATGGGATATGCTTCAAACAGAGCTTGAAAGAATAGAAGAATTTTTAAATAAAAAATAAAATAATTAGAATTTAGCAGAGAAATTATCAAAAATGATAAAAAAAACTTGAAAAAAAATTATGTAGCATATATAATTATAAAAATGTACTTATGGATGCATTTTATAATTGAATAGGAGTGTGGTTTAAATATGTGCAAAAGAGATTTACAATATTTCAAAAGATGTTTAGCAAGTAATGGAGAACTTACTGTACTAGATAAGGAAACAAATCAAATGACAACATATGCAAATCATAGTGGAAAGCTTGTTATGATTTCTTCATCTGGAAAAACTGAAGGAATGGATGCAGCAATTTCATTTCTAGCTTCAAATTCTAATCCATCTTTTGACATCACAGTATCTAAAGAAGGAGAAACATGCATAAATACAGAACTTCTAGGCTTTTTAAATGAAGCAGAAGAAAAATACAAAAGCCAAGTAAATTAAAATAAAAAAACTTATAATAATTATAGATAGGGGAGTAATCGGCATATATTATGTAATTAATCCAAGTTACACGGCTATAATATAGTCTGGTTTAGTTTTAAATGATGAGACTTATCTGCTTTAGCAAAAAGGCAGGTAAGTCTTTTTTGGTAAATAAGTAAAATAAAAAATAATATTTATGTTTAAGACTTAAAATTTTGTAAATTATCGAATATAATAATAACTATAAAAAGAAAAGGTGATTATTTTGAGTTTTTTAGAATTGCTTGCAATTTCAATAGGACTTGGTATGGACTCATTTTCAGTGTCTATTTGTAAAGGACTATCATTAAAAAAATGGAATATAAAAAATGGAATAAAAATAGGAATTTATTTTGGATTATTTCAAGGATTAATGCCTGTTTTAGGATATTTCCTTCGGAGAAAGCTTTGAACATTTCATTACAAGTATAGACCACTGGATAGCATTTATTCTTTTAGGAATAATTGGAATGAATATGATAAGAGAAGCTTTTTCAAAAGATGAAGAAAAAATAGATGATAGATTAGATTTTAAAAATCTTTGTATTCTAGGAATTGCAACTAGTATAGATGCACTGGTTATAGGAATCACATTTGCTCTTATGGGAGTAAATTTACCTCTTGCAGTAGTTTTAATTGGTTTAACTACTTTTATAATGTGTATAATAGGTGTTAAAATAGGAACTGTATTTGGTGCTAAATATAAAAGAGGTGCAGAATTTACTGGTGGACTTATACTAATATTAATGGGACTAAAAATTTTACTTGAACATCTAAATATTATTGTTTAAATTTAAGTTTAATATAAATTTTTTATTTAAAATTAAGTTATTTTAATTAAAATAAAAATAGAAAGGTAGATATGCAATGAAGAGTTATTTAGAAAAAGCTGAAGATGTACTAAAAGAAGTAGACTCAAATGAAAATGGACTATCTTCAAGTGAAGCTAAAAAGAGAATTGAAAAGTATGGAAAAAATAAGCTAAATGAAGCTAAAAAAGCAACTTTATTTCAAAAAATACTAGATTCAATCTTAGATCCAATGATTATAATGCTTATAATTACAGCAATAGTATCTGCAATAGTTTCTTTATCACAAGGCGATTCTATTTCAGATGTATTTATTATTCTATTTGTTGTAGTAGTAAATACTATACTTGGAATAGTTCAAGAAAGTAAAGCTGAAAAAGCTATTGATTCATTAAAAGAAATGACAGCTGCAACTTCAAAAGTACTAAGAGATGGAAAAGAAGTTATAATAAAAAGTGAAGAATTAGTAGTAGGAGATGTAGTATTACTTGAAGCTGGAGATATGGTATCTGCAGATTTAAGAGTATTAGAAAGTCATAGTTTGAAAGTTGAAGAAGCAGTACTTACTGGTGAATCACTTCCAATAAATAAAATAACAAATGTATTAAATTTAAAAAATGAACAAAAAGATATTCCTTTAGGAGATAGATTAAATATGCTTTATAGTGGAAGTACTATAGCATATGGTAGAGGAAAAGGTGTAGTTGTTGCAACTGCTATGGATACTGAAATTGGAAAAATAGCAAGTGCATTAGAGCAAACACAAAAAGAAGAAACACCTCTTCAAAAGAAAATGGCAGAGCTTTCAAAAATGCTTACAAAGTTAGTTGTAATAATTTGTGTTTTAGTATTTGTAGTTGGATTCTTAAGACATGGAAGCTTTGAAACAAAAGTAGTACTAGATTCATTCTTAACAGCTGTAGCATTAGCTGTTGCTGCAATTCCAGAAGGAATCCCTGCTGTTGTTACTATTATACTTTCAATTGGTGTTACATCAATGTCTAAAAGAAAAGCTTTAATTAGAAAATTAAGTGCAGTAGAAGCATTAGGATGTACACAAGTTATTTGTTCTGATAAGACAGGTACTTTAACTCAAAATAAAATGACAGTAGTAGATAATTTTTCTTGTGATAAAGAGCTTTTAGCAAGAGCTATGGCACTTTGTTCTGACTCTACTATTGCGAAAGGCGAGACAAAAGCCTTAGGAGAGCCTACTGAAAATGCATTAGTAGAATTTGCAAATGAACTAGGATTTCCAAAATATGAATTAGATAAAAAATATCCAAGAGTAGGGGAAATACCATTTGATTCTGGAAGAAAGCTTATGACTACTATAGTAGATGATAATGGAAAAATAATTCAATATACAAAAGGTGCTTGTGAGATGCTTTTAAATATTTGTACTAAATATTTAAAAGACGGAAATGTAGTAGATTTATCAAAAGAAGATATAGAAAATATTAAACATTTAAATAAAGAATATGCAGATAAAGCTTTAAGAGTACTTGGTGTTGCATATAAAGAACTAAGTGAGAAGCCTGAAGAACTAACTTCTGAAAAATTAGAAAATAATTTAATTTTTATAGGATTTGTTGGAATGATAGATCCTTGCCGTGATGAGGTATTTGATGCAGTAGATAAATGTAGAAGTGCTGGAATAAGACCAATTATGATAACAGGAGATCATAAAGATACAGCAGTTGCAATTGCTAAAAATCTAAAGATAATAGAAGATGCATCACAAGCAAGAACAGGTGAAGAAATAAATGATTTATCAGATGAAGAATTAGTAGAAGTAGTTAAAAAATGTTCTGTATTTGCAAGAGTTCAACCAGAACATAAGACTCGTATAGTAAAAGCACTTCAATCACAAGATTTAGTTTGTGCTATGACAGGAGATGGAGTAAATGATGCACCATCTATAAAAACTGCTGATGTTGGAATTAGTATGGGTATTACTGGTACTGATGTTACAAAGGGTGCATCTGATATGGTTTTAGCAGATGATAACTTTGCAACTATAGTAAATGCAGTAGAAGAAGGAAGAAAGATTTATGATAATGTTAAGAAGGTTTTACAATTCCAATTATCTACTAATATGGCAGAAGTTGTTGCAGTATTTTTATCATCACTATTTGGACTTACAATATTAACTCCTGCACATTTGCTTTGGATAAATATGGTTACTGATTGTATTCCAGGATTAGCACTTGGAATGGAAGGTCCTGAAAAAGATATTATGAAGAGAAAACCAAGACCTTCAAATGAAACACTATTTTCAAATGGTGTTGGACTTGATATTGGAATACATGCTTTATTTATGGGTCTTTTAGTGCTTGCTGCATTCTTTATGGGACAATTCTTAGAAGTTGGACATATTGGATTTTTCGAATCAAATGATGGTATGTCAATGGCATTTATCACAATGAACTTTATAGAAATCTTTTATGCAATATGTATGAGATCTAGAATACAATCTATATTTAAAAAGAGAAAGATGAACTGGTGGTTATTTGGAGCATTTGTACTTGTTGTTTCAATAACACTTGGAGTAACTTATATTCCATTCTTTGTTAGTTTATTTGGAATGACAAAGATAAGTTTACTTGAACTTGGAGTTGCAGCAGGACTTGCAATAGCAATAATTCCAATTGTAGAAATATTTAAAATATTTAGAAGAATGAATAAAAAAAATAAATAAAGAAAAGAATAAAAATCAAAAGTGCGTATTATCAAATTTATATACGTACTTTTTTATTTTAATATTTAAATTTAATGAATTGATTTTTAAAATAAAATATTATAATATGATAACAAGATTTGCTAAAAAAGGTAAGTAGAAAGGATTATTTATCTATGGCTCAAGATGTAAATGGAATTGTATATTTAGCTGGAAAAGAGAAAGCGATTACAAAAGGATTTTTCGGGAATACTGTAAATCCAGAAATTGTTTTTTTATTTGTAAATAAAAACGGAAAAAAATATTATATAAATTATGATATTTTAAGAAATTTAGAAGGAAAAGAAGATATAGTTCCAGGAAAATATTATGAGATAAATCGAATTGATAGAGGGAGAAAGCTATCTTTTAAAGAGTCTAAAAAAACTTTTGATGAAAAAGTAATAAAAGAGACAAAAGAGGATAAAACTTTAGGTGAAAATATAGAGTTTAATAATTTAATTATTTCAAGAGAAATGAATGCACAAATTGAAGTTAGAAAAAAGAGAAATATAGTACTTGATTTAATTGGACTTTTATTAGTATTAATAGTTTTTTCATTTACAAAAAATATATTGTATAGCATTCCTTTTATAGTCATTTTAGTTTGTATGATTATTTGGCTTTTACTTTATAATAGAAAGATGGTAAATAAAATAAGAAGAATATAATTTAGATTAAAATAGATTTTTAAGTAGTATTAATTTAAACTTTGTAAATATGACAAAAGTCAAGTAAAAAATAAAAAACTTGAAAATATACTAAATACGTGATAAAATTTAAAAGAATTTTAAAAACACCTTTTAAAAGAAAATAGAGGAGATAAGTTTGAATAAAATTATAAAATATAAGAATAATATTATTTTTGTATTATTTATTGTTCTTAGTATATCTTTGATAATAAATTCAATAGTAGCAGACTTTGACGATGGAATAATAAATTTTGAAAATAAAATTAGTAAAATAGAGATATTTGTATTAATAGATTTTTGGGCTGTACATTATATTTATAAAATAATTTGCAGATTAAAAATTAGTAGAAAAAAGTTATTTAAATCTTTTATATACTTTTCAGAAGATATAGTACAAATATTAAAAAAAGCATATCAAAAGAAAAACTATGAAATTTCTTTTAGTAATTAAAAACAAAGTACAAGTTAGGAAGTGAAGAAATATAAATGAATACTATTAAAGAAATAGTAAATGATCATAAAGAATATAAAAATCAAATAGGAAAACTTGCTAAAGCAGATTTAGTAAAAACATATAGAGGAGCAGCTCTTGGATGGGCATGGGCAATTATTAAACCAACAGTTACAATTTTTGTTTATTGGTTTGCCTTTGCAATTGGACTTAGAGCCTCAAAAACAATAAGTGGTAGTTATCCATTTTTCTTATGGCTAATTGCAGGAATTGTTCCATGGTTTTACATGAGTGATATGATTTCATCTGGAACAGATTGCATAAGAAAATATAGTTATTTGGTAACTAAAATGAAGTTCCCAGTATCTACAATACCAACATTTGTTAGTATTTCAAAAATGCTAGTAGAGATAATGCTTTTAGGAGTAGTTATTGTTATATTTTTCGGATTTGGATTTAAACCAACATTATATTATTTGCAGATTATATTTTACTTGTTTCTATCCTTTTTGTTTTTTACAGGATGGGCACTTTTCGCATCTCCAATTGGAGCAATGAGTAAAGACTTCGTTAATTTAGTAAAATCTTTTATTACAGCTGTATTTTGGCTTTCAGGAATCTTATGGGATGCAGAATCAATTAAGATATTATGGCTTAAAAAATTACTTAGATTAAATCCAGTTACTTATTTATGTACAGGATTTAGAAATAGTTTTATATATAATATTTGGTTTTGGGAACAACCAAAGAGATTAATGTATTTTCTAATTGCTTTAGTTATAGTTTGGGCATTAGGACTATGGAGCTATAAGAAATTTAGAAAAGAAATACCAGATGTATTATAAAAAAAGAGGTAATGAATTTGATGGATGAAAAAAATGATATTGTTATAGATGTAAAAAATGTTACTAAAACATATAAGCTATACAAAAATGATAAAGCAAGAGTTTTAGGAACTATTTTTAAAGGAGTACCATATAAAAAGAAAAATGCAGTAGACAATGTATCTTTTTCAATAAGAAGAGGAGAGTCTGTTGCAATATTTGGAAAAAATGGTGCAGGAAAATCTACTATACTAAAAATGATTACTTCAGTTGTTTTCCCAACTGAAGGTGAAATAGAAGTAAATGGCGTTGTAAGTGCTCTTTTAGAGCTAACTTCTGGATTTGATCCAGAGTTTACAGGAAGAGATAATATTTACTTAAAAGGTCAACTTATGGGACTTAAAGATGCAGACATAATGGAACTAGAACAAGGAATTATAGATTTTGCAGAGCTTGAAGAATATATAGATCAACCAGTAAGAACTTATTCAAGTGGTATGAAAGCAAGACTTGGTTTTGCAATTTGTGTAAATATAAGACCAGAAATATTAATAGTAGATGAAACATTAAGCGTTGGAGATAATGCTTTTAAAGAAAAATGTGTAGATAAAATAAATGAGATATTAAGTGACAGTAATGTTACATTACTTTTCGTAACACACGTTCCAAATGTAGCACAAGAATTTTGTACAAGAGGAATAGTTATGAAAGAAGGAAAAATAATTTTTGATGGTGATATAGATGAAGCAGTAACAGTTTATGATGAATCATATCAGCATAAACAAAAGGTTGAAAATACACCAAAAAAAGAAGAGACTAAAGATGAAAATAAAATAGAAGGACAAACTTCAATAGATGTAGAAAATAAAGAAGTAAAAAAATAGTATATTAAATATTAAAAAATAAAAGTATTCTTAAGATAAAATTATAATATTTTATCTTAAGAATAAATATTGGGGTATCGCCAAGCGGTAAGGCATCGGACTCTGACTCCGACATTCCTGTGTTCGAATCACAGTACCCCAGCCAAACAAAAATCAATCATAAAAATGGTTGATTTTTTATTATTTAAATTTGATTAACTTCTAATTTGTTGAAAAATAAATCATTGATTTTTTAAAATCTTATTGTTAGAATTTGTTTAGAAAAATAAGGAGATTCTTTATGGAACAAATTAATTTTAGTGATGTAAATGCAAGAATGGATGAATTATTTTCAAAAAATGTAGAAGACGTAATACTTAGCTATACAGAGACTATAACGCCACCAATAAAAAAAATACCAACTAAAATAAATATTATGGATGTTATAAATAGAATAAGAGAAAAGTTTATAAATAACAATTTTCCTGAGAATAGAGATATTGATAAAAAATTATATGGAGATATAGCAAGTTTTTTATTATTAGATCAAGTTCCATTAGAAGAAAAGAGAATAGTTGCTAAATATTTAACTGAGGATATAAAAGATATTGTATTTAATGAATTTTATGAAAGAGCAAAAGAAACAAATAAGGGATTTTATGTAGATACTGAAGAAATAGCATTTGACAATTCTGGTAATAGGGTAGAGAACGTATATTTTAATCCAAGAATAAATGGGGTTCCATTAAAGGATTCTGAAAATAGAAAACTTGAGATAAAAAGTGAAAGACTATTTGAAATCTTGCAATCTGGTATAATGCCAAGTGATATGCTAGAAATTATTGCAGTGAAATCTTTTTTAGAGTCAGAAGAATTTTTTGATATGCCTTGGTGTACAGACAAAATACAAGGACTTAAAGAAAAATTAAATGATGATAAGATAAGAGAAAGCATAGATACATATTTAAAGAAAATAGATAGAGAAAAAATACAAGCTATAGAGGAATCAAAACTTGTTACTCATAATATAAATGTAAATAAACAATTAAAAGAAAGCTTGATATCTAGCGTGCCAGAAGAATTTAATCAGCTAGAAAAATCAATGTATTTGTACATAAAACTATGTCAAATATTTTCTTATGATGATGTATATTATTATGATAGTAAAACACCAACGAAAGGAGACGTAAGTAATATAGCAGATTACGATTCTACTAATAATAAGATAGTTTGTTTTGAATTTGCATATATTTATTCTGATTTATTAAGAAGTATAGGAATTAATCATATAAAGGAAAGAGCTCCGTTAGAGGATAGATTTGATAATGCACATGCAAATGTAGAATTTTTAGCTGATAATATGGCTATATTTGCTGATTCAACTGTATCAGCAGATGCAGGAGATTTATTAAATGCAAAAATATATGGTAAACTTAATGGATTTAGGTGTCAATTGTTAGATAAAGATGCACAAGAAAAATTTAGAAGTTCTTTAGAAAAAGTATATAGATATATTAAAGAAAAAGATAAGATGGCAGAATTAGTACCATCAAAAGAAAAAGTTTCTAATTTAAATATTGTAGACAAATTTAGAGTATTTAATAGTAGTGTGAAAAATTGTGAATTTACAGATATAGATTTGCTTTCATATATTCAAAAATTGAAAGTCACAATTTTTACAGAACGTGAATTAAGAGATAATGCATATATAAGTTTTACAAATAATCAATCATGCGATGTTCTATTTAATAATGCTTCATTTAAAATTTTACCAAGTAATACAATAGGATATATTATAGATTTACATACTAAGAAGCTATCATCAGATTATATTAAAAGAAGTGATAGTGAAAAAGTAGCTGATACAAATTTATCTGGAGAAAAAAATAGTTTATTAAAAAGTGCAATAGAAGAAACAGAAAGAAAAATCAAAACTAGCGAAATAAATGAAGAGGCAGATAAGATAAAAAGATTATCAGTACAAAGAGATAATTTGGATATTGGTAAGTTTGAATAAGAATTTGTAAAAAGGAGGGAATATTATGGGTGTCAATATTCAAACAAAGCAAGCATATTCTGAAATTGATGAGTTTTTAAGCTTGTTAGATGAAAAAACAAGAAACGAAGTACCAAGTAAGCTAAGAGAAATCTTTAAAAACGAAAAAGATAATAATTACCATAAAGAAATTAATCCTAATATTCCAATAAAAGAACAAAACTTAAAAAAAGAGACTTTAGCATTAATTGCATTATTAAATTTAAAGTACTGGTGTAAAGATGAAAAAGAAAAAGAGAGATTAAAACAAGTATATGCAAATAATGAAAATAAATATCAAGAAGAAATAAGAAAAAAATATAATCCAGATAATGTTTTCAAAAACAATATAAATTATAAGAAAAAAGAGAATACTACACTAATAGAAGTAAAAGAGAAAAAATGGTATGAAAAAATATTTGAATCTATTAGGAAGATTCTAAAAATACATAATAAATAAAAATTGCAAATAATAAATAGATTAAAATTAATCAAATATTAAAGAAATTATAATTGTAGTATTTATGAAAATAAAAATTTGTGATTTAATATATAACAATATAATAAAAAAGAAAGTGAGAAAAATTTATGAAAAGTAAAAAATCATTAATTATTATTATACTTGTGATAATTATTATTGCTCTTATAGCAGTAGCAGGATTTTTTGGATATAAGCATTTAACAGCAGGTAATGATGAAAACTCTAAAGAAGAAGCTAAGACAAACGAGACAAAAGAAAGCAAAGAAGAAACTAAAAAGATAGAAAAATCTAGTCTTCAAATGGGAGACTATGTCAATTATAAAGTAAATTATACAAACGTTGGGGATTATCATTCAGGCCAAACTGTAAATGATCAAGTGACAGGTTGGAGAATTTTAAGTGTAAATGATGATAATACTATAACATTAATATCAGCAGGAGTACCAATAAAGTATTGCCAAAACTGTGATGAAAAGAGAATAAATAACGATTTAAGTGATTTATACAAAGTATTAAATACAGATACAACAGTAGCCAATTCTTCATACTCATACTTTTTAGATTCTGGTTTTGATGGTAATACTTTTGATATGACACAAGTATTTAATACAGGATTAGAAGATACATCTTCAATTCACGCTATGACAGGAGAAGAATTAATTAATACTTACGAAAAAATTACTGGAAAAGAAACTACAATTGAAGAACTATTTTATTCTTCTGCAACATTATCAAATAGAGTATTAAAATTAGATGAAAATAGTAGAGTAGCTGATTTATTAGAAAATGGATATGCATATTATATAAATGCTGTAACTAATAAAGACAGAAGAGGAAATAGAGTTTTACATAGTCAATCTTGGGGATATTTAACAGGTTTAGAATATGGAGAAGATCCAATAAGAGTTGTATTAAACTTAAAACCAGATGTAACAATAGTTTCTGGAAAAGGAACAATAGATGAACCATACGAAATAGAATAGAGAAAATATTAGAAAGACAACAAAAACTAAAAAATTACATAGTAATTTCAGAGCAGTTCTCCCTGCTCTGTTTTTTTAAGCAAAAAAAAAGATATGTGTTTCTCCCCACATATCTAGTGCGTTATTGTCAGGCTATACTAGACAATTTCGCTTAAGCTACCATTATTATAGCAACATTTTTAAGAACTGTCAACAATTAGAGCAAAAACGATAATGCCTTTCTTTTTTTATTTTGATTTTCATTTTATTAACATTTAATTAACAATTTAGTTATTTTATTGAAATGGCAAAATCTATATGCAATAATTTATATAATAGGTAATGGAGGATAATATGGAAGAAGAAACTAAATTAGAAAATGTTGAAAATCAAGAGAGTAGTACAAATTCTACTTTAGAAAAATCAGAAGAAAGAATAGCACTAGAAGCAAAGCTTTCAAGTTCAGTAGAAGCACAAGAAGAACTAAAAAGTGTTATTGCAGGATTAGACGAAGAACTAATATCCTTAGAAACAAGAGAAAGAGCTTGCTTTAGCGGAGAAGAAAGATAAATTTAAGTAAGAGGTACAAATGATGGAAGAAGATAAAGCTTTAGTTGTAAAAAAAGAGAGTATTTTAGATAGATTAATTAATTTTTTTAAGAATATTTTTAAGAAAGAAAATGCTAGTGCTAAGCAAGAGCCAGAAGTAGAAACTATTACTCAGCAAGAAGAAACAGAAGAGAAAGAAAACTATATTTTAAATTCATTAAGTGAAGATTTAAACACAGTATCAGATATTGCTAAATTAAAACAAGATTATATAGATGGTGTAGTTAAAATAGATGATATATCAGATGAAGACTTAAAAAAATTAGATGATTTTTATGATAGACAAAATGCTGATTTAAGAAGAGAAATAGATCAAAAGAAAATAAAAATAGGAATGCTTAAAGTAAAACTTATAAAGGCAGAAAACTAAAAAAGGGGAAAAGAAAAATGGAGGAAATTTATAGAGAAGCACTTTCTGAAATTTATGAGATTTTATTATACATAGATAAAGAATCCTTTGATGAACTTCCATTTGAAGTTATATATAAGATAACAGAAAATAAGTCTAAAAAATATGAATTTAAAATCGATGAAAATGAAAAGCATGTAGGAGATATAATAGAAAATAAAATAAAAGAAGAAACAAAAGAAATGCTTGCATATCTTTATCTAAAATATTGGAATCAAAAAGAAGATGAAAACTTAAAAGATGAATTAAATGCAATTGAAGAGACTATGAAAATACAAAATATATATAGTATTTTTTCTTTAGATATGGAAAATCCGATTCTTGAAGATAAAGAAGAAGTTAAAATAGAAGAAAACAAAGAAAATACAAGTTTGATTGTTCATGAAAAAGAAAATATTTTTACAAAAATTAAGAAATTAATTTTGAAATTGTTTGAAAAATTTGGTAAAAAACAAAATTAAATAATTTAGAATTTTTTAAGATTACTACCACATCCAGTGGTAGTTGTTTTTTTATATATGTTCTGATATAATCTACTAAAAATTGTCGATTTTTAAAGGAATTAAGTATGAAAAATATATATGGAATAGGATGTTCAATTTTATATATTATACTTGTTTTTGCAACATCAAAACTTTTAGAAAAAAAAGAAAAAGAAATGAGCAGAAAATATATTCATATTATGCTTTGCAATATTTGGTTTATTTTTATGTATTTCTTTGATAATTTTATAGTAGCTGCTATTTTACCAGCTTTGTTTGTTGTAATAAATTCACTTTCTTATAAATATGATTTAATAAAAATAATGGAAAGAGAAGATAAAAAAGAAGGAATTGGTACAGTGTATTATGCTATTTCTCTTACAATTCTTTCAATCGTAACATTTTATTTTAAAAAGCCAATATTAGGACTTGCAGGAGTACTTATAATGGGATATGGAGATGGACTAGCTGCAGTTATTGGACAGAATATAAAAAGCAAGGAATATAAAGTATTTGGTGGAACAAAGTCTATAGCAGGAACTATAACTATGTTTGCCATAAGTTTTATCATATCAGGACTTATATTCCTTTATTTAGGAACTACAGGACTAATTATAAAATCAATTATTATTGCTGCTATATCAACATTAGTAGAAGCTGTTTCTGTTAAAGGACTTGATAATATAACAGTTCCTTTAATTGTAACTGCTATGTTTTCATATATGATTTAAAAAGGGAAAGGGAACAAAATTAAATGATACTAGATAAAATAAATTCCCCTAAGGATGTAAAAAAGCTAGGGAAAAAAGAAAAAATCATACTAGCACAAGAGATAAGAGAAAAAATATTAGAAGTTGTATCTAAAAATGGAGGGCATTTAGCATCTAATTTAGGAGTAGTAGAGCTTACAATTGCTCTTCATTCTGTTTTTAATATGCCAGAAGATAAAATTGTTTGGGATGTAGGACATCAAACATATGCACATAAACTTTTAACAGGAAGAAGAAAAAAATTTCATACATTAAGACAGAAAAACGGAATAGCTGGATTTCCAAAATGTAGTGAATCAAAATACGATAGTTTTGATACAGGACATAGTAGTACATCTATTTCTGTAGCACTTGGAATGGCAAGAGCAAGAGATATTTTAAAAAAAGAAAATAAAGTTATTGCAGTAATTGGAGACGGAGCTTTAACTGGTGGAATGGCCATGGAAGCATTAAATGATGCTGGAAGTAGTAAGTCAGATTTAATAGTAATATTAAATGATAATGAAATGAGTATTGGAAAAAATGAAGGCGGAATAGCAAGACTTCTTACAAAACTTAGAACTAGAAAATTATATGAAAAATCAAATAGTGTAGTAAAAACTATTTTAAGAAAAATCCCTTTTGTAGGGGAAAGAATAATAGATTTTGTTATTAAAATAAAAAGAAGTATTAAACAAATAGTATTTCCAAATATGTATTTTGAAAATATAGGATTTAGATATTTAGGTCCTGTTGATGGCCATAATATAGAAAATTTAGAAAACATTTTAGAAGCAAGTAAGAATTTAAAAGGACCTATATTAATTCATGTAATTACTAAAAAAGGAAAAGGCTATAGCATAGCAGAAGAAAATCCAAATAAATATCATTCTATTTCTCCTTTTAATATTGATACAGGAGAAAAAATTGGAAAGTCAAAAAAAGATTATTCAAAAGTAATGGGAGAAAAGCTTGTAAAACTTGCTAAGAAGAATAAAAAAATAGTAGCAGTAACAGCTGCTATGGAAGATGGAACTGGTTTAAATAATTTTGCAGAAGAATTTCCAGATAGATTTTTTAATGTTGAAATTGCAGAGCAACATGCTTTAGCAATGGTTTCAGGCATGGCAAAAGAAGGCCTAAAACCAGTAATTCCAATATATTCTTCATTTCTTCAAAGAGGGTATGATCAAGTGATTCATGACATTTGTATTCAAAATCTTCCTGTTGTAATTTGTGTAGATAGAGCAGGAATTGTTGGAAATGATGGTGAAACACACCAAGGAATGCTTGACTTAAGTTTCTTAAATAATATTCCAAATTTAAATATTGCAGCACCAAAAGATTTTGAAGAATTAGAAAATATGTTAGAATTTGCGGTAAATCTTAAAGAACCAATTGCAATAAGATATCCAAGAGGAGGAGAAACAAAAGAAGGTTTATTTGAAAATCATGAAAAAATAAAACTTGGAAAAGCAGAGATTATACAAAAAGGAGAGAATATTACTGTGATTGCAATTGGAAAAATGGTATCTTATGCAAAACTTGCTATAGATAAATTAGAGATAGAAGGTATAGAGCTTATAAATGCTAGATTCTTAAAGCCAATAGATAAGAAAACTATTTTAAACTCAGTATCAAAAACTAAAAAGGTAATTACAATAGAAGATGGTACTTTAAAAGGTGGACTTGCAAGCACTGTTCTTGATTTGATTAAAGATTTAGATGAAAAAATTCAAATAAAAACTTTAGGATACCCTGATAAATTTATAAAACATGGACTTCCTAGTGAAATAGAAGAAATATATCACATGGATGTAAATAGCATAAAAGAAGAAATTGAGTCTATGATGGAGATTAAAAATGAAAATTGAAGATGAAGATGATTTACTATTTGCAAAAATTGATGATAAGATAAAGCTATCTAAAACAAGAAATAAAATACTTTTTACAGATTTTTTAGATAAAACTAAATATGTCAAGACAGAAAAATATTTAAAACAAATAGGATTTAAAAATTATATATTTAGTGGTTTAGTAGAAAATGCTGAAAGAACTTTATTAATAGTATTTCCAGATAAATTAAATGAAAGCATGGTAAAAAGTAATTTTAAAAATATTTTTTCATGTATTAGGATAATTCTTTCAAATGAGCAGAAAGGAAAGTTAGAGCATAGAGACTACTTAAGTGGAATTATGAAACTTGGAATAGAAAGAGATAAAATAGGAGATATTTTAGTAGATGAAAATGGAGCAGATATAGTTATTTTAAAAGAAAATGAAAATTATCTTTTAGATAACTTGAAAAACTTAACAAGGTTTAGAAAATCAGAAGTTAGCATTATTCCAATAGAAAATGTAAAAGAAAAAATAGAGAAATTTGAAGAGCTTAGTATAATAGTTAATTCTATGAGAATAGATAATTTTGTATCAGAGCTTGCTAAAACTTCAAGGAGCAGAGCAGAAGAAATAATTTCTTTTGGAAATGTTTTCTTAAATTATGAAATTGTTCAAAAGTCTTCTAAAATAGTAAAGATAGGAGACATACTTACAATTAGACGAAAAGGAAAGTTTATAATTGGGGAAGAAATAAGAAAAACAAGAAGTGATAAAATGGTTATAAGCATTAAAAAATATGCTTAATCTAACTTTATTTTATTTTCTTGAAATTTTGAAAGTGAATATATATAATATAGAAAATTATTGTTAGGTGGAATTTTATGAACAAAACAAAAAGAAAGATATTTGAAGCCTCAATGAAACTTTTTGCTGAAAAAGGATATGATGCTACAAGTGTTGAAGAAATAACAGCAACAGTAGGTGTCGCAAAAGGAACTCTTTATTATCATTTTTCAAGTAAAGAAGAAATTTTTAATTTTCTTATAGATGAAGGAATAAAATTATTATTAAATAATATGGAAATCAAAACACAAAAACTTGATAATTCCTTAGATAAATTAAGAGCAATAATGATACTTCAAATAAGAGTACTAAAAAAATATGAGAATTTAATTACAATATTATTAAGTCAAATTTGGGGAACTGATCCAAAAAGCATCAAGTGTCAAAATACAGTTTTGACTTATATTAATGAAATAGAAAAGATTGTTAAAGTAGGAATTGAAAAAGGTGAGATAAAAGAAGGAGACAGTAATGTAATTGCATCTGAAATTTTTGCTTTAACGTGTGCTAGTATGGTAGTAAAATTAAAAAAACAAGAAGAACTAGATATAAAAAGCTTGAGTGATGAATTTGAAAATATTATAAAAGGCCTAGAAAAATAAGGAGAGAAAAAAATGAATGAGAGAATCCATGAATATGTAAAGATAAGTTCACTTAAAGATATGTTTGAAAAATCTGTCGAAAAATTTGGAGATAAACCAGCTTTTAAATTTAAAACAGATGTTGAAGGTGAAATTAGAACAATTAGTTATAAAGAATTTGCAGATGATGTAAATGCTTTTGGAACTAAACTTATAGATTTAGGATTAAAAGGAAAAAGAATAGCTGTAATTAGTGAAAATAGATACGAATGGGCAGTCTCATATCTTGCTGTTGTTTGTGGAACAGGAGTTGCAGTACCGTTAGATAGAGCTCTTCCAGAAGCAGAAATTAGAAGTTTAATTGAAAGATCAGAAGTTGAAGCTATTGTGTATAGCAAAAATTATGATGAAATTATGAGAAAGCTAGTATTTGAGGACAACGATAAAAATAAACTAAAACATTACATATCTATGGATTTAGAAAGTAAATCTGGAAAAGTATATTCACAAAAAGAGTTAATAGAAAGTGGAAAGAAATTATTAGAAAACGGAAATACTGAGTTTACCTCAGCAGAAATAGATCCTGAAGAAATGCAAATAATGTTATTTACATCAGGAACTACTTCTAAATCAAAAGCTGTAGCACTTTGCCATAGAAATATATGCGCAAATTTAATGGATATAGCTTCAGTAATTAAAGTAGATGAAAATGATACATTTTTATCATTCTTACCATTACATCACACATTTGAATGTACAGTTGGATTTTTATATCCAATATATAAAGGCTCATCAATTGCATATTGTGATGGTATAAGACACATACAAGAAAATTTAAAAGAATATCAAATTTCTACTATGATTTCAGTACCAGTACTTTTTGAAACTATGTATAAAAAAGTATTAAAGTCAGTAGAAAAGCAAGGAAAATTAGAAACACTAAAAAAAGGTATTAAGATTAGTAACTTTTTATTAAAACTTCACATAGATGTTAGAAAAAAATTATTTAAAGAATTACATGATAATTTTGGAGGAAAACTAAGATTATTTGTAAGTGGAGCAGCAGCATTAGATGTAGGAACAGAAATCGGATTTAATGAACTTGGAATTACAACTTATGCAGGTTATGGATTAACAGAAACATCACCAGTTATTGCAGCTGAAAATGATAGATATAGAAGATATGGTTCTGTCGGAAAGGTATTTCCAAGTATTGATATAAAAATACTAGATGCAGACGAAGATGGTATAGGAGAAATCACTGTAAAGGCTCCTTCCGTAATGCTTGAGTACTATAATAATGAAGAAGCAACTAATGAGACAATAGAAGATGGATGGCTAAGAACTGGTGATTTAGGATATTTAGATAAAGATGGATATTTATTTATTACAGGTAGAAAGAAGAGTGTAATAGTACTTAAAAATGGTAAAAATATATTCCCAGAAGAAATAGAAGCATTAATTGATAAATTAGAAGGCATTAAAGAATCAATGGTATATGGAATGCCTTCAAAAGAGGATAAAGACGATTTAACTTTATGTGCAAAAATTGTTTATGATAAAGAAATTATAAAAGACATTTTAGGAACAGAAGATGAGAATAAAATAAAAGAATATGTAGACAACCACATAAAAGATATGAATAAAACGATGCCAGCATATAAATGTATTAGTGTAAATAATATTTTTGTAACAGATGAGGAGCTTATAAAGACAACTACCTTAAAAGTTAAAAGATATGAAGAAATGAAGAAAATCTTACCAAGTAAAACTTAAAATGGAAATTGTAAAGTAATTAAAATGTAAATTAAATGTAATACAAATGTAAAATAAAAAAAACACTTATGTAATTGCAGTTTTTTGTAGAAAAATATATAATTATCATAGATTAAGTAGTTTTACGAAGGAGGTACGTTTTACAATGCCATTTTTATCAGCAATATTGGAAAAATTGAATATGAATAAAACCGGTGTAGTAAACGTGAGAATGGTAATCACGGAAGAGAAAATATTATCAAACATAGAAAAAGTTCAAAAGATGATAAATCCTAAGAGTAAAAAACAAATTATCCAACTTGAAGAAGACTCTTATTTCAAAGATTTAATAGATTCAATAAAGACTTACTTAGTAGAATATCCAAAGAAAAAGAACTTCCCAGCTAGTGTATATAAAGCATCATATGATTTAGTAGAATTTGCAACAAATCAATTCGAAGAAAATACAAAGAAGATAGAAGAATTAATTATACAAAGAGAACAAAATATTTCTTTAGCATATGAGCTTAAAGAAACTTTAGCTGTTGTTAAGGGTAAGACAGAAGGATGGGAAAAAGAAGTAGAAGAAGCTGGAACAAAATATCCAGAAGATATTGCAGAAGCATTAGGTATGATATGCAATGGATCTGAAGAAGAAAGAACAGCTGCTTTAAAATTAGTTGATGCACGTATTAATAACTTAGAATCAAATTTCCATATTGAAATTGATATGGAAAGAATTGAAGATAAATCAAAGGCTTTAAGTTATATAGGAATTGAAATTGCTGAAGCTTTGAAATATATACCAGCTCCAGTAGAAGAATTTGTTCCTGAAGCAACAGTTCAAGAAGTTAAAGCTAAAGCTGAAGTTGCAAAACCTTCAAAAGAGAATATTATTCTTGCTACAGCAGAGCAAGCTAATGAAAAGATTAAACAAACAAAGGCTGCAAAAGCAATGCCAAATGTTGCAACTACAGAGCCTGTAAATAATAGAGTTGGTCAAACAGTTTCAATTAAGCCTGATATAAAACAAGCTGTTGAAGAACCACTATTTGATAATTCTTATATGGAACAAACAAGATTTGATGTTAAACCTTCTCTATGGCAAAGAATTAAGAACTCAAAAGTTGTAAGAGCAATTTCTTATATAATGAAGATTAAAGTTGTATTAGAGTTTCCAGCACTTCCAGAAGGAAGAGGAGATAATTTATAATAAGAATATAAAGCAGGAAGAATCTAATAAGTTAGGTTCTTCTTTTTTTGTAAAATTTTAAAAAAAGTATTGACATATTTTTTTAGGTACATTATAATAAATCTTGCATTAAGCAATGCGCCCTTAGCTCAGCTGGTCAGAGCAACCGGCTCATAAC
>CANQYZ010000024.1 GCA_947628215.1 uncultured Clostridia bacterium | reverse complement strand
GGACACATTTATTTTACACTATTTTTTATAAAAAAGAAAGACCATTAACAAATTTTACTTTGTCAACGGTCTGAAATGTAAGATAGAAATTCTATCTTACATTTTTTTCTACAATTTTTTATAATTTATGACAAATTATTATAAATTATGCTATAATGCTACTAGGAAAAATTTTTTATAAGGAGAATTAAAATATGGCTATTGTAGAAGTAGTAAAATATAATGGAAAACCAACTGATATGACTTGGAAATATCCAAATGAAGAACTAGGTACTTGGACACAAGTAGTAGTAAATGAAACTCAAGAAGTAGTATTTGTTAAAAACGGAAAAATACTAGACATTTTAGGACCTGGAAAACATACTTTATCAACAGAAAATATACCAATATTAAGTAAACTTATTAATCTTCCTTTTGGTGGAAAATCTCCATTTAAGGCAGAACTTTGGTATATAAATAAAGCTTGTAATTTGGATGTTAAGTGGGGAACAGCTCCTGCTATTCAAATCGAAGATCCTAAATATCATGTATTTATACCAGTTACAGCTCATGGTCAATTTGGAGTTCAAGTTGGAGATTCTAGAACATTTATTACTAGATTAGTTGGTACTCTAACATCATTTAATAATGATGATATGGTTAAATATTTTAGAGGACTTTTAGTATCTACAGTAAAAGATTTAATTAGTGAATATTTTGTAAGTAAAAAGATTTCTATATTAGAAGTTAATGCATATATTTCTGATATATCTGAAGAATTAGAAACAAAATTAAAACCAAAAGTTGAAGAGTTTGGTATTAATTTAGTAAACTTCTATGTATCAGCAATAGAAGCTCCTGAAGATGATCCAGCAGTTAAAAAATTAAAAGATGCTTTAGCTAAAAAGGCTGAGATGGATATTATCGGATATGATTATACTACTCAAAGATCTTTTGATACATTAGAAAGTGCAGCTAAAAATGAAGGATCTGGTGCAAATCTAATGAATGCTGGAATAGGACTTGGAATGGGATTTGGCGTTGGAGGAAAAATCGGAAATGAAATGGGAGAAATTTCATCTAAAATGAATACAAATTCAAATAAAAAAGAAAAACATACAGTAAAATGTAAAAAATGTGGAAGTGAAGTTGATGCAAACTTAAAATTCTGCCCAGAGTGTGGTGCATCACAAGTAAATGTATGCCCAAAATGTAATCATGAAGTTCCAGAAGGAACAAAATTCTGTCCTGAATGTGGAGAAAAGTTATAGGAGGAAAATTAAATGAATAAAAATAAAAACATTATTTTAACAATCATCCTTATCATTGCTTTAGCACTTACTAGCTTAATATTTTTTGGAACAGGAGATACAGATAAAACTGATATAGAAATTGCATCATATGTATTTATGTTAGTTACAGAAGTTGTTTCTGTAGTAATTACAATGGCAATTTCCTCTAAGAAGGATGAAACTTTTTTAGTTGCTGGAACTAGTAGCATTACAGGAATATATTTCTTAATTTCTCTTGGAGTTAATCTTTTAGGAGCAAATATATTTAATTCTTTAAGAGGAATCTTAGTATGTAATTTTAGTATTGTTTTAATTTATGCTTTAATTGTTGCAGTAATATTGTTATTTAAGAAGGAGAAAAAAGATGAATAGTGACGAAAAATGGTACTTATCAGGTGCTGTAATTGTACTTGCATTAATTTTTTTCTGGCCAGCAGGACTAGTACTTCTATATCTTAGAATGTCTGAAAAAAATCAAATATATAACTTTATATCATATGCTTTATTAGTAGTAGGAATTTTCCTTTTAATTCTAACATTTACAATGTTATGTGCTTTTATAAGTTATGGTGAAGATTTTGGAGTTTCACTATTTTGCCTTGCTCTTTTCGGAGTTCCAGGAGCAATATGTACTAAAATAGCTGCTAAAAGAATCAAAAAAATAAAAGAATATGAAAAATATTTGAGATATGTAGGTGTTAGAAGTGAAACACCAATAGACTTATTATGTAGTGAACTTGGAAAAGATAAATCTGAAGTTACAAGAGTACTTGGAGAAATGGTAGGAAATAAAGTAGTAAGCGGATATATTAGAGGAGAAGAGTTATTTGTTCGTGAAGGTATGGATAGTAGTGCTTATACAATTGATAAGTCTGTATATCCACGTCAAACTAAAATAAAAGTAGTTGTAAAATGTAAAGAATGCGGAGCAAAGAATACTCTTTATGCAGGTGAGCAAAAAGAATGTGAATATTGTGGAACAATTCTTCAAGGATAATAAATTAATTTAAAAATAAAAAATAATATCTCTTAGTTTTTTAAGAGATATTATTTTTTCTATAGTATAATAGTTTTATAATTTATATAATTTACCATTCCTGGTTTTTGACCAGGTGCTTTTTTTACATATTTAACATAAGTATAATCAACAGAAACATTTTTATCTAAACTTGCTTTACTATTTTGCTTTGCAAGAAGAGCACATTTGAAAATTGTATCTTCATCAGGCTCTTTAGAAGCTATTCTTAAAATAACATGTGAACCATGGAAAGATTGAACATGAAACCATAAATCATTTTTAGATGCAAAATGAAGTGTTAAATAATCATTTTGTTTATTATTCTTTCCAACATAAACTTCAAAACCATTTATATTATACTTATTTAAATGCATTTCTATATCTTCTTTAGATTTGCTAGGCTTTAGATTCTGATAATTTATTCTTTTTACAGAAACATTTTCAATAAATTCATTATGAATCTCTTCAATTTCTTCTAGAGAATTTACAGTATCCATTGAATAAATAATACTTTCTATATATTTAAGTTCAAGTTCAGCTTCTTGTTTTTGAGTTGTGACTACTGCTAAAGTATTTTTTAATTTATTATATTTTTTAAAGAATTTTTCTGCATTTTTTTGAGCAGATATATTAGTATCTAATTTTATTTTTATTTCATTATTATTATCATAATAATTCTCTAAAGTAATTTCTTCTGGAACATTAGATAGATTACTAAATTTATATAGATTTGCAGTTAAAAGCTCACCATATAATCTATATTTATCCATATTTTCACATTCAGCAAGTTTATGATTTATATTTTCAAGTTTTTTAGAGCATTTTTTAAGACTTGCTAAAATCATTTTTAATAAATTATTTTTCTTATTATTAAATTCATCTAAAAATTCTTTTGTATTATAAAAATCATCTAGAGAATAATTAATATTACTTTCATCTTGAGTTCCAAGTTCTATTGTATAATCTTTATCAGATAAAGATTTAAATATAAGATTATTAGTTCCAAAGTTTTCTATAATTTTTTTAATATATTCATAGACTTCTTTTAAATCATTTACATCTTGAGATTCTGGAGATATTTCGAAATCTTCTAATATATTGTCTACAAAAGGAATACTAATTCCAATAAAAGTATCTGATAGGGCTTTAGAAATATCATCATTTATTTTTGGAGAAATAACTTTATAAAACTCATCAAAGCTTTCTATTTCTAAAAAAGAAGTTTTGAAAAGTTCTGGATATTCATAATGTCTAGCAGGAAGAATTTCTCTTGTAGAAGTAATGATATGTTTTAAAGAATCTATTATTACACCTTTGCTATTTAAAAGTATAATATTACTTCTACGTCCCATAAGCTCAACAACTAATGTATATGATACTTCATCATGAAGATCATTATTTCCTTCAAAATATATTTTTATAATTCTTTCTAAGTCATAGCTTTTAATAGACGTAATTTTAAATCCTATTAAGTATTTTCTAAGAAGCATACAATAATTCATTGCATTAATAGGATTTGGCTTATTATATTTAGTAAGATTTAATCTATAATTTTCTGGATGAATATTTATATCTAATGAATAATTTTCACCATTATATAAAGATAAAATAATTTCAGATTTATTTGGCTGAAATACTTTATTTACTCTTGCTCCAAGGAGCATATTTTCAAGTTCTGAGATTACTGATTTTGTTATAATTCCATCAAATGCCATAAATACCTCACACATAGTTTATTTTACTTAATAATAGTATATTCTATAGGTTTATTTGTCAACATTTTTTTGAGGGTAAATAATATATTATTACAGATAATTTACAAATTGATTAAAAACAGCTAAAAACGTTGAAACGATGGTAAACATAGGGTAAAATGTCTATGAAAAAATAAAAAAATTTTTAATGGGAGAAGAATTTATGAAGAAATCTAAAATTAAATATTTTTTATTATTAATTATACCTACTATTATTTTAAACTTAATACCCACATTTGCTTTAGCTAAAAATGAAGTAAAAATAACTGCTGATAAAGAGTATTTAGATCTTGGAGATGAAGTTACTCTTACAGTAAATATTTCATCAGATAAGGAAATATATGCTCTAAATGGTACTTTAAATTATAATGAAAATATATTTGATGAAGTAACTTCAGATAATTTTATATTAAGCGGAGAAGAAGTTTTATATAATAAGGATAATCATCAATTTGGTTTTATAAACAAATCTGGCGAAGTTTTAAATGAGCGGAGATATGTTTAAAATAAAACTAAAAGCTAAAAAGAAAACAGATGTTGGAAATACAGAAGTTATAGTATCTAATATTTCTGCATCAGATGGAGAAGAAAAGTTTTCTTTCTCAAATGCTTCTGCAAAAATGACACTAACACGTGATGCAAAAGAAGGAGAAGTAGTTCCTGCTGTAAAAAATCATGATGTTACAGTACAAAGCAAAAATGAAGATACAAAAGTATTTACAACAAAGCCTATTATAATAGCACTTGGAATAATAATTGGAATTATGATAATTCTTTGCATTATTTCAAATATTAAGAAATTTGAAAATAGAAGAAGGATTACATTTATTGCACTTATGATTTCAGCTATATCATTAGTTGTAATTATTCCACTTTCAATTTACAATTTTAAGAAAAAAGATGTAAATGGTGATGGAACAAGAAACTATGAGGATTCAAAAGAGATTGTAAAAGATATAATTGGATTAGATGATGAAAACTTATCTAATAAAGCAGATAATGAGGATTCAAAAGATGTAAATGCTATAGAAAGTGAAGAGAACAATAGCATAGAAAATCTTGAAAATGCCCAAAATGTAGAAAATACAGAAAACTTAGAAACGGCTGAAAATAAAAACGTAAGTAAAACATCTACAAAAAAGAGTACTACTAGTAAGAAAAGCTCAAAAAAGAAAAATAAATATGATGTAAACAATGATGGAAAAGTAGATATAAAAGATGCTGCAAAAAGTACAAAAGATACTACTAAAAAAACAAAATATACAGTATCTTTAACAGAAATAAAAGATACAAATAATCAGTATTATATTACTAAAAAAGATACAATCACATTAAGTTTTAGAGGAATAATAAAACCAGAAGATGGTCTTAGAATTACAAAAGTTGTATTAGACGGAAAAACATATGATGTAAAAAAATCTTCTAATACATATAACTTCGATGTAGTAGTTCCAGATAAAGCAGGAGTTCATGAATTTAAAATTACAAAAGTAATTTTAAGTAATAAAAGAGAAATAGATACATCTTTAATATTTAAAAGAGAAATTCTAAAAAGTGCTCCATATGTTGACTTATTTAGTGTAGGAGAAGATAACAAATCATTTTCATTTAAATTAGAAGATAAAGACAATAGCTTTATTAGTGGAACAATTAAGGTAAAAAATGAAAAATCTAATAAAGATGTAGTAAATAAAGCAGTAAAGAAAGATGAAGAAAATATAGTATCTTATGATTTTAAAGAAGATGAAGAATATAGAATAAATGTATATTTAAATTATGATTTAGATTCAAATAAAAACGATTCTAAAAATCAATCTCAAAAGCTTGTGTATACACATACATTATCTGTTGCAAGTAATTATGATTTTAAAGCAAAAGAGTTTGCAATTACTGATGCTATAGAAAAAAATGAAAAGCCTATAATTACTTTTACAAGTACTAATAAAAAAGACATAGAAGTAAAATCTTTAGAGATTAATGGAAAAGAATATAATGTAACAAAAGAAGAAAATAACAATTATGAAGTTAAACTTTCTTCATTAGATACATCAACTTATGGTAAGTATCAATTAAAAATAGAGAAGATAATACTTCAAAACTTAAAGGGATTTGAACAAGAAAAAGATTTTAGCGCAAATGAACTTACCTTTAATGTACTTAAATTATCTCCTACTATTGAGAATATGGAACTTACAGATAATAGCGAAAATAAGACTATTTCAGTAAAATATAATTTAAAAGATGATGATAAAACAACTGAAAAGCTAACAGCAGTACTTACTGATTCAAGAGATAGAATAGTTGAATCAAAAGAAGTAAATAAAGATACAAAAGAAGGAGTTGTTAATCTTTCTTATGCAAATAATACTGATGGAAGATATATAGTAAAGTTCTTAGCAGATTGTAAACTTGGAACTGAAAAACATACATATGTAGATAAAAATATAGGTCAAAAAGATATATTAACAAAAGTTGATATTAAAGTAAAAGCTGCAACTATTTCTAATAAATTTCCTAAAAAGAATGAACCTAAATTTACTATTAAATATGAATTAGATTTTGAAGGTGGATTTTTAGATAACAATGCTACAGCTCAAGGAAAACAATATAATGAACTTGCAGCAGTTACAATAAATGGACTAAATTATGATGCAAATAGAAATCAAATGTTAGATTATGATTCTACAAATAAAACTTTAAAGAAATCTATGATTTCTACTGTAAGTTTTGAAGTACCATCAGAATCTGGAAAAATGGAATTAGAAGCTACTAGAGTACAACTAAGAACAGAAGGATATAATCATAGAAGAGAAGAATTTTATTCTATACAACCAAATGTAGTAACAATTGATATATTAAGAGATGTTCCATCTATAAAAAATCTAGAAGTAAAAGAAGAAAGCTATGAAGATGGAGATGTTACTTTTTCATTTGATGTAGTAGATGAGAAAAATGCTTTTGAAAAAGGAAAAGTAACTCTTGATGGAGAGACTATAGAATTTAAAGGAGCAGGACATAAAGAAGTAAAATTTGAAGATGTTTCAAAAGATACAAAGACAAGTCTTACTTTCTATGGAAATTATTGCTTAGATACAGATGAAATTGATGACACAGATGAAAAAACTCATAAAGAAAAAAATAAATACGAAAATGAAAAAATATATGAAACAGAATATGGACTATACGATACTAAAACATATTCTAATATTGAACTTACAAACTTAAAAGCAGAAAGCAAAAAAGAAAATAACTTCTTTGAGAAAAATGAAAAAGTAAATGCTACTTTTAAATTATCAGGAATAGAAGAAGATTTAGATTTTAAAGTAGATAAAGTAATAATTGATGAAAAAGAATATGATGTAAACAAACAAGATGATAATTATACTGTAACACTTCCAGGATACAGTGCTTGTGGAGAAAAAGAAATTGCAATTACAGGAGTAGTTTTAAATACAGGGAAGAAAGTAGACTTATCAAATGAAGCTAAAACAAAAATAGAAGTATTAAAAGATCCTGTAAGTATAGAAGACTTTGTTTATGAAATAAATGAAGAAAGTAAAAATATAAAATTAAAATTTGTACTAAAAGATTTAGATTATGCAATACTTGGAAATATATCAGATGACGTTAAGGTAAAAATATCTGATGAAGATGGAAAAGAAATTAAAACTTATGATTTTAAAGATACAATAGAAATTCCAATTCAAAATAATAATTTGATATATGATGTAAAAGTTATAGCAGATTATGATAGAGATAATAAGAAAGATGATAATAACTCATTTAAAAATGAAGTCCTTTTAGATGATTCAGTATCATTAGATAAAAATAATATTGAACTTAAAAGTATAACAGAAATCAATCTTTATAAAGAAAATGCTGATGGTGATGTAGTAAAAGTAGAAAAAGCAGATACATCAGATGTTACTAAAAACGTTGAAAACTACTTTGTAGAAATTAAAATGAGTGAAATGCCAACAGTTCATGCTAGAGTAAAAAATGCTTTAATAGAAAATGGAAAATTAGTACTTGTTTTAGATTATGACTATGTCGTAAAAGAAAATGACAAAGATAAAAAAGACATAAGAATAGAATATGGAAAAGTAGAAGATGGTAAAGCTTCAAATGAAGCAAGTCCAGAAACTTTAGAAGAATTTATAGAAAAAGTAAAGAAAAATCCTTCTGGAACATATGAACTTACAAGAGATTTTGACGTAGCTGATTATAAATATACAGAAGATGCTTTAATTAACATAGACTTTTCAGGAACTTTAGATGGAAATGGATATAAGATTAAAAACCTAAAAAGGCCTCTATTTAAGGATTTAAAATCTGGAGCAGATGTTAAAAATATAAAATTTGAAAATATTAGTCTTCCAGGATCTAACGCACATGGAGTACTTGCAAATAAAGCTGAAGGAGCAAAAATAAAAGACATTTTAATAGATGGATTTTCTAAATCTAATAGTGATGAGCAATCAGGATCATTAATTGGAACAGCATCTAAAGGTACAGTAATTGAAAATTGTAAAGCAACAGGAGTAAGTATGGGATTAAATTATGTACAACAATGTGCAGGTTTAGTTGGATGCTTAGATGCTTCTACTGTAAAAAATAGTTATGCAATAGGAACTATATCTGGTGGATATAATTTTAAAGCAGGATTAGTTGGAAACATAGTAGGAACTTCTACAATTGAAAATAGCTTTGCAAAAGTAAATTTAACTGGTAATGGTGGATGTACATTTGGACTTGCTGGATCATATGTAGGAAGAATTATTGCTAAGAATTGTCTATCACTAAGTACAGGTGGATCTGACGGAATGTTTAGTGGCGGAAAATTAATAAATGGTTCATCAAACAACTATGAAGCTGTAAAAAATTATGATGAAACAAAACCTAATAGTTCAAACTATATTACAACTATAGATATAAATGATGTAGATACAGACTTATTTAAAGATAAACTTAAATTTAGTGAAGAAATATGGAACTTAAATAAAATATCAGCTGATAATACTCCAAAACTAAATGATGAATATGAAGCAGTATTAAATATAGAAGAAGTAAAAGATGAATATGACGAAAGCAAAGAGACTTTATATAAGAACTTAATGAAATTAATGCCATTTTTCGATAGCAGAAAAATAGTTGCTAGTGCTGAAAAAATAGAAAAAAGCAATCCATTATATACAAAAGAACTTTCATTTGTAGTACCAGTTGATTCAAAAGGAAATATAGTAACTTACATTACAAGTGATAATGTAAAGAAGATTTCAAAAATAAAACTTGTATTTAATGATGATACAAAGAAAGAATATCAGGTTAAATTTGATAATGTATATGATATGGTAGCAAGCTACAGAATTTCTGAACTTAAGATTGGATATACATTTAATCACTATGTAATAGATAGTAAGTCACAACTAGTAAATAATTTAACTAATTATTTAAAACAATTAACATATGCAGATAATTTAGATAAATTAACTCCTGCTGTAGATGATAGCAGAATATTAGTAGAATTTTATAATGATGTTACTAAAAAAGAATTAAAAGAATTTGTACTTAAATATTTATCAAATAGTAATTATACCAACATAGCAGCAGATGAAGCTATAGATGATTACTTAGAAGATAATATTAAGAAGAATAAAGAAATCGATAAAATCTTATATACGTATAATTATTTTAGAAGATTTTATGATTTAGATATATCTGGAATGAAGTTATATGACTTTGTAATGTTTGAAAGTCAAGGATTTAGTAGTAACTTAACTCCAAAGAATATATCACTAGATTTCATCTCAGGAGCTTCAGAAAACTTAAAATTAAATAAAACAAATGAAACATATAATAGATTATTCTTTAAATATACAGGAAAAGAAAGAGTAACAGATTACATAGAATATATAGTAACTTCTTTAAGTAATGAAAATATTCATAAATGGGCAGCTAAACAATTTAAAGGATATTTAAAAGAAGTAAATGTAGAAGCATGTAAAGAAATAAAATATACTTTATGGGATCACTTAAGCTCAAAAGATGCATCATATGGATACTTATGGCTAAACTATGCACTTCCAATATTAACTCTTCCTGAAAATGCAGGATATGTACTTTCTACTCCTACTCAATTTATAGTAGGATCACAAAGAGTATATATTACAGATCCAAGTGATAAAGAACAAAGAGATAGTTTAATTAGAAGAATAAATCAATATGCAGATAGAATGACAGAGTATTATAAAGTAACATATCAATTATTAGAAGATGCAAAATACTTTAATGATATAAACACAATTCAAATAGATAAAAGATTTACATATGATAAAAATGGAATATCTACTGCACAAAATAAAAATACAACTCAAGAACCTTTCCATAAGAACTTTAATGAAGTTGTAGATTCTTGGGCATATGCAGATGGAAATGCTGCAACAGCAAATGGTACTGCAATCATATGGAGAGCAGAAGGAATATTTGATGGTAAGTTTGATGATGGATATGAATATACATTCCATACTTGGTCACATGAAACAGCACATAATATGGATTCAAGATTATTTATGAAAAACTTAGGAAGAAGATTTGATGCTGGTGGAGAAGATTATGCAGACTCTAACTTAATGCAATGCTTTGGAGATGGTGATATTGTATTTAATATCTCAAGAGATTTAAGAGGAGTTAATAAAAATGATTATATAAGCTCTAACTTAACAACTGAAAGAGTAGATACAATGGCAGAAATGGATGACTTCTATAAGAAATTATTTGAAACTGTATATATTCTAGATTACTTAGAAGGACTTGCATTCTTGGAGCTTACTCCTGAAGAACAATCAAAGATAGCAGTACAAGTATCTTATCCAAATGAAAAAGTATTAAAAGAAAATGATGAAAAGTCCAATTACTTAAAACGTAAATATTCATTCTATGAAGCAAAAGATACAGAAACATTTGAAAAAATGAAATTAGATTCAATAGAAGATTTATATGAAAATAGACTTGTAATTTGGCCAAAAGTTATTGCTTCAACTTATACAGATAATAGATACGGCGGAGAAAATATTTATAAAGTACACTGGTATCAACCACATAATGATGAAGGAAGACCAGATTCATATAGTATTAAATGGCTTGCATATGAAATGCTAGGATACAAAGGTTATGAAAAAGGATATATAGAATACTTTAGCAATAGAAATTCTGTTAAAAAGAAAATCTATAAGAGTGTTGATCTAAAGACAGAAGTTCGGTACTGGTGAACAAGATGCAGATTATAAAACTGATTTAATGGCACTTAAGACTATAACTGGAAACGAAAATATCACTATGAAATCATACAAAATGTCAAGATTTAATGAAGTTAAAGACCACTTAGAAGATATTCAAGAAATAGATGTAAATGAAGCATTCTTAGATTTTTATAAAGCTTTAAAAGAAGATGCAGCATATGTAATTAAAGAAGAAGAAAGAGCAAAGAGAGAATTCCCAAATAATCAAACAAAGCAAAATGAGATAATATCAAATGCAAGAGCTTTTAGTAAGAGTACAGAAGTTAGAAGAAAACTATTCTATACATTAAAGCAAAATACAGATGACTTTAGAGGAAAAGTTTATGACTCATCTAAAAAGAAAAAAGTAGAAGAATTTAAAATTCCAGAAAAGGAAAAAGAAGTAATTAACAAAGTAAATACAAAAGTAGAAGTAAATTCAAAAGAAAGAATAGATGATGAAAGCTTAGTAGAAAATACTATAGATGAGAATGTAGCAGCAGAAAATGTTTTAGAAAAAGATGAAGAAGCTTTAAAAGAAAATGAATTAACTTCAGAAAATGATATAGAAGGAAATTAAAAAATAAAATAAGACTTTAAAAGAGGATGAATATTTCATTCTCTTTTAAAGTTCTTATGTTAAATATTTAATACGTTTATGTTAAATTTATTGTATTTAAAACATTTTATGTATAAGATAAATTATATAATTGTTTATTTTGGAGAAAAATAATGGAACTTACAGATAAGCAAAAAAGAATAATTTCAAGATATAGACTTCTTCCTGGTTTTTTGCAAGTTAGAAGAATGAGAAGTACAGTTGATGATTTAATCCATGCATTAGACTTAGAAAATATAGAAAGCATTGATTATGATTCGCTTTATTTAGAACTATATAAAGTTTCAAAAGTAGCAGGAAAATTTGCGATTTTAAGAAATAACATAATTGGAATTATTCCTGACTTAAATGAAAGCCAAAAAGAAATGGCAGAGGATTTTGCATCTCTTCCAATACGAAGTCAAGAAAGATTTTTGAGAAAACTTCCTGATGATACTTTTAATTCAATATATAGATATTTACCATATGAGATTCAAGAAAAATATATATCTAGAATTATGGATAATTCTATAGGACCTATTATAGTAAGAATGCCAGATGAAATAAAAAGAAATCATATTATTGAAATATTAGAAAAAAATGGAGAAGATCCGTATATTTTAAGTGGCGTTTGGGATTCTATGACAGAGGATTTAAGGGATAAATATTTTGAAACATTTATCAAAACAAGAGATTATTATTATTATGAATTAAACTGGAATGGCCTAAGCATAGATGGACAAAGAAAATATATGGAAGAGATTATAGGTCTACTTAATTCTCCCGATTATGATGGAGACTTTAATCGTATTTGGATGAACACAAAAGATGAATTAAAAGGAAGATATTTTAGAACTTTTGCAGAAAGAGCATTTAATTACTCAAGAAGTAGTAGGGAACATTCAAAAGAGTATGTTTTTGACAGACTATGGGAGTATACTCCAGATGATGTGCAAAATTCTGAAGATGGAGTTTCATTTATATTTAGACTAAATAAGGATGAATTATCAAGAATATTTAAATTTACAAATAGTAAGCTTCAGAGCCAATTAATTGCAAGAACTATAAATAGGTATAAAGCTTCAGATAAAGAAGCAAAAAGTGAAATTATTAATACGTTAGATGCTCAATTACGTGATGCTAAAGATAAAGTTTTTGAAATGAATTTTAGGTATTTACTTAGAAGTTTAGAGGATATTGATCATGCTACTACTCTTCTTTACTATTGTCCTACAAGTGTTTTGGAAGAAAATTCTGAGTTAATTGGAAAGTTCTTTTCTAGAAATCTAGAAAAGATGTACAGCGGCGGAAACAATTTAGATGATTATTTTAATGCTATGTCTAGAATTTTAGATGCTAATTCTTGTGCGATAATTATAAAAAATTTTGATGAAAAGAATTTGCATGATAAAAGACCAGAAATAATGATAAAATTTTTGAGCCGGGATTCAAGCAGAGAAAAAATTAGAAATATATAAACAATTATTAGAAAATAACGTAAGCGTAAAAACATTAAATATTATATTTAATACTTTAACAAATGAAGATGATAAAGATATAGAATTTCTTTCTATGTATTTGGATAAATATGCACCAGAAAAAAAGTCAGAAGCAATAGAAAGATATGAAAGATTAAAAAGTAAAAATAATTCAATACAATCAACAATTGATTTTAGTTTTTTACAATCTGATTTATTTGATAGATTAACAGATGAACAATTATTAAGAATAACATTATATCCAGAAATACAAAGTAATCTTGTAGAAAATGCGGAAAATACATCATTTATTGAAGCTTTTTCTAGAATGTTAAGTACAGACGAAAACTGGACAATTGCAGCAGATCTTATGTTTAAAAACTTAAGACAAAAAGAGTATAAAGATCTTATGGAAGATTTAAATGCAAGAGGACTAGATCCTGCTTATTATGATACTTTATGTATGATACTTACAAATGAAAATGATTTTGGAATAAGTAGCAGAGAAGATGTAGAAAAGTATTTTGATAGCGATGGAAAAAGAATGCAAATTATTTTTTCAATGCTAAGAGGAGAAACTTCATTAGTTCCATCAAGATTTGAAACTTTAAGTTTAGATGATAAAAAAAGACTTGCAATTTCAGAATATTTATATGGTATGGACTTAAAAAGACTAAATTCTTTTAAAGATATGTATGAAGGATTATTAGGATTAGATTTAGATGGAATAGACTATTTAAAAGATTTTATAAGAAATATTTCAGATTTAGAGTCTGCTAGTAAAGAAGAACTAGATATGATTGCATCTGAAATATTAGAGGGAAGATTAAAGCCTACAGAATACTTACATGATATGCACTTAGAATCAAAAGCAATAAATGCTTTTAAAGATTCTTACAATAAAGAAATTTTTTCTATAGAAGGAAGAGAACCTACAATGACTCTTCATGGAAAAGAAAAAGGGTCACCTGAAATTCCAGTATTTAGATTACATGGAGATTTTAAGATGCTAGCACGTGTAGAAGGTGCATATAATGGAATAGATCAAACTGATGATTATGCAAAATTTTATGATAATCCATCTATTTTAGCACATGGAAACTGCGAGAGTTTAATAGGCCAAGATCAAGTTGCACTTGCAAAAAATGTAAAAGGAAATATAGTAGTTGGATATTCTAATATTCCGAATAATTCTATTTTAGAGGCAGGTCCATATGATTTAGGATCTACAAATAGAAGTTTAGCTCCATTACATGATGATTTGGGAAGAAAGTTAAGATTTTATAGTACTCAAGATATGATAGACAATACAAGACATACTCATAATGAAATAGTTATGGAAAGATTAATCTTAGATAGAGATATGAATCCTGTTAAGCTAAGACCAAGTTATTTAATATGGGTTGAAGAGAAAAATACAGATACATTTCCTCCAGTATTTGAAGAAACAGAAAGTACGGTAGGATCTACAAATGAGAATGAGCAGGAAAGGCAAAAAGCTAGAAAGCACTACTTTGAGGAGACTTTAAAAGCAGCAGAGCAACTTGGAATTCCAATTGTTGTAATAAATAGAGAAGAATGTGCAGAACATGAATTTTCAAAAATAGAAGAAATGCAAAAAATGCTAAGAGGCGAAATACCACTTCCACAAGGAAAAAGCAAAATAGATATTGCAAGAGATGCTCTAGTTAAATTTGAAAACAATGGTGTTGGATTAGAGTTTGCAGATACTGAACTTCAATCTAAATATTTTACATTTAGGCAAAGAGAAGAACTTTTATCTTGCATAATAGGAGTGCTAGAACAGATTCCAGAAGATTCTTATGAAGAAAGATATGAGTATTTATTAGGAGTTACTGAAATAATTAGGGGAGAATCAGCAAAGTTATTTGAACAAAGCGTAAGATCTAATATAGATCTTAAAAAATATTATTCTGAAAAAGAAAAAGAAGTAGAAGATATGCTTGTAAAATATGAAACATACATAGGCAAAAAACAAGATGTAGAATTAAGTATTCCTGAAGAAACAAGAGAGACTTTTGAAAGAGATGTAAGAGAAATATCTTCTACAACATATTATAATGATAATAAAGCCCATTCAATAGAGCATATTGAAAAAGTAATGTTGTTTTCTACTGTACTTGCTAAAAATGAAGGATTAAGTGCCGAAGATACTAGTATACTTTTAGTGGCTGCTGCTTTTCATGATAGCTTTAGAAATGGAAATGACGGACATGGAGAACATGCAACTCGGAAGTACTATAAAAGCTAGGGAATATTTTGAGAATCATCCAGAAAATACATATGGAGTTAAAAAAGAAGATATTCCACTTATACAAGTTGCAATAGCATATCATGAACATAATGAAAGACAAAAAGGAAAAATAGATAGAGCAAAACTTCGGAGAGCTTTGTAAAACTTATGGATATGAAGGAGATTTTGAAAAAGTAGTGAAGATATCTGCAATTTTAAAAGATGCAGATGCACTAGATAGAGTAAGATTTGGTACAAGAGGAAGATTAGATCCAAAATATTTAAGAACAAGATCTGGTAGATCTAGTAAGATGATAGTATATGCACAAAAAGTAAATGGTGTTTATGCTAAAAAAATGTTAGATAGAAATTATGGAGAAAATGACCAAACTGAATATAGTGCAGTTATTTCTCTTCAAGAAGCAAGAAGAGCAAGAGATACGAAAGAAAAAGAAGATACATTATCAGTAGATGAAATGCTAGAATTATTTAGGAATGTTCAAAGAGAATATACAAAGGGACCAAGTGCTACTGATAAAAAGAAAACAATGATAAAGGCTTTTGGAGAAGAAGAGGTTTCTTTTGAAGATGAATCAAGAGCAGCAAGATTAATAGGAATAGATGATAGACAACTAGCATCTCAAGTAGAAATTTAAAAAGGAGACATAAGATAATTATGGAGAATGAAGCTACAGTAAGATTTAATCCTTATAGCGAAGTATATGGAGTACTTCTATCTCTTGGAAATGATTTTATATCAAAAGTACCAAGAAATATTTTAGAAAATATTACAAATAATATTCCATATGAAAAAGCTGATAATGAAAAAATATATAATGTTCCAAAATATGATTTAAAAAAATCTTTAAAAATTCAAGGATTAAGTAAAGATGCAACTTCAATAATATATGTACTTTATAAAAATTACTGGTGCTCAAGTGAAAAAGAAAAACTATATTTAGAAAAAGTAATAAATAATAATGATATAAAGCTAGAAGAAAAGAAAAAAGAAAAATATAATCCAGATAGTTTATTTAAAGAAAATATAGATACTACAAAGAAAAATATAAATTCAAATGAGAAAATCTTAGAAAACAGTTTAGTAGAAGTAAAAGAAAAAAGTTTATTTGATAAAATAATAGAAAAAATATTAAATCTATTTAAGAGGTAAATTATATGTCTGAATTAGAAAAAATAGGTGAAAAAATAAAACCAGTAGCTAAGAAATATAAGCTTATGTATGTATGGGTTTTTGGTTCTTATGTAAAAAATAAGCAAAAGAAAAATAGTGACATAGATATAATAGTTAGAACTGAAGATGTAGCAGATGGATTTAAAATTGTAGAAGTAAAATTTGCTTTAGAAGAAGCATTAAAAAAAGAAGTAGATATTGTAACAACGGGTAGTATAAAAGGATCATTATTAGAAGATGAAGAATTAGAAGAAGTACTTGTATATAGTTCAGAAGAAAATTAAATATAAATTAAATTGTTAAAATTAAATTTTAAAAAAAGCTCTCGTATCTTTTTGATAATAACGGAGCTTTTTTTAAGCTTTTAAACTAATTTTTATACCTTGTTTTAAAAAAAGTCATGTGATATAATGAGCAAAAATATAGGGAAGTTTAAGAGAGGAGAATAGGAAATGTTAATTGAAAAACTTATTTTTAATATGTTAGCATTTTCTTTATTTATTATCATTTTTGGGAAACTTATTAGAAGAAATGATACAAGTTATGTAGTTTTACTTTTTGTAGAATTTATAGGAATAGCTTTAAATTTTATAGAAATTATATTTAGAATTAATGCAAGTCTTTTTGCTAAATTTGTAATGTATCTATTTTCTATAATAATTCCATTCATAATTATAGTTTTAGAAACTAAAGATTTTATATTTGCTGAAATGGTATATTTTGTACTTGGAAAAGTACTTTTAATTTCAGGAGATGTAGAATCTGCAAAAAAAGTAGTTTTAAAATTAGTAGATAAATATCCATCATCTTATAGAGGTCATGTACTTCTTGCAAAAATATATGAAAAAGAAGGAAAGACAGAAGAAGCAATAGATGAATATGTTAAGGCTGTTGATTGTAATACAAAAGATTATAAGTCTTATTTTAGAATAGCAGAAATTTTAAAAGATCAAGGTAAAAAAGATGAATCTATAGAAATGTTACAAAACTTAGTACAAAATAAACCAGATGATTATGAAGCATCAATGCTTTTAGGAGATCTTTTGTGTGAAGAAGAAAGATTTAAAGAAGCAGTATCTGTTTATACTGAAGCATTAAGATATCATCCTACTGATTATGATCTATATTACAATTTAGGAATAGCCTATACTAGATTAAATGATTTTTCTGCTGCAAAAGATGCATATGAAAAAGCAGCTGAGATAAATCATAAGATGCATATTGCAAAATATCATTTAGGACAAATTGACTTAATTGAAAACGAGTTTGATGAAGCTGAGAAGTGCTTTGAGGAATGTTTAATAGATGAAGAATTAGAAGCTGCTGCATACTTTGAACTTGCTAGAATTGCTATTATAAAAGGAGATAAAGATAAAGGAATTTTATTTTTAAATAAAGCAATTGAAATTGAGCCAAAATATTTCTTAATGTTTGAAAGAGAAAATTTATTTGATTCTATAAAAGAATATATTAAAAGACCAAAAAGCATAAGTGAGAGACAAGTAAAAGAAGTAAAATCTTTAGGAGAAAAAGAAGAAGAGGTTAAAAAGTATTTAGAAGAAACATATAATTTAGTAAAAGGCATGAGCGAAAACGAAATTAAAAATAGAGTCAATGAAAGACTAAATATGATATTTAAAAAGCAAGAAGAAAAAAGAATAGAAAATGAAGCTGAAAAAAATCTAGATAGTCTTCAAGATGATACATTAGGATTAACAAAAGATAAAGATTATTAAATTTTAATAAACAAATGAAAGGAAGAGGAAAAATTGAATAAAATAATATCAGTAATCGGAGGAGATTTAAGGATAGTAAAACTTATAGAACTTCTTGTTGAAGATGAGTTTACAGTTTACACTTATGGATTTGAAAATTCAGATGAAATGCCAGATAGTAAAAAAATTACTAGATGTAAGAGTTTAAAAGAAGCAGTAAAAAGTGCAGACGTAATTATTGGTCCTATGCCACTTTCAATTGATAAGAAAAACATAAGTACACCATTTAGTGATGAGAAGATTTTAGTAGATGAATTAATTCGTGAAATGGCAAAAAAGGATAAAACTTTTATTGCAGGAAAAATACCAGATGAGGTATTAGAAAAACTTCAAAAAGAAAAGATTAATGCTGTAGATTTATTAAAAAGAGAAGAACTTGCAGTATTAAATACAATTTCTACTGCAGAAGGCACTATCCAACTTGCTATGGAAGAGACTCAAAGAACTATTCATGGTAGCAAAATTTTAGTTATGGGATTTGGAAGAGTTCGGAAAAGTTTTAGCCAAAATGCTAGATGGTATAGGAGCTAGAGTATCTTGCGAAGCTAGAAAAGATTCTGACATTGCTTGGATAAAAGCTTATGGATATACTCCTGTTCATTTAAGTGAACTTGAAAATACTCTAGGAGAATATGATATTATAATAAATACAATTCCATTTTTAATATTAGATGAAAACAGATTAAATTATGTAAAAAAAGACTGTACAATAATTGACTTATCTTCTAACCCAGGTGGGGTAAATAGAACTTATGCAAAAGAAAAAAATATAAAAGTAATTTGGGCACTATCACTTCCTCGGAAAAGTTGCTCCACTTACTTCAGCACAATTTATTCAAGAAACACTTTATCATATATTAAAAGAATTATAGTATTTGGAGGAACAAAATGATAGATACAATACATGCACTTATTTTAGGTATAGTACAGGGCTTAACAGAATTTTTACCAGTTTCAAGCTCTGCTCATTTAAATATATTTCCATGGCTTTTTAATTGGAGTGAAATTTCAGAGTCATTTGATGTAGCACTTCACCTTGGAACACTTCTTGCTATTTGTATATTTTTCTTTAAAGATTGGATTAATTTACTTGTAGGAGGATGCAAGAAAGTATTTAAAAAAGAAGATTCTTTAGACGGAAAAATATTTTGGTATTTAGTAATAGCAACTATTCCTGCTGGAATATTAAGCTTAATATTAGATAAGATATCAGATAAAATAGTAAATGGTAATTTAAATTTAGAAATGCTTTTAATAGCAATATCATTAATTGTAATGGGTATTATTTTATATGTTGTTGATAAAAGAGCAAAATCAGAAGTAAGCTATGAAAAAATTACTTTAAAGCAAAGCGTACTTATTGGAATAAGCCAGGCTTTAGCTGCAGCTTTTCCACGGAGTATCTCGTTCTGGAATTACTATGACAGTTGCAAGAGCTTTAAAAATAGATAGAGAAAGTGCTGCTAAATTTTCATTTTTACTTGCAGCTCCAATAGTAGCTGCTGCAGTGCTAGTTGATATCACAAGTTTTACATTATCTATTCCATTTTTTGTAGGAGTTATAGCAAGTTTTATAGTAGGACTTATTGTAATTAAGTTTTTAATGGATTTCCTTAAAAAAGGTAGTTTTAAGATATTTGCAATATATAGAATTATTTTAGGTCTAATAGTAATAGGAGCATTTTTTATAAAGTAATATAGTTTAACATAAATAAATAAAAATTATAAATTAATATGTATTAAAAAGGAGATAAAAAGATGTTTAAATTATTAGATGGAAAAGAAGTAGCAAGCAAGGTAAGACTTGGACTTAAAGAAGAAGTTACAAAACTTAAAGAAGAAAACATTATTCCAAAACTTGCAGTAATTATGGTTGGAAATGATAGTGCTTCACAAATATATGTTAGAAATAAGAGCAAGGCTTGTGAAGAGATTGGAATTGAATTTGAAGAATTTTTATTAGATGAAAATACTTCTCAAGAAGAACTTTTAGAATTAATAGATACTTTAAATAATAAAAAAGAAGTAAATGGAATTTTGCTTCAAAGCCCGATACCAAAACATTTAGATATAAATGAGGCTTTTAGAAGAATATCTCCTGAGAAAGATGTAGATGGATTTAATCCAGTAAATGTTGGAAAATTAACACTTGGACAAAATGGATTTGTTTCTTGTACTCCATCTGGTGTTATAAAAATACTAGAAGAATACAATATTGATATAGAAGGAAAAAATGCAGTTGTACTTGGTAGAAGTAATATTGTTGGAAAGCCTATGTCTCAATGTCTATTAAATAAAAATGCTACAGTTACAATTTGCCATTCTAAAACAAGAAATATAGAAAATATTACTAAAAATGCTGATATAATAGTCGCAGCAATTGGTAAAAAAGAATTTGTAAAAGAGAATATGGTAAAAGAAGGTGCAGTTGTAATAGATGTCGGAATAAATAGAGGAGAAGATGGAAAGCTTAAAGGTGATGTTGATTTTGAAAATGTAAGTAAAAAAGCATCTTACATTACACCAGTTCCAGGAGGAGTTGGTCCTATGACTGTTGCTATGCTTATGAATAATGTAGTTAAGGCTGCAAAAGAGCAAAATAATTAAAAATTATAAATTATAAATTAAATAAATATTTTGGGGGCTTAAACGAATAAGATATATTGAAAGATATAAAATATTGGGTTTGGCTCTCAATTTTTAATTTTCAGCCCAAAGATAAAATTATTTTAATTAAGTTATTTAAAAACAATCCCAAAAAAATATTTGAATCAAAAAAAGATGATTTATATAATATTTTAATTAAAAATAATTTCTTAGCAAAAAAGGCAATAAATATTTGTGAAAAGATTGAAGAAAGTAAAAAGAAAGTTAATTTAGAAAATTTTGAAAAATTATTAAAAGATAATAATGTAGAAGTAATTACTTATATAGATGAAAGATATCCTAAAAGACTTTTAAATATATATGATTTTCCAATTGTTTTATATGTAAAAGGAAATACTACTATTTTAAATCAAAGACTACTTGCAATATGCGGCTGCAGAAAATGTACATCTTATGGAAAAATAATTTCTATAAGATTATCCAGAGCTTTAGCAAAAAATAATTTTGTAATAATAAGTGGTCTTGCAAGAGGAATAGATAGCTATTCTCATATAGGGTGTATTTTAGAAAAAAAGCCCACTATTGCCGTTTTAGGATGCGGAGTAGATATAGTTTATCCAAAAGAAAATAAAACCGTATATGACGAAATATTAAAAAATAATGGAGCAATTATTTCTGAATATTTTTTAGGAGAAGAACCTAAAAAATATCATTTTCCTATGAGAAATAGAATAATTAGTGGAATGTCAGATGGAGTAGCTGTAGTAGAAGCTAAAAAACAAAGTGGAAGTTTAATTACAGCAAACTTAGCACTTGAACAAGGAAAAGAAGTTTATGCTTTTCCGGGAGATATTACAAAAGAAACTTCAAAAGGAACAAATGAATTAATAAAAGATGGTGCTAAAATGGTTTTATCTTTAGATGATATTTTAGAAGATTACTAAAAAATTAGTTTAACACATACTTCTTTTATTGATAAAATAACAGTTTTAGTGTATTATAATAATTGCAAAAAAAAATAAAAGATTGGAGCTTAGATTATGAGAATTTTAACAGTAGGTGATATAGTAGGACTTGAAGGCTTAAAAAAGCTAGAAACAAGTCTGCCACAATTAAAAAAAGATGAATGTATAGATTTTTGCATAGTAAATGGCGAAAATGTTGCAGATGGTATGGGTATAAATGAAAAATGCTATAGAGCAATTTTAAATTCAGGGGCAGATGTTGTAACACTTGGAAACCATACTTGGGCAAAAAAAGAAGTATTTAATTTTATAGATGATGAGAAAATTGTAAGACCTGCAAATTATAGTAATAATAATCCAGGAAAAGGTTTTGGAATATATGAAGCAAATAATAAAAAGATTGCTGTTATTAATTTAATAGGAAGAGTCGGAATGAACGTCTTAAGTGATAATCCATTTACAAAGGCTGCAGAGATTATAGAAAACATAAAAGACAAAGTAGATTATATAGTCATAGATTTTCATGCAGAAGCTACTGCTGAAAAAATTGCTTTAGGTTATTACTTAGATGGAAAGGCAAATATTGTATTTGGTACTCATACTCATGTACAAACATCAGATGAAGTTATCTTAGACGAAGGTACTGGATTTATTACTGATATTGGTATGACAGGACCTATAAAATCAGTAATTGGAATGGATATAGGAGCTTCACTTAAAAGATTTGAAACTTCTATTCCAGAAAGATATAAAGTAGCAGATGATAAGGCAAAATTAAATAGTTGTATTTTTGAAATTAATGACGAATTAAAAAGAGTAGTTAATATAAAAAGAGTAAACTTGTAAAAAATAATCGAAAATTAAATATTTTTGGCATACGATTGTTCCATTTTTTACCATAAAATACTAGACTTACGAATATATTTGTTATATAAAAAGTTTGTAAGCGATACAAAAATAAAAAAATAGGAGGCAAAAAATGGAAGTTTTAAAAATTTCATCAAAATCAAATCCAAATTCAGTAGCAGGAGCAATAGCTGGTTTGGTAAAAGAAACTACAAAAGCAGAAATGCAAGCAATTGGTGCAGGAGCACTAAATCAAGCAATTAAGGCAGTGGCAATAGCAAGAGGATTTGTTGCACCAGCAGGAGTTGACCTTATATGCATACCAGCATTTGCAGAAGTACAAGTAGAAGGAGAAGATAGAACAGGAATAAAACTTATTATTGAATCTAGAAAATAATTTAAATATATTTTGGGGGTGAGCTAAATAAAAGGCTCACTTTATTTTTTAGATTTTGTTTTTTTAATGTTTTAAATATCTTGAAAGAAAATTAAAATTGATATATTATATAACCACTGGAGGTTATAGATTTGAGAACTAGTAAATCAGATATAATTAAATATGTATTTGCTGTTTTTGTAATTATTTTAGCAGTAGTTACTTATTTCGTATATCAAAAAAGCACTAACAAAAAAGTAGGAGTAGTCCAAGAAAAGACAAAAGAAACATATAACATTGTAAAAGAGCTAAGAGTTGGTGTTGCTGAGTTTGATTCTATGAATCCACTTTTAAGTAATAATAAAAATATTCAATCTATTTCAAAACTTATTTTTGATTCATTAATTACTTTAGACGAAAATTATAATTTTAATTATAATCTTGCAACAGAAATTTCTAAAACAAATAATACAGAGTATATTATAAAACTTAAAGATAATGTTTCTTGGCATACAGGAGATGCTTTTACTTCAAATGACGTAAAATTTACAATAGATACTTTGAAAAAACTGAAGTCTTTATATTCAGAAAATGTAAAAAATGTTGGTAATGTTGAAATTATAGATGAACATACTTTAAAAATTACACTTACAAAACAAATACCATTTTTTGAATATAATTTAACTTTTCCAATAATGTCAGAAAACTACTATAAAGGCGAAGATTTCTCAAAGACAACTAAAAATTCAAATCCACCAGGAACAGGAATGTACAGAATTGATACTATTGAGAAAAATATTATTAAACTTGTTAAAAATACAAGTTATTGGAATAAAGAAAAGAAAAATGTAATTATTGAAAAAATTGAAGTTAAACTTTATTCTGATATGGGAGATTTATATAATGCATTTAAAAATGGTAATGTAGATATGGTAGATACAAATCTTCAAAGTATAAAAAATTATATTGGTACTTTAGGATATACAGCTGCAAGCTATGCTACTAAAGAATTTGATTATATGGTATTTAATTGTAATAGTGATGCTTTTTCAGATAAAGGTGCAAGAAAAGCAATAAACTATGCTATAAATAAAGATTCTATTATTAAAAGTATTTATGGAGATAATTATAGAGTAAGTACTTTTCCATTAGATTATGGATGCTGGGTATATAATTCATCTGGAGTAAAAAAAGTATATAGTGAAGATGAAGCTAAAAAAATACTTGAACAAAATGGATGGAAATATTCTAGTCGGAAGTTGGAGAAAAAATATAAATGGTAAAAGTACAGTTCTTAAATTTACTCTTACTGTAAATAAATCTAATGAATTAGATATAAGACTTGGCGAAAATATTAAAGATCAATTAAATAAGGTTGGAATAAAAGTAGATATAAAAGAAGTTTCAAAAAATAATTACTATAATCTTATAACTGAGAAAAGTGGATATGATGCTTTAATTGTAAATATAAATACGTCATTTTCTCCAAATATTGAAACATATATGGGATCTAGTAATACTTCTAATTATAAAAATGATGAAGTTACAAATCTTTTAGAACAGATTTACACAACTGGAGATGCAAGCAAGATAAAAGAATTATATGAAAAAATAATAAATATTTACAATGAAGATGTTCCATTTGTCGGAATTGCAAGAAAGAATAATGCTGTTGTATATAATACAAATCTAGTTGGAACAACTAAGCCTACAGCATTTAACATATATAGTAAATTCCAAAATTGGTATAGAAAAAATTATTAAAAAGTGTTGACAAAAAATTTATTTAATATATAATAAATGCAAACAAACGTTTAGAAAACAAATTTTTAGGAGGAAGATAAATATGCAAGAAAATTCAGAAAAAAGAAAAGCATTAGATGCAGCTATGAGTCAAATAGAAAAACAATTTGGTAAAGGTTCAGTAATGAAACTTGGAGAATATAAAGCAATGGAAGTTGAAGCAATTCCAACAGGATCTCTAGCACTAGATGTAGCACTTGGAATTGGTGGTATTCCAAAGGGAAGAATTATAGAAATATTTGGTCCTGAATCTTCTGGTAAAACTACTTTAGCACTTCATGCAATAGCAGAAGCTCAGAAAAAAGGTGGAGAGGCAGCTTTTATTGATGCAGAGCAT
>CANQYZ010000023.1 GCA_947628215.1 uncultured Clostridia bacterium | reverse complement strand
ATTGTACATTAAGACACAATGTAAGACTTAATGCAATGGATAATATTTAAAATTGCGTTTACATTTACACTCCTCGAGTGTCTAAATTTATACACTTTTTGTTAATTTGTCTTTATTTCTTTCAAATATAGTGTTATAATTTATTTACATTTTGTTTTAAGAAAGGATTTTTTTCGCTATGAAAGTACAATGTCTAAATTCTTCTTCAATAAAAACAAGGAATTTAATAAAAAAGACTCTTGCTGAACTTGTAAATGAAAAAAAGCAATTAAGTAAAGTTACTGTAACCGAACTTGTAAAAAGAGCTGAAATTACAAGAAGTACTTTTTATACTCATTATGATAATATAGCAGATGTTGCTCAAGATTATCAAATGCAAACTATTGAACTTCTTTGTAGTGATGAATTAAAGCTACATTCAAAAGAAGATATAGAAAAATATTTTGATAATATAATTGCTTGTATAAAAGAAAATGAAAAAATTTATAGACTTCTTATATCTACAAATGAGACTTATTTATTTCTTGAAAAACTTAAAAAAATTGCAAATAACAAAATATATGATGCATTAAAAAATAAAACCTCTGATAAATATTTAGAGCTTAACATTTCATTCTTCACAAATGGAATTGTTGTAGCACTTATTGAATATTTACGAGGATATAGCAAATATTCTTTAGATGATCTTTTAATAAATATGAAAATCTGGTTTGATAAACTTTTTTAAAAATCAAACCAGATTTTCCTTTTCTCTTTATTTTTTATATTCTTTTTTATTTTCTTTTTTATTTTTATTTTAATTTTTGTTTTAATTTTTATTTTAATTTTTGTTTTTTATTTCTTTTCATTATCAAAAATTACTTTAGTACTTCTATCTAAAATACCTTTCATCTTAGCTATAGCTGTTCCATAATTTGTGAAAGGAATATTTTGATCTATAGCTGTTTTCATTCTATAGCTCATTTCACTTTGATTTAACATACATGCACCACAATGAATTACTAAATCATACTTTTTTAAATCTTCTTTAAACTCTAATCCACTAGTCCATTCAAACTCTAAATTCTTACCTGTATATTTTCTAAGCCAATTTGGAAGCTTTACAGTTCCTATATCATCACATTGTCTATGATGAGTACAGCCTTCGCAAATTAAAACTTTAGAACCTGTCTTTAGTTCATCTATTTTTTTAGCACCTTTTACTGCTACATCTAAAAATCCCTTATATCTTGCCATAAGTATTGAAAAAGATGTAAGATAAATTTCTTCTGGTACACATTTGCTTACATATTCAAATACTTGTGAATCAGTAATTACTAAAGAAATATCATCTTTAAATTTATTTAATGCACATTCAAGTTCTGTTTCTTTTACTGTAATTACAATTCCACCTTTATCTAAAATATCTCTAATTGCAAGTTGCTGTGGCATTATCATTCTTCCTTTTGGAGCTCCACTATCTATTGGAGTAACTAAAAGTACTATGTCTTTTTCATTTATAAAATCAGATACAAAATGAATTTCTTTTTCATCTTCTTTTACTAAACTTCCAATTTTATTTTTTAAATCTTCAATACCAATTTTCTCTTTTGAGCTAACATATACTATATTATTCTCTACTAATCCTTTATTTTTTGCTCTTTCTAAATCTTCTTTATTTTCATCTATCTTATTTTTTACAATTATATATGGAATATTTCTTTGTTTAAAAATATCTATTAATTCAAGTTCAGTATTATTTAAATCTCTTTTACTTTCTGTAACAAGAATTGCTATATCACAACTTCTTAGAATATCTTTTGTTTTCTTAATTCTTTTTTCTCCAAGACTTCCTTCATCATCAAATCCTGGTGTATCTATAATAATTACTGGACCGAAGTGGAAGTAGCTCCATTGATTTTCTAACTGGATCTGTTGTTGTTCCTTTTACATCACTTACAACAGAAAGCTCTTGCCCTGTTACAGCATTTACTAAACTACTTTTTCCTACATTTCTTATTCCAAAAAAACCAATATTTAGTCTCTCTCCTGATGGAGTATCATTTAATCCCATTTATAATTTCTCCTTTAGAATCTAAAATCTCTTTCTCCATTTTCAATTTTTACTAGTCTTTCTCTTACAATTTCTTTTACTTTTTCTTTTCCAATATTGTCTATTTCTTTTTCTATTAGCTCTTCTCCTATTTTTCTAGTATCACTTGAAGCATAATCCATTAAAAATTCTTTTAAAGTCATTAAAGCATTTGGATGGCAGCAATTTTGAATCTCTCCTGCTTTACATAAACTCATAAATCTATCTCCAGTTCTTCCTTCTCTATAACATGCTGTACAAAATGATGGAATATATCCTGCTCTCATAAGCCAATTTACAACTTCATCTAAAGTTCTATTATCAGATACATCAAATTGTTCTGTATCATGTGGTCTTTCTTCTTCTGCATATCCACCAACAGAAGTACGAGAACCTCCACTTATTTGACTTACTCCAAGTCTTATTATTTTTTCACGAATTTCAGGAGTCTCTCTCGTTGAAATAATCATTCCAGTATAAGGAACAGCAATTCTAATTAAAGCTGCAATCTTACAAAACATCTCATCACTTAAAGAATTATCAAAATCATTTGGATCTATATCATCTGCTCTTTTTACTCTTGGAACACTAATAGTATGTGGTCCTACTCCATGTACTGCTTCTAAGTGTTCTGCATGCATTAAAAGTCCTGCAAATTCATATCTATATTTATCAAGTCCAAATAAAACTCCTATTCCAACATCATCTATTCCACCTTCCATTGCTCTATCCATAGCCTCTGTATGGTAATTATAATCATGTTTTGGTCCTGTTGGGTGAAGATATTCGTAGCTTTCTTTATGATATGTCTCTTGGAATAATATATAAGTTCCAATTCCAGCTTCTTTTAATTTTCTGTAGTTTTCAACAGTTGTTGCTGCAATATTTACATTTACTCTACGAATTGCACCATTTTTATGTTTTATAGAATAAATAGTTTTTATACAATCTAATATATATTCTATTGGATTATTTACTGGATCTTCACCAGCCTCTATTGCTAAACGTTTATGTCCCATATCTTGAAGTGCAATAACTTCTTTTTTTACCTCTTCTTGAGTTAATTTTTTACGAGGTATATTTTTATTTTTTTGATGATATGGACAATACAAACAACCATTAACACAGTAATTTGAAAGATAAAGTGGTGCAAACATTACTATTCTGTTTCCATAAAAATCTTTTTTTATTTGTTCTGCTAAATCATACATTTCTTCTATTTTTTCTTTATTATCACACGCTAAAAGTACACTTGCTTCTCTATGAGATAATCCTTTTCTTTCTCTTGCTTTTTTTAGAATACTATCTACTAGTTCTAAATTATCTTTATTTTCATCTGCATATTTTAAAGTATCCTTTATTTCTTCATCATTTATAAATTCTTCTGCTTTTAGTGATTTTGGATCATATTTAATCATTTTCTTTTCCTCCTTTATAATCTCCTCTTGAAATGACTATGTCATATCCTATTTTATTTATTCTTTGTTTTAGACATTCAATACAACTTGCAGCCTCATCTCCTGTGCAAATTTTATTATCATAAAGCATATATTTTTTTCTAACACTTACTGGTGATAAATTTGGCATAAGTACATTTGCACCTGCTAAAATTCCTTTTTCTCTTCCCAAATTATCAATTGTTCCAAGTGCAGTAGTAGCTGGAAGTAAAACATTTGGAAGTGTAAGTCTTATAAGAGATAACATTACTAAAGTAATATCTACTTCTCCTTGTTTTTCATTTTTAAAAGGAGTGTCTTTATGTGGTATAAATGGTCCTATTCCCACCATTTGAGGATTTAATTTCTTTAAAAATATTAATTCTTCCGCTAAATTTTCCTCTGTCTGATAAGGAGATCCTACCATAAATCCTGCTCCTACTTGGTATCCTAAAGATTTTAAATTTTTTAGACATTTAATTCTATTATCAAAGCTCATATTTTCAGGATGAAGTTTCTCATAATGGCTTTTGCTTGCAGTTTCATGTCTTAAAAGATATCTATCAGCACCAGCTTTTCTTAGTCTTTCATAGCTTTTAAAGTCTCTTTCTCCAATAGAAAGAGTAAGAGCACAATCAGGATGTTTTTCTTTTATTTTACTTATTATTTCTTCTAATACTTCATCTGAAAAAAACATATCTTCTCCACTTTGAAGTACAAAAGTACGAAATCCTAAGCTATACCCTTCATCTGCACATTTTAAAATATCTTCTTTTGTAAGCCTATATCTATCTAAGTTTTTATTCCCATTTCTAATTCCACAATAATAGCAATTATTTTTGCAAATATTCGAAAATTCTATAAGTCCTCTTATATAAATTTGTTTTCCATAAATGCTATCTGCTACACTTCTTGCTACTTTAAATAGATATTCTTCTACATACTTTCTATTTTGAATTAAATATAAATACTCTTCTTTTTTTAATATTTTTTCTTTTTTTAATTTATCTACTAATTCTTTACACATTACTGTAGGATGTTTTTGCATATACACCATCTAACCTTCCAATTTTTCCACTTAAAGTATTTATTACATCTTGAGGAGCATCTATTGCAATTGAAATTATATTTACATTTTTCTTTTTATAAGGAAGTCCCATTCTTCCAATTATATAGTCTCCATATTCAGAAAGCATTTCATTTAATTTTGGAACACTTTCCTTGTTTTCAACTATTATTCCTATTAAAGCTACTCTATATTCCATATTTTCCTCCTAAAAACACATAAAAAAAGCTGCAACTTAACCTAAAGTGCAGCATTTTTACTTATTTTTTATTTTGCACTCTTTTAGGTCAGAATCTTCTTTCCTATCAGAAAACTTTAATTCATTTTAGCATCTTTTTAATTTGCATTCAATAACTTTTGTTAATATAATTTATAAATTATTGTTTCTATTTTATCTAAATTTCCTAATACCTCATAATTTTCAAAATAAGTATTATCTAAAACTTTTTGAATTATATCTTCATAATTCATATATTTTTTTATACTTACTATAATCTCATCTTCGTTTTTTATTTTTTCATCTTCTTTTAAAAAATCTAATCCATCAACATTTTCATTTATAATTAAATGGTCTTTATATATTAAAAATTCTGGCATTGAACTTATATATGTAAAATTATTATCACAAATATATATGTACTTTTTATTGCTATTTTCTTTTGCTATATTTATTGCTTTTTCATATTCAGTATATAAAAATCTTGGTGACTTTAAAGCTATTCCATATATGCTAATAGCACTAGTAATTATTAATAAGGCTACAATTACTTTCTTTTTATCTAAAACTTTATTAAAAATATAATCTAAAAATATCACAAATAATATACTGTATATTGGAAGGAGCATAGCTATATATCGTATAATAGAACTTTCGCTCATATTAGGTGCAATTTTTGCTATTATAAAAAAGTATAATATACTTGGAATTACTAAAAATATTATTTGTCTTTTATATTTTAAGTTTTTTTTATTTTCTTTTATCTTTTCATCTACTTTTTCTTCTTTTATATCTTTTACTTTTTTAAATATAAAAAACATTATACAAAATACCAAAGCTAGTACTAAAAACATAGCCGGAACCGAAAAAGCAAATCCAATTTCTTTAAAATATAATATTATTCTATCTATAAAATTACTATCTATCTTTCCACCCATTCCTCTATAAGAGAAAAAGATATGATAAATAGATGCTGGGAAAATTAAAATTCCAAGTAATGCACAAATTATATGATATTTTAAATATTTCTTTATAAACTCTATGTTTTTAGATTTAAAGCCAAATATCATTAATATTAAAAACTCTATAGCAGCATATATACAAAAATAATATTGTGTTAAAAATCCTAAGACTACCGTAAGCATCAGATTATTTCTTGTGTTTTTATCTATATTAAAATCTTGCTTTATAATTTTTAAATTAATATAACTTAAGGCAAGTACAAAGAATATTAACATTTGATACATTCTTTGAAAAAGTACAATAGAAATTGCTCCTATACTTAAGCCATAAAGAATAGTAATTGGAAGTACTAAATGTTCCCTATCAAGTAGTAATAATATTTTTCTAATTACAATAAAACTTAAAATTAAAAATACTATATTTATTAAAAAAATAATATATTTAGAAAAACTTCCAAAAAAAGCAATAGATACTATATGAACTAAAAAGTAAAACAAAGGTGGATGTACATCTCTTAATTGATTATAGTAAACTGCAGAAAAATTTAATATATCATTTTTTTGAATTGTTAAATACTCTTTTGCATCTTCATTTGTCTTCCATACTGGTTTTTCTATAGCCATTAGATAATTATATTTTTGCATAAATTCTTTTGGATTTTTTAAATAGTGTTTTATGTTATTTATTTTATCACTGAAAGATCCTTTTAATACTTCATCAAAAATAATAGTATTTACTTCATCTTTTTTACCATATCTTTGATAAACATTATCTAATGAATAATTACTACTTCCATAAGAAAAAATTTCATCTTCATGAAATCCTTTCTTTTGAGTTATAAAATAAAACATAACAAATACAATTATTAGAATAACAGATGCAAAAAGTATTATGTTTTTATTTACTTTTTTCATTTTTAGCTAACTCCCAAAAATATTACTTTCATAAACTATAAATATTTTATAAGAAAGAATTTATCAAGCTTTGGATTTTCTTTATTTTCTCTTAAAAATTCCACTGTATATCCACATTTTTTGTAAAATTCTGGTGCTTGAAATCTATATGTTGTAAGATTTATATGTTTTGCATTCTTTTCTTTTAAATATTCTTCTGCCATTTTTATTAAAGAACTTCCTATATGTTTATGTCTATATTCATCTAATACTATAAGATTTTCAATATAAGCTTCTTCATAATATGAATGTCCTGTAATAACTCCTATCATTTTACCATTCTTTTTTGCTATAAAAGAAAATGGCATAAAATTACATACAACTTCATTTTTTAAAGCATATTTATTAAATTCATTATCTATATATTTATAAATCTCTTCATTTAATTCATTTTTAAATTCTATATCTATCATTTTTTCCTCTTCTAATTTTGCATTTTTATTTGCTGACCTTTTATTAAATCATAACTTACTATTTCTTTTGAATCTAAATCTTCTTTATTCATATCTACGCCTGTAATTTGGCTATTTTCATAAGTTGTATAATAATATATTCCTTTATCTAAATTACAGCAAGAACTATAAATTGTGATTTCATACATATTATTTCCCATATGTACTAATCCTCTTTGTTGATTAACGCTTCCAAGTATTTGGAAGAATTGACTAATACTTTCTGATTCTGTATCTCCAGATAAAGAATTCATTTTAGTAAATGTTGCTTTTACAAATCTAGATGCTGAAGATAAATCTCCTGGAAGTCCAAGTCCACCCATTCCTCTACTATATTTATTTAAATTTAATTTTTTAGAAAAGTTATTTTCTGGTTGCTCTGTAGATAATCCCATATAATTATTTAAATTAAACATATGTATATCAAAAGTAGGATTATTTGTAAGAACTCCTACTGGATTTTCATAAACTTTTAGTCCATCCTTTACACTTTCTACAGTAATTGATTTTTCTTTATCTGCTATTATCCAATGAAGTGGTGAAGCAGGAAGGCTCTCACTAAAATTAATATTTGCTATATTTATATTTTTTAACTCATCTTTTGCTTCTTCAACATTTGAACAAGTAGATAAAATATATGGTATAAATTCAAAAGGAGCTATATTATTTTTTCCATCTACAATTTCTTTATAATCTGCATTTTCTGGAAAGTTTAATCCTGCCATTCCAAGTCCTTTTTCATTTATTGCATCATAATAAAGAGGATATCCCTCTGATACATATGCCATTCCAATCATTGCAAAGTGTGATTTAATATCATCTACTTTTCTAAATTTAAATTCATAATTTCTTGGAGTAATTGTTACTGTCTCTTTATATGAATATTCTAAATCCAAGTTTCTACCAAAATAATGGTCTTTTGTATAGTAAGTTACTGCTGTACACATATTATTTTCCTCCTAAAACATTTAATTTCAATTTTAATTTAATATATCATAATAGTACTTTAAGATAAATACTTAAATCTTAAAAAATATATTATTAAAAAAGATACCAATTTTAAATTGATATCTTACTTTTAAGTTTATTTGTATTCTACAACTTCATTACTTTTTAAACTTTTTTGTACATCTATTACTCTTTGATTTGAAGAACCCTTCCATTTTAAAGTAGGATCGTGAAGTTCGTCTACATATCTTCCATCAACTAATACATCTACATAGTTTAATACTTCTTTATTTTTTAAGTCTTCATCAAATTTATAACCAGACCATACCCATAAATTTTTATCTGGATATTTTTCTTTAAACTTTTTTGCAAGTTTAGTTGTAGCTTCTATATTTCTAGGATGCATTGGTTCACCACCTAAAATTGATAAACCTTTTATATAATCTTTATTGCATAAATCCATAACTTGATCTATTGTATTTTCTGTAAAATCTTTTCCACCATCAAAATCCCAAGTTTCTTGATTAAAGCAATTTTTACAATGAAATTCACATCCTTGCATAAATACAGAAACTCTAACTCCTGGTCCATTTGATATATCCATTTTTCTAACTACATTGTATTTCATTATTTATCAGCCACCTTATTATCAATATGTAATACTCTCTCTTTAATCTCTTGTGTTCTTCCTTTATTCCAGAAGTTTGTACCAATATATCCACATGTTCTTCTTGCAACATTTAATGTGTTGTGATCTCTATTTCCACAGTTTGGGCAGTACCATTCTAAATTATCATCTATTAATATTTCTCCTGTATATCCACATTTTTGACAATAATCTGATTTAGTATTTAGTTCTGCATACATTATATTATCATAAATAAATCTCATAACTTCTAGAATTACATCCAAGTTGTTTTGTAGGTTTGGAGTCTCTATATAAGAAATTGCTCCACCTGGACTTAATTTTTGGAATTCACTTTCAAGTTTTAATTTTGTAAATGCATCTATTTCTTCAAATACTGGAACATGGTATGAGTTAGTAATATAGTTTTTATCTGTTATACCTTCTACTGTTCCAAATCTTTCTTTTAAGCATTTAGCAAATTTATATGTAGTAGATTCAATTGGAGTTCCATATACAGAATAATCAATATCTTCTTCTGCTTTCCATTTTTTACATGCATCATTTAATTTTTGCATTATTTCAAGACCAAATTCTTTTCCTTCTCCATTATCTGTATGAGAATGTCCTGTCATATATTTAACACATTCATAAAGTCCTGCATATCCTAAAGATATTGTTGAATATCCATGATGTAATAATTCATGAATGCTTTCTCCTGGTTTTAATCTAGCAAGAGCTCCATCTTGCCATAGAATTGGTGCTACATCACTTGTTGCATTACTTAATCTCTTATGTCTTATTTGTAAAGCTTTATGGCAAAGTTCTAGTCTTTCATCAAATATCTTCCAGAACTTATCCATATCTTTTTTAGAAGAAAGAGCAACATCTGGTAAGTTAATAGTAACAACACCTTGATTAAATCTACCATAATATTTTCCTTTTCCTTCTACATAGTTTTTAGCATTTGCTATATTGCCTATTGACATTGTTCTATCTGGTGTTAAGAAGCTTCTGCATCCCATACATGGATAACATTCTCCATCACCTTTTTCATTTTTCTTAAGTTCTAGCATTACTTTTTCTGAAATATAATCCGGAACTAATCTTTTTGCAGTACATTCTGCTGCAAGTTTAGTTAAATAGAAATATTCCCCATCTTCATTTATTGTATCTTCTTCAAGTACATATAATAGTTTTGGGAATGCTGGTGTAATATATACACCTTTTCTATTTTTAAATCCTAGAATTCTTTGTCTTAAGAATTCTTCAATTATCATTGCAAGTTCTTTCTTGTATTCTTTTGTTTCATTTAGATACATAAATACACTTAAGAAAGGTGCTTGTCCATTAGTGTTTGTCATAGAATTTACTTGATAATTAAATGTTTGTACACCATCTGCTACTTCTTTTTTAGTATCTTCCCAAGCAAATTTCTCGCAATCTTCTTTTTTCATTTTTCTATTTTCATATTTTTTATAATATTTTTCATAACTACTTCTTACAAATGGTGCTAAGTGTGTAAGTGATACTGTAGCTCCACCGTAGCTTGAAGAAGTTACTGCTAAAATAATTTGTGTTGCAATAGTTGCAGCAGTTATAAATCTATGTGGCTTCTCTATCATAACTCCATTTATTACTGTTCCGTTTTGAAGCATATCATCTAAGTTTATAAGTTCACAATTGTGCAAAGCATTTTGTGCAAAATAGTCAGCATCATGGAAATGTATAATTCCTTCATCATGTGCTTTTACAATTTCCTCTGGAAGTAAAAATCTTCTTGTAATATCAGTACTTGTAATACCTGCTAAATAATCTCTTTGAGTTGTAACAACTTGTGCATTCTTATTAGAATTTTCGCTATTCCAATACTCATTTTCACCTTCAATTAATTCTTTAATTGTTTGGTCTGTAGTATTTGCTTTTCTAACAAGCTCTCTTGTATAACGATAAGTTATATATTTCTTGGCTAATTGATATTTATCAAATTCCATTAATTTCTCTTCAATTATATCTTGAATGTCTTCAACTAAAATTCTTTTTTTGTTTAAATCTTCGATGTATTGAATTATTTCTTTAATTTGTTCATCTGATGCCTTTTCTTTTCCTCTTACTTCATTATTTGCTTTTTTAATAGCAATCTCAATTTTACTTGGATCATAATCTACTATATGTCCGTCTCTCTTTACAATTTTCATTTTTGCTTCCTTTCTAAACTTAGTTTTTTTATTTTTTATTTATTTGTTACTTTGATTATACGGATAATTATAATAAAATTAAAAGTTGCAATTGCAACTTTTACAAAATTGTTATAAAATATTTTTGAGGTGGTAATATGAGCGATGTATTCCAGGGTATTTCTGAATTACAGAAGAATAAACTTTTTAAATTATTAGAAACTCACATATATAATTTTAATAAAAATGAGGAAATATTACAGACTATTAAGGGTAGCGACATTGTATGTATAATGTTAAGTGGTTTAGCAAGTGTTGTTAATATTAATTATGATGGTGATGAGATTTTAGTAGAAACTTTAAAAGAAGGAACTTTATTTGGTAGCAATATTTCAGATATAAATAGTAGCGAATGTCAAATAAGAGCACTTGAAAACTCTACTGTACTTGTAATAGACTACAATAATCTTATAAACATAAATTATATTGAATATAAATATTATAATCTTTTTATAAATAATTTATTTCAAATGATTCATGAAAAATTAAGAGAAAAAAATGATAGAATTAGAATACTTACAAAAAAAAGTATTAGAGATAAACTTCTTGAATTTTTTTCATCAGAATATCAAAAAACACGTTCTAAAAATATTTACTTATCTACAAGTTTAAAAGATTTAGCAGATTATTTTTCAATAAACCGTTCTGCAATGTTTAGAGAGCTTAAATCTCTAAAGGAAGAAAATTTTATAAAGATAAATGGAAGAAAAATTACTCTTTTATATACTCCTCAAGTATAACTCGGCTTGTTCTTTATGTAAACTTTATGTTATAATATATGTATGGGCATATTTTGCCTAAATAATAAAGAAGGAGACGTATATGAACACAGAAGCGACAACACGGATGAGGCATAAGTTTATTTTACTAGTTATGTCATTTTGCCTACTCATCCAACTCACAACCACTGCAACCATGCATGTGCAAGCCGAAGGAGGTCACGAAAAAACAGAAAACACCACTGAAAATTCTAAAGTACAAACAAAGGAGAAAGATTCTAAAGAGCAAATTCAAAAACAAATTCTCTTAGATAGAGCAAAAAGAGAATATCGCATACAGCAAAAAATTGTACTTGATGCATCTAATAGGGCTATTCTTGAGACTGCCATTGAAACTACTGGTATGGAAGTAGTAAAAAGTGCAGACGCTGCTATCCAAAAGGTAGAAGAAGAGAAAGTATCTGAAGATGCAAACCAAGTAGAAAATCAAGCTAAATCAGAAGAATCAGAAAATCAAGAGGAAATTTTGGAGGTGGAAGAAGAAAAAGACTATCCCGTACTTACAAAGTCTGGTGGCGTCAATTACTTTAACGGTCACAAAGAGACCTGGTATTCAGAAAGGGTTCTTCCTGGAGGAGGTTTACATATTCCTGGAAGGTACACAGACGAAAACGGTTTAGTTCGTGACGAAGAAGACTACATATGCGTGGCTTCCTCAGATTATCCAAAAGGAACAATTATAGAAACATCACTTGGAACTGGGAAGGTTTATGATTGTGGGTGCGATAGTGGCGTAATCGACATCTACACAAACTGGTAACATATGTCATCTTTTCATGCGAAGGTTTGTTTTTTCTTCGCAAATTTGCTAGCAACTAACGCTGGCAAAAGCAGAGACTTTAAAAGAGGTCTCTGCTTTTATTTTTCCTTTTTATTCTAATGCAAACTGCGAATTATACAGATCTACATAAAAGCCTTTTTGATTCATAAGTTCTTCATGATTTCCTTGCTCTATTATATTTCCATCTTTTATAACTAAAATTAAATCTGCATTTTTTATAGTAGACAATCTATGTGCTATGATAAATGATGTCTTTCCTTCAGTTAATTTATCCATTGCTATTTGTACCATTTCCTCTGTTCTAGTATCTACATTTGAAGTTGCCTCATCAAGTATTAGAAATGGAGTTTTTTGAAGCATTGCTCTTGCAATAGTAATTAATTGTTTTTGTCCTGATGATACACTATCGTTATCTCCAAGTAAATAATCATAAGTTTTTGGAAGTGTTTTTATAAAATGTTCTAACCCTACTGCCTTGCAAACTTTTTCTACATCCTCATCTTTTATATTTTCCTGGTTATATATAATATTTTCTTTTATTGTTCCATTAAATAACCATGTATCTTGAAGAACCATTGTAAACAATTCATGTATATTCTCTCTTGTTAATTCTTTTGTTGATATACCATCTATTTTAATATCTCCTGAATTTATGTCATAAAATTTCATTAATAAATTTACCATTGTAGTTTTTCCTGCACCAGTAGGTCCTACTATCGCAATTTTTTGACCAGGAAGTGCTACTGCACTAAAGTTTTTTATTGTTGGTTTATCATTATTTTCATACTGAAATATAACATTTTCAAATTCTATTTTTCCTTTAACATCACTTGGATTTAAGCGTTTTTTGATATTTTCTTGAAGTGGCATTTCTTCTTCATCTAAAAACTCAAATACTCTTTCTGATGCAGCAGCAGTAGATTGAAGAGATGTCATAGCTTGTGCAATCTGTGAAAGTGGTGATGTAAATAATCTTACATATGTAATAAAAGCTACAATTACTCCAAAAGTTATAATATCATTCATTGTAAGAATTGCTCCTACAATACAAACTGCAACATATCCAAAATTTCCAATGAAGTTCATAAGTGGTGGCATAAGTCCTGATAAAAATTGACTTTTTCTATTTGCATCATATACTTTTTCATTTAACTCATCAAATTTTTCATCAGACTCTTTTTTACCATTATATACTTTTACAATATTTAGTCCTGAATATATCTCTTCTATATGCCCATTTAATTTTCCTAATTCTTTCTGTCTAGCAATAAAGTATTTTTGTGATTTCCCAAGAATTAAAAACATAAATATAAATCCAATCAAACTAGACAAAATAGCAGTAATTGCCATAATGTAATTTGTATAGAACATCATAATTATAGTTCCTAAAAATAAAGTTACACTACTTACTAAACTTGCAAGTGATTGGTTCATACTTTGAGCTATTGTATCTACATCATTTGTTACTCTAGATAAGATATCTCCTGTCGTAGTTTTATCAAAATATTTAAGTGGTAATTTATTAATTTTATTAGATATTCTGCTTCTTAATCTTCTCGCAAATTTATTTGCAACATCTGTCATTAAAATTGATTGTATAAATGTAAATAAAGCACTAGTTACATATAAACCAGCTAGAAATAAAGCTATATTCTTTATTTTATCAATATCCATAAAAGGCTTTATTGCCTTTTGTACATTTTCTGGCATTTTATCTATTTTACTATAAAGTTCTTCTGTAGAAATATCTTGGCTTATACCATTTAATTCTTCTAAAACTAAAATCTGATCTTTTGTACTAATTTTAATATTATCTATCGTAATATCTGGCAATAATATTTTTTGTATATTTTCAGGAATTTCATCTACTTCTTTTTTACTTATACTTTTTTCATCTTTTATATTAGAAATTGCCATTAAAAATTCTATTTTATCTTCCTTTGAAATTTTCATTCCATTATAATAAGTATCTTTTAATATTATATTTAAAATATTTTTTGGAATTTCTATAAATGAAAAATCATTACTTGTATTTCCTAAGTCATTTTCTTGTGCATTTTCTAATATTTCTCTAAACTTTTCTTTATCGCTTTCAGAAATATCCTCACTTGTCATAATTTCTAAAATAGTATCTTCTGATACATCTATATCTAAAATATCTTCAATTTTCTCCTCATTTAAAGCACCAAAAATGTTTTGTGTAAGAATTTCTAAATTATCCTTTTTTACAACAAGACCTTTTGAAATTTCATCTGTTAAATCAGATAATCTATCAGGGGCAATTATTGATAAAATAGATCCTAATGTTGCAAGAAGTAATGCTATTATAATTAATACTTTAAAAATCTTAAGTTCTTTAAATAATCTTTTAATTGCTTTTTTGAAATTTTTAGGTTTTTCAAAATTTCTTCCTCTACCCATTCTACCCATTCTTGGAGGATTTTTTATTTGTTCATTATTACTCATTTTCTAATTCCTCCTCTGATAATTGTGATAAAGCTATTTGTTTATATACTTCGCAATTTTTAAGTAATTCTTTATGAGTTCCTTGACCCACACAATTTCCATTTTCTAAAACTAATATTTTATCACTATTCATAATTGTTCCTATTCTTTGAGCTACAATTAAAGTAGTTGCATCTTTTGTATATTTTTTAAGTTCATGTCTTAAAATACTATTTGTTTTATAATCAAGTGCAGAAAAGCTATCATCAAAAATATAAATTTCTGGATCTCTAGCTATTGCTCTTGCAATAGAAATTCTTTGCTTTTGTCCACCAGATACATTTGTTCCACCTTCAGCCATTTGTGTTTCATATCCATTTTCCATTTTTTCCACAAATTCTTTTGCTTGTGCTACTTCTATTGCTTGCTTTATTTTTTCATCTGTTTTTTTACCTTTACCATTTTCTCCATATGATACATTATTTTTTACACTATCACTAAATATTACAGCTCTTTGAGGAATATATCCTATTTTATTATGAAGTAATTCTTGAGTATAATCTTTTACATTTATACCATCTACTAAAATTTCTCCTGAAGTTGCATCATAAAATCTTGGAATTAAATTAATCAAGGTAGACTTTCCGTGAACCAGTAGATCCAATAAATGCAACAGTTTCTCCTTTTTTTGCTTTAAAAGATATATCTTTAAGCACATATTCATCTCCATCTGGATATTTAAATGATACATTTTTAAATTCCACTTCGCCTTTTTTATCTGATATATCTTTGTTTATATTTCCATCTTTTATAGATTCTTCTGTATCTAATACTTCATTTATACGATTTGCTGATACTTCAGCTCTTGGTAACATCATAAATATCATAGCAAGCATTAGAAAAGACATTATAACTTGCATAGCATATGAACTAAATACAATCATATTTCCAAAAATCTCTAATTTATCTATCATTAATGCATCTTTTATTAAAAATGCTCCCATAAAATATATTCCAAGTGTTAGGAAATACATAACAAGATACATAGTAGGAGATAAAATTGAAAATACTTTTTGATTAAATAGTTGTTGATTTGTAAGTCTATTATTTACTTTTTCAAACTTATTTTGTTGATATTCTTCTGCATTAAAAGCTCTAACTACTCTTATTCCTGTCAAATTCTCACGTGTTACTCCATTTATTTTATCTATTAATTTTTGAACTATTTTAAATCTTGGCATTACAATTACTATTAAGACAGAAATAACACCTAAAAGTATTGCAACTCCAACTCCAGTAAGTGCACTCCATTGCCAACTTTTATTTAATATTTTTGTAATTGCCCATATTGCAGTAATTGGAGCTTTTATCATCATTTGAAGTCCCATTGCAATAAGCATTTGTATTTGAGTAATATCATTTGTAGTTCTTGTAATTAAACTACTTGTTGAAAAATTTTTAATTTCATTCATTGAAAAATTTTCAACTTTATCAAATAATTTTTTTCTAATTCTTTTTGAAAAATTAGCTGAAACATTTGCAATTATATATCCTGTCAAAATACTATCAAAAACACTAGTAATGCTACATAAAAGCATATATCCACCATTTTTTAAAATATCTGTCATTTGACTTCCATCTGTTTGTACAAGTTTTGTAATCTCAGACATATAATCTGGCATTTTAAGTTCGAGCCATACTTGGCCAAAAATAAGTACAAAACAAATAAATATATAAATCCATTGTTTTTTTTCAAAATATCTTAAAAGTTTACCCATTGTCTTAATATCCTCTTTCTCTTATTCATCTTTTAAATTCACTATCATTTTATTAAGAGTGCATAAAAAATTTTCAATTTCATCTTGAGAAATATTTTTCTTAGCCTTTTTTGCTATTTCTTGAAACCTTTTTTTATTCATATTATGCATCTTACGAGCTTTTTCTGTAAGCATTATTTTTTTACTTCTAGTGTCTTTTACATTATATACTCTTTCAATTAAGCCATTTTTCTCCATTCTATTTAATACATCAGATACAGTAGCTTTGCTTAAATTTAAAGCTTCTTCTATATTTCTTTGATATAAGTCTTCTTTATCTATATTTTTTAAAATATAATCTACCACTCTCATTTGAGTTGGAGTTGGCTTTTTCATATGTTCTTTTTCAGTTGGTCTCATTTTTTCTAAAGCTATAATTAATGCTTTTTCCAGCTCTTTTATATTAAAAAAAATACTATTCTCTTCCATTTCTTCCTCCAATATTGTTAGCTAGCGAACTATCTTATTAAGAATAAACTAATCTTATGCATATGTCAAGTACATAAAGATTAGTTTTCATTCTTATCTTTTTAATTTAAAAAATAAACTATATATAATTAGATAAATTCCAACTATTATAAATAAATTTGGAATTATAATCCATAATCCTAAATTTTTTAATACACCAGAAAAAGATCCTGTCATAAGGAAATTATAAAATATAAAGCCTACCCCTATTATCAAAAATACAATTCCAGCTAAAAATCCAAAAAAATCTATTTTAAATTTATTAAAAACTCCAATTTTACTTAATATACCTAAAAAAATCATTACTGGTATTATCATAAAAAATATACCAAAAAATATTAAAGAATTATGACTATTTATCCCTTCGATTATTGCCTCTTCTGGATTTTCCGGATTATATTTTATTTCTTTTGTACTGTTTTCTTCTGGAAGTAAGCTTGTTTCATAATCTGTTTCTATAGTATATTCTTTTCCATCTACTGTATATCTATAAATCAAGCTATACATCGTAGTCTCTTTTCTTCCTACAGAATTTCTATCATATTCTTCATGTTTATGCTCATTATAATCTACAAAATATCCTTCTGTACTCTTGTAAGATTTTATAATTTCGTTCTGCTCTTTAGTTTCTCTTACGCCTTTAACTGTTAAAATAATACCAACTGTAAAACATATAATTGTTAAAAGTATAGCTGCTACTATTTTAAAGCTAGAATCTAATTTTGCTTCTTTCATTTTTTTTCTCCTAATACAAATTTTTAAATATTTTATGTTCTTTTGATTTTATATGTCTATTCATAACAAAATTTAAACACAAAAGTATACAAAGTATAAACATTTCAGTATATAATATTTTTTCAAAAATTCTTCCTGCTAAAATTAAAAGAATAATAACTATTATAGTATAGAAAAGTACATACATAACATTAGTATTTTGTTTCATCATTGTATATTCAGTATTCCATTTTATTTGTGGATTATTTAAATCTACTAAAATTTTCCACTTCTCTCCAAATGAATTTAACATCTCAAGTATTATAAACATAAGAATTGTATTTAAAATATTATTATATAAATAATAATATGAAAAACATATTATTAATATTGGAATGTTATTCACACATACACCAATTAAGCTTTTTAATTTAAATTGCATATCAAGTCCTATTGGCATTGCTTTAGATAAAGTAGCACTTTTTCCTTCTTTAGATACTGCAATAATTGAACTAAAGTTTAGCATAAAAAATCCTTGAGCAAGTGATAAGAATATTGTATATCCAAATCCATTATCTATAAGATCTAAAAGCATTTTTACAATATCTACTCTAATTTTTTGAGCAAAACTAAAAATAGCTATAATAAATGCTACAACAAAAATTGGATATAATATTGGCATTATAATACATTGAATAAGAAATATAGGAGATCTTGCTGTAATCTTTAATTCTTTTAAAAAATATGATTTATATTTGTTCTTCTTTTTTAAATCTTTTTCATTTAAAGCATCTAGTTTTTTTCTAAATTTTTGTCCATTTATTACTGTTCCAATTGCACCTTTTAAATAGATTTTTGATATTATGAAAATTCCTATATTATAAACTAAAAATGATTCTATTAAAAATATTGATAAATTTTTAATTCCTTCTATATTATTGTAGTTCAAAAGTGAATTCATTATTGGCTTAATTAAAATAAATCTATTTGCAATTTCTTTTGCAAGTCCATCTGCTTGCAAAATTAAATTTTCAAAAGATGATGTAGATAAAGTAGAGCTTTTTCCTCCAAATCCACTTATAATAAACCATAAAACAATTAGAGCTATAGCAATTGTTATATACATTACTTTGCTTTTATTTTTTATAAAATTAGTAAATCTCATAATAACAGATACTATCAAAGTAATTATAGTAATTGGTATTATCGGAAGTGCTAAAAGAACTACTAATAAAAATATATAAAAAGGTATTGATACATTCATTATAATTCCATAAATAGTAGCTGGAATTGCAAGCATTAAAAGTTCCATTTCATATTGTGAAATTACCATATCTTTTATCTTAGCACTTACTAAATCTTTAGGTTTAATTGGTAGTCTTAAAAATACATTTAAGTCTTTAGAAAAATATAAAGTGTTTAAACTATGAAATATGCTTTCTGAAAATAATATTATAAAATTCATCAAAAATAACATATTTACAAAAGCATAAGCTTGATTATACTCTTTTAATCTAGTTGTCGCCATAATACTAAAACCAATCATTATGCTACTTAAAAATCCGGCTACTATAAGAAAAGCAAATATTGTTAAAAATTTACTTGTATTTGTAAGTTCTTGCCTCTTTGAATTTTTAATTATTACTCCTGTTAAGCTTTTCAACTTTATTCTTCATCTCCTGTAATTTTTAAGAATGATTCTTCAAGTGTTGTATTTGTTTTTGACTTTTCTTTTAGTTCATCTATTGTTCCAACAAAAAGAAGTCTTCCTTTATCTATAATTGCGATTTTATCACATATCTTTTCTGCAACATCTAATACATGTGTTGAAAAAAGTACAACATTTCCTTTATCTGCATGCTCTCTCATTAAACTTTTTAACAAATATGATGCTTTAGGATCAAGTCCTGTTAATGGTTCATCTAATATCCAATTTTTAGGACTATGCATTAAAACACTTATAATAAGCAATTTTTGTTTCATTCCATGTGAATATGTTTGAATTCTATCTTTTAAATCTTCAAAAATTCCAAATTCTTTTGCTAAGTTATTTATTACTTTAAGTCTTGTTTTAGAATCTACTTCATAAACATCTCCTATTAGGTTTAAATACTCAAGTCCTGTTAATTTTTCAAATACTTCTGGAGTATCTGGTACAAATCCAAAATTCTTTTTAGCTTCTATAGGATTTTTAGTAATACTCTTTCCATCAATAAAAATATCACCTTCATCTATATTTAGTATTCCAGTAATCATATTGATAGTAGTAGTTTTTCCGAGCTCCATTTGGACCTATCACACCAAATACAGTACCATCTTCTATTTTTAAGTTCATATTGTCTATTATTTTTATTCCCTTAATATATTCTTGGCTTACATTTTTAATTTCTATCATACTTTTTTCCTTCTTTTTTAATTTGAATAAATTATATATTTTAGACTACTTTTTTTCAATCCAAAAACTTCCAAAAAAAGTATGTACTAAAAAAGCACATACTTTTAAACTTTACATTTTATCTATTAATTCTTTCTTTTTCTTATTAAACTCTTCTTCAGAAATTAGTTTATCATCTAGCATTTTTTGAAGTTCTTTTAATTTTGAAGTTGTATCAGTAGCTTTTTCCTCTACTTTATCTTCTTTTTTATCTAGCATTCTCTTTATTATGCAAGCTAAACCAAAAGCTGAAATCACAAATCCAACTATCATTAAAATGTCTTCACCTTGTATCTCGCCCTCTTCATCTGCACGTCTACTTTCAGATGATTTTGGAGTAGTAGACCAACTATTAGTATCATCTTCCTCATTTTTTTGAAAGTATAGTCCACCTATTATTAGAACTATTCCTATTATGATAACTAAGATGTCACTTACCTTTACAATTTTCTTTTTTGACTTTTTTTCTTCCATATTTTCCTCCAAATTTTATTTTCCTTGATATTTATATGTAGCACCAGATCCAGCAAGTGTTGTTAGCTGATTATTTGCAAGTACTCCGTAGCCTCCACCATAATCAAAAAGTATAGCATCACTTCCAGCTAGTTTTCCGACTTTATATGTACCAGATCTATCTGCTCCCATTTTTTTATTAGAATTTTTTATTGTATATGTACCATCTTTATTTAATGTTACTGTAACTTTCCAATTAGTTACTCCAGATTCATCATACTGAGCTTCTGTTCCTACATATTTTCCATATTTTAAAGTATATTTTCCAACTTTAAGAGTTTGATTGGCCTCTTCTTCTGCCTTCTTCTTTGCTTCCTCTTCTTTCTTTTTCTTTTCCTCTTCTGCTTTTTTCTTAGCTTCTTCCTCTTCTTTTTTCTTCTCTTCTTCAGCTTTTTTTATTTCTTCTTTTTTGTTTTCTAATTCTTTTAATGAATTATCCACATCTTCTTTTACTTCATCTGTTATAATTTCTTCTTTTGGTAAATATTCTTGAGTAAAATCTTTTAATTCTTCTAAAAGTTCATCTTCTGATTTTTCTTTATCAAAATCTATATCTTTTTCTTCTATTTCTTTTTCAACATCCACAAACTTTTCGTTAAAGTCTGGTATTTCTGGAATTTCTCCTTCTTTTACTTCTTTTTCTGTCATTTGATCTTTTGTAAATTCAAAAACATTTTCTTTTTCAGGATTTTTATTTTCTTCTATATCTTCTTGTTTTAGTTCTTTAAATGTTTCATTTCCGTTTTTCTTTTTCTCATGTTGATAATATTTGTATTCTTTTTCTTCTATATCATAAAGTAATTTAACATCTAAATCATTTTCTTTTTTAGTCTCATATTTTTTTGTTTTAATTTCTTTTTCGTCATCTATAACTGATATTTCCATTACTTTGTTTTCTTCATTTTCATAATTTAATATCATAGCTGGGAAAAGTTCTTCTAAATTAATAAAGCTTAATTTTCCATTTGTAGCATTTTCATACTCATCTGAGTCTATCTTTTCTTTAAGGTATACTACATATTTATCTCCCCACTCTGTTCCTGTAGATTTTTTATCTTCTGTTTTAGAACTTTCAGCTTTACCTAAATTTTTAGAAAGTAGTACTCCTGCTACTACAGCAGCTACTACAAAAACTATTAAAACTAATACTATTATTAACCCTTTTTTACTCTTTTTCTCTTCCATATTTATCTCCCTATTTTTATTTTAAGAAGCCATCAATAATTGCTTGCTCTGCTTCTTTTTCATTAAGGCCAAGTGTCATAAGTTTCATAAGTTGATCTCCTGCTATTTTTCCGATAGCAGCTTCATGAATTAAATTTGCATTAACATCATTTGCTACAATTTGAGGAGTTGAAATTACTTTTCCTTTGTCTTTTATAATAGCATCACATTCAACATGTCCAAAACATTCTGTATTTCCTATTACCTTTGATTCAAATTGTTGAGATGAATTTTCTGTTGCAACAGATCTAGAAGTAACTTTTGTACTAGAATTTTTTCCATTTAACTCTACATTAAATATTGTTTTTGCATATTGATTTCCATGTGTCATTATTTTTTCAGATATAACAAAATTTGTATTGTCTTCAAGTACTCCTTTTGTTTCTCTTACTGTAGAATCTACTCCCTTTATTTGAACAGATTCCATCTCTAAAGTAGCACCTTCTTTTAAGTGAACTTCTGTTACTGGATTTAATATTCTCTTTCCAGTACCGTTTCCTTCTCCATAATGTTTTTCAATATATCTTACTTTTGCACCTTCTTCTAAAAAGAAACGATGTATTCCATCATGCTGAGAATCTTTATGATGGTCATTATGAATTCCACATCCTGCAACTATAACAACATTTGCATTTTTTCCAATATAAAAGTCATTGTAAACTACATCATTTAAACCACTTTCTGTAATAATTACTGGTATATGAATAAATTCAAATTTTGTATTTTCTTTTACATAAATATCTATTCCAGAAACATCCTTTTTTGTTACTATATTTACATTTTCAGTAACTTTTCTTTCTATTCCTTGTCCATTTTTACGGATATTGTAAGCTCCTTCGTAGTTTTCACCTTTTAAATCTGTAATTTCGTGTAATAAATCTAAATCTACTTTATCCATTTTTCTTTTCGCCTCCTAGCTTACAACATATAGGTTTATCTAATACTTTTCCAAGTAATTCTTCTTTATTTTCTGATTTATCTACTTTACCATTTTTAAGTAGAATTATTTCATCTGCTATATTTAAAATTCTTTCTTGGTGAGAAATAACTATAGTTGAACCTTTTACTATTTTTCTCATATCTTCAAATACTTTAATTAAACTTTGAAAACTCCATAGGTCAATTCCAGCCTCTGGTTCATCAAAAATTGTAAGTTTAGAATTTCTAACTGCAACTGTTGCAATTTCTATTCTTTTTAATTCTCCACCAGATAAAGAACCATTTACTTCTCTATCTACATATTCTTTTGCACAAAGTCCAACATTTGATAATATACTACATGCATCATTTTTAGTTATTTTTTTACCAGATGAAATTTTAAGTAAATCATATACTGTAATTCCTTTAAATTTTACTGGTTGCTGAAATGCAAAAGCAATACCTTTTTTTGCTCTTTCATCTGCAGATAAATTTGTAATATCTTCTCCTTCAAAAATTATTTTTCCTGAATCTGGCTTCTCAATTCCCATTATTATTTTTGCAAGTGTTGATTTTCCAGAACCATTAGGGCCTGTAATTGCAACAAATTTATCTGTATCTATATTTAAATCTATATGATTTAGTATTTTTTTATTGTCTCTTTCGTAGCATACATCTTTTATTTCTAGCATAAGTTCTCCTTTCTATGTCAAATATCTATTCTTTGTTTATATTTTACATTTTTTTCGAAACCATTATACGACAAAAGCAAGAAATTATCAATCTCTTGCTTTTTTATTTATTCTTTTTATAATTCAAATATTGATATTTTTTAAATTTTCTTCCATCTCACTATGCACTTTTTGTTTTAACTTTTCTATGCACTCTTTTTTATTATCAATATTTTCTTCATAACTTATAGGACTTAATATCTTAACAGTAACATCTTTTTTCTTTTTTAATACTTTTCTTATACCTTTTGGATCTCTAAAAGTAATTACTATTGGAATTACTGGAACATTATTTCTTATTGCAAAATCAAATGCACCATTTTTAAAATTTCTTAATTTATCATAATATGGCCATAAAGATTTTTCTGGATAAAAGTGTATTACTTTTCCGTTTGAAATAGCGTTATCTAACTGACTTATAAATTCTTTTTTACTTTTTATATTTTCTGGAATTGGAATTGCTCTTAATAATTTTATAAGTTTTCTTACAAAAGGAATTTCAAAACTTCCTTTTCTTGTTGTAAAATATACTTTTTTAGATTTTAGTGCTAGTCCTACCATTGTGCAATCTAGAATTAGTACGTGATTTGAAACACTAACTGCACCTTTTTTTAAACTTTTTATATTCTCTTTTCCTTCTATTTTTAAGTCATATATTATTTTATCAAGCACTAATAAGACAGGATATGCTATTCCATAATAAAGTACATTAGAAAAAAATGAAAATATTTTTCCAGTTTTTATGTACTGATAATTTTTATCCATATCCATTTTTAGTGGTTCGTACATATGAATAATATCTTCATTTTCATCTATTTTGTTTTCTACATCTTCAATTTTCTCTTCTCTATATAGCTCTTTTTTCACGAATACTTCCTCTATCTAATTCTTTTATAATCACATCTGCAATTCTTTCACATGCATCTTCTGATATATACTTTTCTTGATTTTCTATAATTTGTTTTTGCAGATTTTTATTCTCAATTAGCTTTTTAGTATTATCTACTACCTGCTTTATATTTTCACATTTAAGAGACATTTCTCTTTCAGAGAAAAAGTTTGCATTATCATTTTCGCATCCTGGAATTGGCATCATATGAATAAATGGTTTTCTCATAGTAGCAATTTCTGTAGTAGTAAGTCCACCGTGGTTTACTTAAGATAATCTCACAAACTGACATATATTCTCCTATCTCATTTGTAAAAGAAAGTGGAATTACTCTATCATTATTTTTATATTCCTCATTTAAATAATCAAAAAGTTCCTTATTATTTCCACAAGCTATAATAAATGAATAATCTTTAATATTTTCATTTAAAGCTTTAGTAATTTCTTTTACACTACCAAATCCCATACTTCCATTTAGTATTAGAATATATTTTTTATTTTTATCTAAATTTAACTTTTTTAGTACCTCTTCTTTATTATAATCTTCTCTAAATTGCTTTCTAACTGGAATTCCTATTGGTAATAACTTATGCTTTTTTATTCCTTTTTCAAGAAAATCCTCTTTTAATTCTTTACTTGGAATAACAAAAAAGTCTGGATTAGTCTCTTCCCAAAAAGGAATACTTACATAGTCTGTTGCAACTTGTATAAAATGAATATGATGTTCTTTTTTAATAGCTGTTAATGCTTGGGCTGCAAATAAATGAGTAGTTACAATATATCCATATTGATTTTCTTTAATATAATCATATAATTTTTTCTTGTTTAAGCTATTTGCAAAATATACAGGAGACTTTAATTTAGTCTTCTCATAAATTCTTCCTAAATGATAAACTCTTTTAAAAGCTTTCCCATTTTTATTAGTAGATTTTATATATAAATTATTTACTCCATCTTTAAGCTTAGAATCAATAATTTCTAAATACTCTTTAAAATCAGTTTGTATTCCTCTTGCAAGTAGTTCTTCTTGAATTGCTTTTGCTGCTGTATTATGTCCTCCACCAGTACCACAAGATAAAATTAAAACTTTTTTACTATTTTTATTTAATTCCATCTCTTCTAATATCTTGTTATAAAATACGCCAAGTTTTCCAAGATAAACACTATTCCAAGGCTTATTTCTGCTAAAATAATGTATAACTACTGTATTTTTACATATCCACTTCATTCCAATTTTTTCTTTTGGATTATTTAGATTATAGTAATTTAAGTTTCTATCTCCTAAATTATATTTTAAATCATCTACAAGCTTTATTTTATTTCCATATATAGTACTTATTATATCTTGATCTGGAAGCATTAACTTTTTCTTATTCTTTTTCATAAATTCTTTTAGTTCTTTTTCAAAATCTAGCTTTTTTAATTCTTTTATGTTCATCAAAAGAACGCCAGTATTTATATATGGTTCATCTTTATCTATACCAAGTCTTATTTCATTTAACTTATGAAGTATTTTATTTACGTGAGTAGTTGCAATAAAATAATTTCCTTCAAAATCCATATTATAAAGGTCATCTAGTTTATTTATTACTAAAGTATCAGCATCTAAATATAATATTCTATCTATATCATCTGGTAAATATTTTGGCGCAAATAATCTAAAATAGATTTCTAATGGATATCTTTGCTCATATACTGGTAAATTAGTAATTTCTTTTTCATCAATTTTTATATCTTTTATAAAAAATCTATTTTCATCTAATTTATTTTTAATTTCTTTTATATGATTTTGTTTTAAACTCCTATTTAAAACAAAAACATTAAAGATTTCCTCTTTATTTGATTTTTGAATAGAATATAATAAAATATTTAAATTCTTTATATAATTTTCATCTATTGCAACTAATATATTCATTTTTATTTCCTTTAAATATGCTATATTTTTATAGATAAAATATAACAAAAAAGCAAGTAATTGTAAATATACCTTACTTGCTCATACAAATTGTAATTTGTTATTCTTTCAGAAAACTATTTAATTTATTATAAAAATCATTATTATTGAAAATATAATTACAATGACCTGCTTTTTCTAATATAAATAGTTC
>CANQYZ010000022.1 GCA_947628215.1 uncultured Clostridia bacterium | reverse complement strand
ATTTTAAAATTACAATTTTACTAAAAATATCAGAAAACCCCAGAAAAAATATCTGGGGTTTGTCAATAATCTGAAATGTAAGATAGAATTTCTATCTTACATTTTTATATTTAAATAATATTATTCTTCTTGATGATTATTGCTTAGAATAACAATTCCTGCTAAAGTAACCATTGCTACTATTCCTATAACAGCAACTACATTTTCAAATCCAGTATCTGGTGTATTATCTTTCTTTTTAGATGATGTATTTGTAGTAGTAGCTGGTTTGCTTTCTACTTTTTTATTTGCTAAGTAATCATCATTATCCCATAAAGTATCTTTTTCATCTTTAGAATATAAAGTTACTTTTGCAGGATCGATTACTATATTTAATGTTTGTACTGAAATTGTTTCATACTCTTTTGCTTCTTCTTCTTCATTTGCTACAGGTACTGTTGGAGTTGTTTCTTTTTCTTTCTCCCATTTGTATGTAATTGTGTATTTTAGCTCTTTACCTTCTTTAGTAGCTTTTAATAAATTAGCCTTAGTTACTGATACAAAATCTATTACTTTTTTAGATTCATCTAAATCTCCTGAAGCTTTTTGGTCTCCCATTGTAGCTTCATATCTTGTAGCAGCTTCTGGAGCTGTTAGCTCATAACCAATCCAAGCTGCATCAACTTTTCTTCCAATTGATTCATTTGCAGCAACTATTTTTAGGCTTGCTTTTGTATATGTCATTGTAATATTGTGATCATTATCATATGTTATATTTGCTTCTGGTTCCTCTCCTTTTATAGAATCTGGACTTGTTGCATTTTTCGCTGTTGCATAATCTTTAGCTGTAGTTTCTCCTTCTCCTTCAGAATTTGCAAAAACTTGTACAGTCATTGTTAATACAATTGCAAGAACAAGCATTGCTGATAAAATATTTTTCTTCATTTTTAATCACCCTTTCGATTTTTAAAAAAATCTTAAAAATTACTATCTATATTATACATCTAATGTCAAGGAAAAAGCAAACTACCATAAAAAACTAAAAAGAAAGCAGATAAAATCTGCTCTCCATAATATTTTTAATTTAAATTATTTTCTTTTATTTAAAACTACTACACCTGCTAATGTTACTACTGCTACAAATCCTGCTAATGCATATACATTTTCTGTACCCATTGTTGGTGTATCATCTTTTTTCTTTGATGTAGTTGTGCTTGGTGTTGTTGCTTTTGGTAAATTATCTTTATAGTCTTCTACATCCCATAAAACAGTATCTGTTGCACCTTCTGTTACACCATCATATAATTCAACACCTTTTGGATCAATTACTATATTTAATGTTTGTGTTGATATTTCTTCTGTTTTTTCACCTTCGTTGTCATCATCTGCAGCTACTGCTTCTGTTGCTGCAGCTTTTAACCATGTGTATTTTATTGTATATACTAATTTTTTATTCTTTGTTGTTGCTTCTTTTAAGTTTTTTGCTGTTACAGCTACGAAATCTGATACTTTTGAACCAGTAACATCTCCTGTAGATTTTGTTCCATTATATTCAGATTCATATTTTGTTGCTTCTGATGGAGCTGTTAATTCAAATCCAACCCAAGCAGCTTCTACTTTTCTATCAACACTATCTTTATTTTGAGGAACAGTTTTTAATGTTGCAGCATTGTATGTCATTGTTATATTATGATTATCATCATATGTTATTTTTGGTTCTGGTTTTACTTTATAAGAATCTGGTTGTGTAAAATCTGCTGCAGTTGCATAATTTTTAGATTCATCTGTTGCTGTTTCTGTTCCTGTAGCCATAACTGGCATTGTTACTGCAAATACTAGTGTAAGTACAAGCATTATTGATAATAAATTTTTCTTCATAATTTAATTCTTCCTTTCAAAAATTGTAAAAAAATTCTCTATGCACCTATTATATATATATATATATATATAGTGTCAAGCACCTTTCAGCATTTTTCTAATTTAAGCGCAAAAATAGGATAGACTTTTGATATCTATCCTACTTTTGTAGTTTATGTAATTTTAATTATTTTCTTTTATTTAAAACTACTGCACCTGCAAGTGTTACTACTGCAACTAATCCTGCTATAGCATATACATTTTCTGTACCCATTGTTGGTGTATCATCTTTTTTCTTTGTTGTTTTATTTGTAGTTGTTGTTTTAGCAGGTTTTACTTCTTTATAAGTATCATTGTTCCATAATTCTTCTTTGTTTTCTTTATCTTTTAATATTACACCTTCTGGTTTAATTACTACATTTAATTTTTGTGTTAAAATTGTTTCTGTAGATTCTTCTTCACTATCGTCATCTTGAGCTGCAGCAACTGCTGCTTTATCTTTTTGCCATTCATAAGTTATTGTATAAACAAGACTTTTATTGTTTTTAGTTACTGTTTCTAATTTTTCTTTTGTTACAGCTACGAAGTCTTCAACTTTACCATTAGAAATAGTTTCTGTTTTTGTTTTTCCATTATATGTAGCTTTATATTTTGTAGCATCCTTTGGAGCTGTTAATACATATCCTATCCAAGCTGCATCAACATTTCTTCCAATATCAGTATTTTTTTCAACTACTTTTAATTTTGCTGAATTATAAGTCATTGTAATATTATGAGCATTATCATATGTTATTGATGGATTTGGTTTAGTGATATATGAATCCTCTTTTGTGTTGTCAGCAGCTTCTGCATATTCTTTAGGTGTTGTAGTTTCTTGTTCTCCTTCTTGAGCCATAACTGGCATTGTTACCGCAAATACTAGTGCAAGTACAAGCATTATTGATAATAAATTTCTCTTCATAATTAATTCTTCCTTTCAAATATTGTAAAAAAATTCTCTATGTACCTATTATATATATATATATATATAGTGTCAAGCACTTTTCAGCGTTTTTTTTAGTTTAAGCACAAAAAAAGTAGAATAGACTTTTAATATCTATTCTACTTTCTTAAGTTTATGTAATTTTAATTATTTTCTTTTATTTAATACAACTATTCCTGCTAAAGATACTACTGCTAATAGTCCTGCTGCTACATATACGTTTTCTACACCTGTATTTGGTGTTGGATCTTTTTTATCTTCAACTGGTTTGTTTACATATACAGCTGTTATTGTTAAATCTTTAACGATTTCTTTTGATTCTTTTACTTCATAATTGTTTACATCAACAAATTTAGAAAATACTTTTCCACTTGGAGCGCTTTTCTTGATTGCTTCTAATCCTTTTATAGAAGATAATTTTGATTTTGCACTTACTACAAATTTTTCTACTTTGTTATTGTATTTTACTGTTACTATATATTTATTTACTTGTGCTTCTCCTTCAGTTGCATCAGTAACTGTAACTCCTGATTTTGCTTCATTGCTTATATATTTAACTTCATCATTTTTATCTGTAACTGTTATTGTTTTTCCTGTTACATAAAGTTTATCTTCTGTTTTATCAGTATTTTGTACTGAAAAATCTTTTAACTCATCATTTTCAGCGATGTTTATAACATTTTCTGTTTCACTTGATGTTAAAGTACCATCCATAACAAGAGTTGGTTTAGATGTAACATTTTGTCCTTGTCCTATTTCAATACCATTGTTTTCATTAGCTTTTCCATTATGTCCTAAATTTAACTCATTTATAGTAACTGTACCACCATTAACAAGTACTGCACCATAAGTACAATCTCTAATGTCTACTCCATCTAATGCAACTTTTCCGCCATTATATGCTTGAACACCATATTTTACAGCATCTTTTAATTTTAAGTCTTTAAGTTGAACATCTCCATTTGAAGAAACAGTAATTAAAGATTGATCTCCAGTTGTTGTATTTGAACTTTTCCATTCAGATTTAGGACTAATTGTATATTTTCCTTGACCATCAATTATTATTTTTCCACTATCGATTGTAAGTGTTGAAGATAATTCAATATCTTTACCTAATTTTATTACAACATAGTCTTGTCCTTCTTCACTTTGAGCTTCTGAAATTGCACTTTTTAATGCTTCTTCATCTTCAACTGGTTCTTCTGTTGCAGCTTTTACTGTAGTAGAAAATAATGCAATTACTAATAATGCTACTATCATTGCACTAATTTTTAAAATATTCTTTTTCATAAATTTATTCTTCCTTTCATTTATTGTAAAAATTTTCTATGCACCTATTATATATATATATATATATACTGTCAAGCGGTTTTCAGCATTTTCTTAAACTTTAGCACAAAAATAGGATAGACTTTTAAAATCTATCCTACTTCTTTACATTTATGAAATTTTAAATTCAAAAATTATTTTCTTTTATTTAATACAACTATTCCTGCTAAAGAAACTACTGCAAAAAGTCCTGCTACTGCATATACGTTTTCTACACCTGTATTAGGTGTTGGATCTTTTTTATCTTCAACTGGTTTGTTTACATATACAGCTGTTATTGTTAAATCTTTAACGATTTCTTTTGATTCTTTTACTTCATAATTGTTTACATCAACAAATTTAGAAAATACTTTTCCTCTTGGAGCGCTTTTCTTAATTGCTTCTAATCCTTTTATAGAAGATAATTTTGATTTTGCACTTACTACAAATTTTTCTACTTTGTTATTATATTTTACTGTTACTATATATTTATTTACTTGTGTTTCTCCTTCAGTTACATCAGTAGCTGTAACTCCAGATTTTGCTTCATTACTTACATATTTAACTTCATTATTTTCATCTGTAACTGTTATTGTTTTTCCTGTAACATAAAGTTTGTCTTTTGATTCTTCAGTATTTTGTACTGAAAATTCATCTAACTCATCATTATCAGCAATATATATAACATTTTCTGTTTCGCTTGATGTTAAAGTACCATCCATAACAAGAGAAGGTTCTTTATCAACTGCTGTTCCTTTTCCTATTTCAATACCGTTATTATCATTAGTTTTTCCATTATGTCCTAATGTTAAATCGATTATTGTAACAGTACCACCATTAACAAGTACTCCACCAAAAGCACAATCTCTAATTTCTACTCCATCTAATGTAACTTTACCACCATTGTAAGCATGAACACCATATTTTAATGCTCCTGTTAATTTAACATTTTCTAATACTACATCTCCATTTGGCATAGCTGTTACTAAAGAATCTGCATTATCTGTCCAAGATGTAGCTTTTTTAATTGTATGACCTTGTCCATCTATTATAACTTTACCACTAATAGAAAGAGTTGAAGTTAATTCAATGTCTGCTCCTAATTTTATTGTAACAAAATCACTTTCTTCATCGCTTGCAGCTTCTGTAATTGCTTGTTTTAATGTAGTTTCATCATTAACTGATTTTTCTTCTGATACAGCTTTTACTGTAGTAGAAAATAATGCAATTACTAATAATGCTACTATCATTGCACTAATTTTTAAAATATTCTTTTTCATAAATTTATTCTTCCTTTCAAATATTGTAAAAAAATTCTCTATGCACATATTATATATATATATATATATATATATAGTGTCAAGCACATTTCAGCGATTTCTTAAATTTTAGCACAAAAATAGGATAGACTTTAACATCTATCCTACTTTTACAATTTATGAAAATATTTAAACTTTAAAAATTATTTTCTTTTATTTAGTACTACTGCTCCTGCAAGTGTTACTACTGCAACTAATCCTGCTACAGCATATACATTTTCAACACCTGTTCCTGGTGTATTATCTTTTTCTTTATTTGTTTTAGCTGCTGTTGGTTTTTTATTTGCTTCAGCTTCTGCTTTTGCTGCAGCTTCAACTTCTGATTTCTTTGCATTATATTTTGCTGTATCCCATAATACTTGCTCTGTACCTGTACCATCATTTACTAAAGTAACTCCTGCTACTTTAATTTTTACAACTACTGTAGTTGTAGCTACTTTAGTTTCATCATTAGATGCTGTAGCTGTTGCTTGGTTATTATAATCCCAAGTATATTTTAAAGCATATGTTAAATATTCATTTCCTTTTTCTACAGCATTTTCTAGTTCAGTTACATTTACGTGGAAATATTCATGTAAAGTTTTATTATCTGATTCGAAAGTTTTTGTTAATTTATTTTCATCTATAGCTGATGCATTTCCAAGTGAATTATCTTGTTCAACTTTAGTAATACCTTTTACTCCTTCTGGAGCTGTAATTTTAACACCAATCCATGCATTAGCATCTGGTCTGTTATTTTCCCCACCTGCATTATTAACAATTTTTAAATCTGCTGAGTCATATGTTAATGTAAAAATTTCATCTGTGTCTGTTCCTGATTTTACAGAATCTCCTGGATTTGGTTTATTTGTTTTATAGCTATCAGAAGCTGTATCATCTACAACAGTAGCACCTTTTACTTCTTGTTCTGTATCAGCCATAACTGGCATAGCAACTGCTAATGTTAAAACTAAAGCTGTCATTATTGTTAATATTTTTTTATTCATATTATTTTTCTCCCTTTCATTTTTTGTAAAATTTTCTATGCACCCATTATATATATATATATATATACTGTCAAGCGGTTTTCAGCAATTTTCTAATTTAAGCACTAAAATAGGATAGACCTTAACATCTATCCTACTTTACAATCTATAAATTTTTCTAAACTTTTCTTAGTTTCTTTCCAAACAACATCCATTATAAAATAAATGTAAAACACTTCCTAAAATAGTCATATCGAATAAGTCTGGTACTTCAGATTCTATTTTATTAAAAATTAAATCATACTACGAAAATAATTTATCAATTTCATTTATTTTAAATTTTATTTGTTCTTTTATTATTTTATCCAACTTTTAATAAACCTCCAACTTTTAATAGCATTTGAGAGAAACGATTTTCTTTGTCATCTAAATCTATTAAGTCAATTTCATTTTCAAGTTCAAACATTAAAATACTTGCAACTCTATAAAAGTCTTTTTCTTTTATTCCTCTAACTGCAATATCTATATCTGAATTTTTATTAAATTTTCCATTAGCTATAGAACCAAAAATAAATACTTCAATAGCTCCATTTTCTTTTAATATTTTAGTTGCTTTCTTTATATCTTCTTTGTAAGAGTTTGGCAAATTATTTAAATTTTCTTCCATTTCGCATGCCTCCTTTACTTTAATTAGTATAATATATTTTTAATAAAAATACTATTTTTTCAATATTCTTTTTACTTTAAGCACAAAAATAGGATAGACTTTAACATCTATCCTACTTTTTACAATTTATGAAAGTATTTAAACTTTAAAAATTATTTTCTTTTATTTAGAACTACTGCACCTGCTAAAGTTACTACTGCAACTAATCCTGCTACAGCGTATACATTTTCTACACCTGTTCCTGGTGTATTATCTTTTTCTTTTTTCTTATTTGTTGTAGCTGCTGGTTTTTTATTTGTTTCTGGAACTGGTTTTGCTTCTTCATAAATGTCATTGTTCCAAACTTCTTTGTTTTGTTCATCTTTTAAAGTTACTCCAGAAAGTTTTATTCTAATTAAAATAGTTTGATGTACTGATTCACTTCCATTATCAGTTTTAACCCATTCATAATCTAAATTATATTCTAAATATTCATTACCTGCTTTTGTTGCTTCTTCTAACTTTTTAGGACTTACTCCAACATATTCATCAAAAGATTCACCTGAAACATCCTTTTCTTCTGTTTTACCATTATAAGTTAATTTATATTTTGTATAACCTGATGGCATTTTTACAGTAAATCCTAACCAAGAATATCCTGCAGGTCTACCTTGACCTTTGTCTTCAGTAACAATTTTTAAAGAAGCTTCACTATATGTAAGTGTTGTTTTTGCTGTTTCACTTCCGTCTGGTGTTACTTTAGGTGCTGTTTGATCATAAGAATCAGATTTTGTACAATCTTCTACTTTTGCATATTTAACAGTTTCATCAGCCATAACTGGCATTGCAACTGCTAATGCTAAAACTAAAGCTGTCATTATTGTTAATATTTTTTTATTCATTTCTTTTTATCTCCTTTTCATTTTTGTAAAAAATTCTCTATGTACCTATTATATATATATACTGTCAAGCGGTTTTCAGACTTTTTTACTTTAAGCACAAAAATAGAATAGACTTTAACATCTATTCTACTTTATATTATTCTTCTCTTGCTAAAATAATAAGTCTATGATCAGTAGTTGCTACATCATCTGTACAAGTAGATAAAGTAATTTCTCTTTTTCCATTTGTTGCTCTATTATAGAATGAAGCATCATATGATGTAGTTTCAAAAGTTTTATAAATAGTATACTCAATTTCTTTTGATCCGTTTGTTTTTAAGTAAATCTTGTTTCCAACTTTAAGTTTAGTAACATTTGAAAATAACTCTCCATTTTTATAGTTATGTCCTATAATTACTGTATTTCCAACTTGATTAAATCCATCTGTACTATAAAGATATGCACTTGCAACTTCTATAGCAGCAGGAGTTACTTTATTTATTACTTTCATATTTACATTTATTGAAGGAATTCTTATTTCTCCAAAAGTATCAAATCCTTTGTATTTAATAATTGGAATATCATCATCTGGATTTTTAGGTTTTACTGGTTCTGTTACAGTAGTGTTTTCATATTCCATTGAAATAGTATTACCACTTTTTACTATATCGTTTAGTGGCACTACAGTTAAATATGCAAAATATAAAATTGGGACTGTTATAATAGGTAAAATAGTAACTACAATTCCTCTACATTTTTTTAATTTGTTTGTCAAACTAATCCCCCCTTATACTCTTAAATCTGTGAATTCATCTACCTTCCAATTATCTCCATCTTTTACTATTACAAAATTTACTACATTTGTTGTATAACTTATTTGATTATTATCTAGTTCTTCTTTAAAGTTTGTTATTTGTTCAGGAAGTTTTGTTCTATCATCTGGAACACTTAAAAAATATCCAACCATTTCGAAAGTTATTTTTTCAGAAGTTACTTCTTTTAATACCATTTCTTCTCCAATGTATGAAACATTATCTCCAATTCCAGGAGTTATTAAATATTTCTTTCCATTTACATCTTTTAAATAATAGTGAGTTCCTTCTGTATTCCAATATTTTTGTATAAAGCTGTCTGTAAATTTATTTTCAAAAGCTTCTTCATAATTTAATAATTCTTGTCCGAATTCTCCGCCTACTGGTTCTTGATTTTCAGATAATTTACAATTTGAATAAATATTTTCTGTATATTGCAAAAGCTCTCTTCCTAAATTTTGTGCTTCTACAGTATCTGGAGCATTTAATTTATTTTCATTTTCTTGTTTTAATGTTTCTATATTAGCATTGCATATTTCTCTTGCTTTTTCTATTGTATATGGAGAATCTATTCTTTGTTTTATTAATTTTTTAACATCAGATTTTCCTTCATTTCCATAAAATACATCTATACTTAAATTATTTTTTATTTTCTCTGTGTCTGGTATTGTAATATAGTTTTTCATGTATTCTTTATCTTGAGCTGTGTATTTAGTAAATGATTGATTTAAATTTTCTATAAGTTCAATATCTACTACAGTCTTTTCTGCTCCTTCATTTTCAGCTAAGTTTTGAACACCATATAAATACTTATCATTTTGTATATCATAAACTAAGCAAAGTAGTCTAGTTTTATTTAATGATGTAATTTCTTTTACTTCATTATTTTCTATAGATAAAACTTTTATTTCATCAATTTTTGGATATAAATTAAATGTTCCATCTCCAATTAACATTTCTGGAATTGAATCTGCATTTAAATCTATAAATGAAACTCCTATTCCATCATATCCATATGTTCCTTTTATATCAAAACCTTTAATATATTCAGAATAAATTTCTTCTGCAGAATTATCTACTTCTTTTTCCTTTTCTTCATCTTTATTTAAAAACTTATATGCAAAAAATCCACCTACTCCTAAAATTATTATTACAAGAATAATTATTATAGAAATTATAACTTTCTTTTTCATATCTGTTTTCATTCCTTCCTTTATTTTGCAAGTCTTTTTGTTTCTCTTGCAATCATTAATTCTTCATTTGTTGGTACAACATAAACTTTAACTTTTGAATCATCTGATGATATTAGTTTTTCTTCTCCTCTTGTATTATTTCTTTCGTCATCAATTTTTACTCCTAAAAATTTTAAATGTTCACAAATTCCTTTTCTAATTTTTATTTGATTTTCTCCGATTCCACCTGCAAATGTAATAACATCTACACCATCCATTGCCATTACATATTTTGCAATAAATCCAGCAACTGTGTAGTTATATACATCTATTGCAAGTTTTGCCTTTTCATCACCTTCTGCAACTTTTGCTTCAACATCCCTAAAATCTGGAGAAACTCCTGAAATACCAAGTACTCCTGATTCTTTATTTAATACTTTTTCTACTTCTTTAGTAGATAAGTTTTCTTTGTCCATTAAAAATGTAACTATTGATGGATCTAAATCTCCAGATCTTGTGCACATTGCAATTCCTCCGAAGTGGAGTAAGTCCCATTGATGTATCTATTGATTCTCCATTTTTTACTGCACAAATACTTGCTCCTTGTCCTAAATGGCATGTAATAGTTCTTAAACTTTTTACATCTTTATTTTCTATTTCTGCAACTCTTCTTGATACGTACATATGAGATGTTCCATGAAATCCATACTTTCTTAAGCTATATTTTTCATAATATTCATATGGAACTGGATATATATATTGTTCTTTTTTCATTGTTTGATGAAAAGCTGTATCAAATACACCTACCATTGTTTTTCCTGGCATAACTTCTCTTGCAGCCTTAACACCAATTATTCCTGCAGGATTATGAAGTGGTGCAAGTGGTGTATATTCTTCTAATACTTTTATTGTTTCATCTGTAATTACAACAGACTCTGAAATTTTCTCTCCACCATGAACTAATCTATGTCCTACAGCTGTAATTTCATCTAATGAATCAATTACCTTATATTTTTCGTTTGTTAATTGTTTTAAAGCAAATTCAATTGCATCTTTATGATTATCTACTGGATTTTCTAAAACATATTTTTCTCCATTTACTTTATGTGTTAGAAAAGAATTTCCTTCTCCTATTCTTTCATATGTTCCTTTTGCTAAAACTTCTTCATTTTCCATATCAATTAATTGATATTTAAGTGATGAACTTCCACAGTTTAAAACTAATATCTTCATTATAAATCTCCTTGTTTTTCATTTTTCACATAAAAGGCGCTTTTTTATTTGCGCCTGAAAACTTATCTATTTATTTTAACTTTTCTACTAATTCTTTTGTATCTCTTGCTATCATAAGCTCTTCATCAGTAGGAACCACATATACTTCTACTTTTGAATTTTCTGTACTTATTTTTCTTTCTTCAGCTTTTACTTTATTTGCTTCTTTATCAATTTCTACTCCTAAAAATTTTAATTTATCACATAATATTTCTCTAGTTTCGCATCCTCTTTCACCAGTTCCTGCTGTAAATGTAATTACATCAACACCATTCATTGCAACTACACATCTTGCAATGTAGCATGCAACTAAATAGTGGTATACATCTAAAGCAAGCTGAGCTTGTTTTCCACCGCTCCAAGCTGAAGCTTCAATATCTCTTGCATCTGGTGATATTTCAGATACACCAAATAGTCCTGATTCTTTATTTAATATTTTATCTATTTCTTCTGGTGTTAAGTTTTCTTTTTGCATTAAAAATGTTACAACAGATGGATCTAAATCACCTGATCTTGATCCCATTGGAATTCCTCCGAAGTGGAGTAAGTCCCATAGATGTTTCTACTGATTTTCCATTTTGTATAGCACAAATACTTGCTCCTTGTCCTAAATGGCAATTAATAATTTTTAAATCTTCTATAGGCTTTCCTAATATTTCTGCAATTCTATTTGATACAAATTTATGAGATGTACCATGGAATCCATATTTTCTAACTCCATACTCTTTGTAATATTTATATGGAATTGGATAAATATATCTTTCTTCTGGAAGTGTTTGATGGAAAGCAGTATCAAAAACTGCAACCATTGGTGTTCCTGGCATTTCTTCTTTACAAGCTTCTATTCCAAGAATTCCTGCAGGATTATGAAGTGGTGCAAGTGGTATACATTCTTTTATAGCTTCTACAACATTATCATCTATTACAACAGAAGCACTAAATTTCTCTCCACCATGAACAATTCTATGTCCTACTGCATCAATTTCTTTTAGAGATTTTATTACTCCATAATTTTCATTTGTTAATTGTTCCATTACTATTTTTAAAGCATCATTATGGTCTTTTGCATATTCTTCTATTTTGATTTTTTCTCCATTTACTTTGTGTGTTAAGAAAGATTCCTTGCTTCCTATTCTTTCGTAATAACCTTTTGCTAAAACTGATTCTGTATCCATATCCATTAATTGATATTTTAGTGATGAACTACCACTATTTAGCACTAATACTTTCATAGTATCCTCCTTTTATTCTATTAAATTTTTAAAACCTTTAATTGTAATGTCACTTGACATTCTAACTCTTGGAAGAGCATATTTATCCATATTTGGAGATATTTTTTTATTTTCTGTAGTAAAAGCAACTTTAAATCCTGCTTTTTTTACAGCTGTTCTTGTATTTTCATTATTATCTCCATATGGATACGCAAATGCATTATTATTTCCTCCGAAGCTTTTCCACTGAAGTTTTTAAATCTTTTACACCTTCATCTATTGATAACACTTGGAATATTCCACCGTGTCCCTCATTTGCTCCGCCTCTATGCATATTATCTGAATGTGACTCAAAATCAATATATGAATCTTTATATTTTTCAAGTTTTCCAGTTTTAAGTTTACTTGTAATAATAAATGCTGTAGCTTTTACTTTATATTTATCTAAAACAGGTATTGCTAAATTATATAAACTTTTTTGACCATCATCAATAGTAATTGCAATACTTTTTTTTGGAAGGTCTATTTTTCCATCTACAAAATCTGAAACTTCTTGCCAATCAGGAAAATAATAGTCATTATCTACTAAATATTTAATCTGCTCTTCAAACTTTGATATTTCCATCCAGTTACTATTTTCACCTTTTTCACCTTTAGATTTATCATAAAAATAGTGATACATAAGTACTGGTAGCTTATTTTTAGATTTTTCTTTCTTATTTAGTATCTTTGGTTTTTTTACTACTACTTTTCTTGTTTTTGTTTCTGATACATATCCATCACTATCTAATGAATATGTAATCTCATATTCTCCCTCTTTTGTAGTATCTATATTATTTTCTACTTTTATTTCTTTTGATATATCTTTTCCATTTAAAGTTTTAGCAGAAAATCCATCTTCTTTATATTCTTCATTTCTATATAAATAAATTGTATCTTCTCCCTTAAGACTAATTTCTGCTTTTTCACTTTTCCCTGGTAAAATGCTATTATTCTTCTTTAATAATTTTGGCATAAATATACATAATAGAATAATGCATATTATAAGCGTTACTCTAGGTATAAATTTTCCATAATTTATTTTTCTTTTTGACATTTTTTCTTCCCTTATTTTTTTATTATTTTTGAGTTTGTACTGATGTAATTGCAACAACTCCTACTATATCATCACTTGAACATCCTCTTGATAAATCATTTACAGGCTTGGCAATTCCTTGACATAGTGGTCCATAAGCTTCAGCTTTAGCTAATCTTTGAACTAATTTATATCCAATATTTCCTGCATTTAAATCAGGAAATACCAAAGTATTGCAGCTTCCGGCAACTTTACTTCCTGGAGCTTTACTATTTCCAACAGATGGTACTATTGCAGCATCTAATTGAAGTTCTCCATCTACTTTAATGTCAGGCTCTTTTTCTCTAACTAGATTTGTTGCATCTATTACTTTTTGAGTAAGCTCAGATTTTGCACTTCCATATGTTGAATATGAAAGCATTCCTACTTTTGCTTCTTTTCCAACTAATTGCTCAAAACTTTTAGCAGAAGAAATTGCAATTTCAGATAAGTTTTTACTATCTGGATTTTCATTTAATCCACTATCTGCAAATACAAATACTCCATTTTCTCCATATTCACAATTTGGAACTACCATTATAAAAAATGCTGATACAAGCTTTGTTCCAGGAGCTGTCTTTAATATTTGAAGAGCTGGTCTTAATGTGTCTGATGTAGAATGAGCAGCACCAGATACTAGTCCATCTGCATCATCTGTCTTTACCATCATCATTCCAAAATAAACTGGATCTAACATTTTTTGTTTAGCTTCTTCTAAAGTCATTCCCTTTGCTTTTCTAAGCTCGTAAAAAGTATTTGCATAAGTTTCATATTTTTCTGATTTTTCTGGATCTACTATAGTAGCTTTAGAAATATCTAAATTATTTTCTTTTGCTTTATTAATTATTTCTTCTTCATTTCCTACTAAAACTACTTTTGCAAAACCTTCTTTTCCAATTTTGTCAGTAGCTTCTAGTACTCTTATGTCAGTTGCCTCTGGAAGTACTATTGATTTAATATCTTTTCTTGCTTTTTCTTTCATTGTTTCTATAAAAGACATATATATTCCTCCTAAATTTCTTAAAAAATTCATTTAAATTATATAAAAATAATAATTCAAAGTCAACAAAAAGCTAGCTATTTAAAATCTTTTAAATTTATGTATTTGCTAGCTTTTTTTATATTATTCAGTTATATTTTCTACATTAAGTTCAATATAATTTTCTATATAATCTTCTGATACATTTTCAGTATCATTTGTATTTTCTTTTTGCTCTTCTTCTTTTATTTTTTCTACAGTATTTATTACAGTATCTGTATTACAAGGAGCGCAATATTTACTCATTAAAAATCCTGATGCAAAAGAAATCGCAATTATTAAAATAAGTATAGTTGTAAAAAGCAGACTTGTTATCATTTTATGAGATTTACCAATGCAAGAACTACTCTTTTTATTTTTATCTTTTACTTCTTTTTCATTTTTTATTTCTTTTTTATCTTTTTCCATATTTTTCTCCACTTATATTTCTACTACTGAATAGTATATTCATTTCCAACAACGTTAAATAAATCAAATTCTATTTCTCCATTATAGTCTATAGAATTTATTTTTAAAGTTTTATTATCTACTTGTTTTAATGTATATTTAATATTAACATCTGTGTTTGTAAGTTTTTTACCATCTTCGTTATATTCATAGTAGTATATTTTTTTTGCATTACATACAATACTATCTTCTTCTAAGCTAAAAGTTCCTTCTAAATATTTTCCTTGTATATCGTATATCTTTATAGATCCATTATCTTTAAAGTCAAAGCTTAAATCATTAAAATAGCTCTCGTCTACGTCGCCTGTCTCTTCTGCTACTTTAGATATATTGTATTTTCCAAATTCTAATTTAATACTTGAATTATTATTTAAAGAAGTATTATTATTGCTACTGTTATTGTTACCACCATATTTTTTAAGTGATGTTATTGTAGTTGCAAGTATTAAAACTACTAAAATTAGAACAATGATGAAAATAATAAAATATGCTTTAAAATTATTTTCTTCTTTTTTTCTCTTTCTCATAATTTGCTCCTATGAAAAATTTAAAATATATACTATAATAAAATTATTATATATTTAACTTTTAGTAGTGTCAATTACGAAAATTTTTAAGTTAAAGCAAAAAGGATAAAAATGGATATATCATATAAAGTAAAAAAATCAGATGTTTCAATAAAACAAATTTTAAAAGAAAAATATGAAATGTCTGAAAGACTTATTTTAAAATTAAAAAAATTTAATAAAATAAAAATAAATCAAAATATAGTATATATTGATTATAAAATTAAAGAAAATGATATCTTAGACATTGACCTAAATTTTGAAGAAACAAATGAAAACATCGTTCCAAATGAAAAAATTTTAATTAATATCTTGTATGAAGATGACTATATGCTAATATTAGATAAGCCTTCTCGGAATACCAGTTCATCCATCTATGTCTCATTTTGAAGATTCTCTATCAAATGGAGTAAAATATTATTTTGAAAAAAATAATATAAAAAGAAAAATAAGACCTGTAAATAGATTAGATAAAGATACTTCCGGAATAGTAATATTTGCAAAAAGTGAATATATACAAGAAATGCTAGTAAAACAAATGAAAAATAATACTTTTGAAAAATATTATATTGGTATTCTAGATGGAATACCTGATAAAAAACAAGGAACTATTAACGCTCCTATTGCAAGAAAAGATGGTAGCATAATTGAAAGAGAAGTAAATTTTGAAAATGGTGATACTGCAATTACCCATTATAAAGTATTAGAAGAAAAAAATAATTTATCAAAAGTAGAATTTAAATTAGAAACTGGCAGAACTCATCAAATCAGAGTCCACTCAAAATATATGTCTTGTCCTATACTTCGGAGATTTTCTATATGGAAAAAAAATAGATTCTTTAAATAGACATCTTCTTCATAGTTATAAAGTAAAATTTATACATCCTATAACAAAAAAGAGCTTAGAGATTTACTCTAAGCCACCTAAAATATTTGAAGAGATTTTTTAATCTCTTCAAATTATTTTTTATTTATTAACTTTTTTAATATAATTATATTTTAATTTCATTTTAAATTTTTAATCAGATACTTTAAGTAAGTCCATTCCAAAAATTGAATAATCAGCATTATTTTTTACATAAACAAGTTTAGTTCTAAGACTTGCAATATGAGATGATGTAATTCCAGTAATATTATTTTTTATTACATATTTTTCAGGTTCACTTACAAAAGTATAAATCTTTTTCTCTTGTGGAATATATATATTCTCTCCGCTTCCAATACTTAAAAGCTGATTTTCTGTATAGATTGGTATTTCTTCATCAGGAGATGCAAAATAGCTATTAAACTTTTTTTCTGCTCCACCTTTTTCATAGATTGCTTTTATATCTGCATTTGCTTCAAGTTGAGTTGCAAACTTTCTACTATTTATTATATATATACTCATTATAAATACTGTGAAAAATAGCATTGTAATTATAACATACAAAGTTATAGAACCTTTTTCACTCTTTATTTTTTTTAGCATTTCTTCTCCTTTTTATAAATTAATTTTAAATTTACTTACTTCAAATTCTTTTACATATTTGTTTGTGAATTATTTAGTTTAAATTTTAAATAATTTAATTCTGTTTTCTTATTATCAAGCTCTTTTGCTAAATTTGATACTTGTCTATCACAAATCTCTTTTATATCATGTAATGCATCATCAGAAATAGAAAATACACTGATTTCATTTTTCTCTAATTGTTCTTGAATTCTTAAAAGCTCTGGATCATCTTTTTCTTCTTTGTTAATTCTTATAGACTCTAAGAAGTCAGATTCTTTTCTTTCTTTTGTTTCTTCTTTTACTACATTTTCACTTACTAAATTCTCTTGTTTTTTACTGCCAAATAAGTTTTTAAAGAAATTAGCTATTTTACTAAATATATTTTCTTTTTTTACTTCTAAACTATTATTAGACATACTTTTGTACCTCTTAACTTAAATTTTAACTATTTTTCTTCACCTAAGCTATCAAGCTCTGATTTTTTTCCATCTAGTCTCTTCTTTAGTTCTTCTTCTCTTTGTTTTAGAAGCTCCAGCTCTGATTCTATTGATTTAACTTCGCCTTGTAATTTTTCTTTTTTTGCTTCTTGTGACATTAAACGTGATTCTTCATCAATTCTTCTTGAAATTTCAGCAATTCTTTCTTCGCTACCTTCTGGATTTAAGTTTCTTTCTCTTATTGCATACCATTTTTTAATAACTTCGTCTTTTTCTTCTTCAGTTTTTGCTGCTTTAAATTCTCTTCTTGATTGCTCATCTTCTTCTTTTGACATTCCTACAATTTGATGATATGCACTATCTAATGTAACATCACAAGAGTATAATTCAGTACCATTAAAATCTATATATACTGACTTTCCTCTATTTCTACAATCTATTAAATATTTTACTGCATCATCTATTGTTCCTAAATATTTTTTCTCAAATCTTGCATTTTCTCTTGTAGGAGTACCACGATTTTCTTTTCTTTTTTGATTCCATTCTTCCATTATCGCTTTTCTTTCTTCTTCTGTAGAAGCTTCACTCATTCTTCTTTTTGATTCATCATCATATTCTTTTGTAACACCTACCACTTGAAGAAATGCACTATCCATTGTAACATCACTTGAAAATAATTGTACACCGTTAAAATCTATATATACAGATTCTCCTCTTTCTCTGCAAGAAATTAAATATTCTACTGCTTGTTCTAAAGTTCCAAAATATCCTTCTTCTAGTCTAGCTGCTTTTTTATCTAATTGTTCTGCCATAAAAAATACCAACCTTTCTAAATTTCTTCTATACTATATAAGTATAATATACACAATAAAAAATAAAATTGCAATAAAAAACATCTAAATTAGAATTTCTCCTAATTTAGATGATATTAGAGTAAGTCTATAAGCCGGGTTCTGTCTTGAATAGTCATTTATCTAGGATATATATTGCTATATACCTCAAGCCACTTCCAATTAAAAAGAAAACAGAGCGATTTTACTCTTTTTAATATACCAAAAGTGTTGCTCCAGATGGGGTTTACACGGCAAGAAATATCACTATTTCTTCGGTGAGCTCTTACCTCGCCTTTTCATCCTTACCAATTTCTTGGCGGTTATTTTCTGTTGCACTTTCCTTAAGGTTTCCCTCACTAGACGTTATCTAGCATCTTTGCTCTATGGAGCCCGGACTTTCCTCTCATGCTTAATTTGCATCAGCGACTATTCGGCTTACACTATATACTATTTTAAGCTTTTTTTAGCTTTTTGTCAATTAATAACTTCAAGCATCAAATGCCTTATACTCAAAGTTTTCCATAAATTCATATAATTCTTTTAATCTCTTAAGTGTAATAATTTCATTTTTTTGAAGTGGACATTTTTCTTTTGTTGTTATCATTTCTTTTTTATAGCAATTTTTCTTTAACTTATAAACTAAATATCTTATATCCATATAATCAAAATATATTTGATATCCATCATTTAAATCTTTCCAAAACTTTTCAAATGTATATTGTTCCAATACTATTCTCCTTGTAATTTATTTAATCATATTTTCAAAATCTTCTTCTGAAATTACTTTAACTCCAAGTGCATTTGCCTTGTCTAGTTTACTTCCGGCATCTTCTCCGAGCAAGTACATAAGTTGTTTTTTTAGATACAGAGCTAGATGTCTTTCCACCATAACTTTCAATTATCTTACTTGCTTCATCTCTTGAATATTTATCTAATGCTCCTGTTAAAACAAATGTCATTCCATAAAATCTATCATCTATAATCTCATCTTCTAAGTAGTTCATATTAAGTCCTGCTTTTTTTAGTCTATTTATTAAGTCTATAGTCTGATCCTCATGAAAAAATTCTGAAATTGCATCTGCAGTAATCTCTCCTGTATCATCTACCATGACTAGACTTTCATATGGAGCATTCATAAGATTATCCATATTTTTATACCATTTTGCTAAAACTTTTGCTCCTTTTGTTCCAACATGTCTTATTCCAAGTGCATTAATTAATCTATATAAATCATTATTTTTACTTTCTTCTATAGCATCTACTAAATTTTTAGCAAATTTTTTTCCATCTTTTTTTAAGCTTTCAAAATCTTCTACTTTTAAATCATAAATATCTGCAATATTTGAAATAAGCCCTCTATTTAATAATTCTTCAATAATAGAAAATCCAAGTCCTTTTATATTCATAGCTTCTCTTGATGCAAAATGCACTATACTTCTAAATAGTTTTGCTTCACATTCAATTCCAATGCAGCGAAGTACAGATTCTCCCTCTTCTCTTACACAATCTGCTCCACATACTGGGCATTTAGTAGGCATAACAAATTCTTTTTCGCTTCCATTTCTCTTTTCTTTTTTTACATCTACAATTTCTGGAATTACATCTCCTGCTTTTTGTATTACAACTGTATCTCCTATCATTAATCCTTTTTCTTTTATAAAGTCTTCATTATGAAGAGTAGTTTGTGAAATTGTAGATCCTGCAAGTTTTACTGGCTCTAATATTGCAACTGGAGTAATAGCACCGAGTTCTTCCTACTTGGCATACTATGTCTTTTAATATAGTTTCTTTTTTCTCTGGTGGATATTTATATGCTATTGCCCACTTTGGAGTCTTATAAGTAGTACCAATTATTTCTCTTAATTCCAAATCATCTACTTTAATTACTGCGCCATCAATACCAAAAGAAAGGCTTTCTCTGTCATCTCCAATTTTATTTATAGCTAAAATTACTTCTTCAATATTATTACATGGTATTTTTACTGGATTTACATTAAATCCTATTTTTTCTAAGTATAATAAAGATTCTATATGTGAAGTAAATTTTATTGTATCAGACTTTTGAACATTAAATATATAAATATCTAAAGGTCTTTTTGCAGTCTCTTTGCTATCTAATTGTCTAAGTGATCCTGCTGCTGCATTTCTTGCATTTGCAAATAAAGGCTCTTCTAAGATTTCTCTTTCTTCATTTAATTTTTCAAAACCTTCTTTTGAAATAAATACTTCACCACGAACTGTAATATCTATATTTTCTTTTAACTTCTTTGGAATATTTTTAATTGTTTTTAAATTTTCTGTAATGTCTTCTCCCACTAGTCCATTTCCTCTTGTAGCTCCTCTTACAAATTCACCATTTTTATACTCTAAGCTTACAGAAAGTCCATCAATTTTAGTCTCAACTATATATTTTACATTTTCTCTTCCATTTTCAAGTCCTGACTTTTGTATTCTCTCATCAAAAGCTCTTAAATCATCAAAATTAAAAATATCTAATAAACTTTGAAGTGGTACTTCGTGTTCTACTTTTTCAAATCCTTCTTTTACTGTTCCACCAACCTTTTGAGTAAGTGAATCAGAATCTATAAATTCCGGAAATTCTTTTTCTAAGTTTCTAAGTTCAACCATAAGCATATCATATTCAAAATCGCTTATTTCTGGTGCATCTTCATCATAATATTTTTTAGCATGATATGCTGTTTCTTTTCTTAAATATTCTATTCTCTCTTTAGCATCTTTTTTATTCATTTTAAATTAAGCTCCTAAAAATTAAACTTTAAATTTTGTTTTAGCTTTTTACTTTTATTAATTATCTTTGAATAAATCTTTTCCGTTTTTTAAATAATCATATCCTGAAAAGATAGTTGCAACAACTGAAATTAAAAGTAAAACAGATGATGCTATATTTAAATAAAGACTAAATCCTGTAAGATTGCCTTTTACAAATCCAAAAAAGTAACTTGTATCTATAAATACTAAAATAAGTGCTATCATTTGAGTAACTGTTTTTAATTTACCCCATACAGAAGCTGCAATAACTTTTCCGCCTTTTTCTACTGCAATTAGTCTATATCCTGATACTAAAAATTCTCTAGTAAGTACTATTATTGGAATCCATGCCGGAATTTTTTTAAGTTCTACTAAAACTACCATAGCAGCTAATACTAATATTTTATCTGCAAGTGGATCTAAAAATTTTCCAAATGTAGTAATCTGATTTCTAGATCTTGCTATGTAACCATCTAATTTATCTGTAATAGAAGCTATTATAAATATAGCCTCCATAATTAGCATTGAAAGTGGAATTCCAAGATAACTTTGTTTAATTCCGATATATGGAATAATGACCATTATTGGAACTAAAATTATTCTAAAAATCGTTAGTTTATTTGCTAAATTCATTTTCATAAAAATACCTACTTTCTATTTGTTTCTACTATTTCGACTATATCTAATATATAATCGCCAATTATTGGAATGTTTAGCTTTACTATATAATTTAAAAGTATCAAGACTATTGCTGTTATTATATAAAATCCAATACTAATTCCAACGCCTTTAAAAATTCCAGAAAAGAAATTTCTTATAAATAATCTTTTTGTGTTTCCTGAAATTTCTGCTAAATCATATATTTTTGATTTTTCAACTATAAAATTAAATTTATCTATAGTCTTATCTAATCTACTTATTTCACTATCTAATTTTCTTTTTTTAAATTTTTTAAAATAATACATACTTACCCTCAAAAACCTTTTTATTAGTTTTTGAGGATAATATAAAAATATACTTGTTTTATTTTTATTTTACTTAATCCTGATCAGATGATTTTTCTTTGTTTTCTTTTGCTTTAAGTTCTTCTAATTGATTTATAAGTTTTTGAAGATTTGTAATATCTGTTCCAATTAATTCCCAATTTTTTGATTCTAGAGAATCTTCTAGATTGTTATTTGCCTTAATTATTGCTCTTATTAATTGATCTGGATTTTCTGTATCATAAAATTCAAATATTGATGCAGAATCAGATACTAAATTCATTAAAGCCTCTTCTAAATTATCTCCTATTGCAACTTGTGTTCCTGTTGCAACTATTACTTTCTTTAATATTGGCACATTATCTTCATTTAATAAAATTTGATATACAGGCTCAACATATAAAATAGAATCTTTAAGTGGAACTATATGAGTCTTAAGTACTAACTCTGTTCCGCTAGTCTTTAATTTTTCAAGCTCATTTGATATTTTTTCATCTTGATTTATTTGTACATTTAATTGTTCAATTCCTGGAAGAGCTGTATCTTCACTAAATTTATATAATCTTAATCTATTTTGTCCATCATAAGTTCCTACCATATATGAAGCCAAGCTTTGTTTTCCATATCTTGAATATGGAACTATTAATGCTATTTCTGATTTATTATTTTCTTCATTATTTATTACTGTGTAATATGCTTCAACTTCTTTTTTGTTTTTACTATCTTCTGGTGATATTTCCCAAATATCGTCTCCTCTATATAAAAGTTCAGTATTTACATCATGATAAAGTTTCATTACATTAGATTGTACTTTATATAGAAGTTTTGGATATACTATATTTTTTCTAATATCTTCTGGAATACTAGAATCTATATCTTTAAATAGTTCAGGATAAGACTTCCAGTACATCATAACTATTGGATCTGTCTTATCTGTAATATAAAATTCAGTAGTACCATCATATGCGTCTATAAGTACTTTTACAGAATTTCTTATATAATTTATCTCAATATTTTCATTATCTACTGTAATATTAGTTTTTTGTGAATATGGATAATTATTAGATATAGTATATGCATCTAATACCCATGTAAGTCTTCCATTATCTCTTACTACCATATATGGTTCTTCATCATATATAAGATATGGCATTAAAGTTTTTGCTCTTTCTCTTATATTTCTATTTGTTAAAATTCTACTTTCTTTATTTACATCACTCGAAATTGCAAGTTTTATATCGCCTTCATTTATTGCAATAATCAAGCTATCTAATATATTACAATCTAATCCGCCTTTTCCATCATATTGATTTTCTTCATAATTTGTAGCAGACTTTGGATAATCAAATTCAGAATTATTAGAAGCATTTACAACAACTGTATCATTAGTTGTAAGTCCATAATAAATTCTTGGTTCTTTTATATCAATCTTGCTATCACTTAAATCATATGCTGATTGTATATATTCAATATTTCCAAGTTCATCTATATTATTTACACTACTTGCTATAATTCCATATCCATGAGTATATTGATATGTTTTATTTTTATATGTTCTACTTCCACCTGTCGCAATTTCACGAGGAGTAATATATACTGGTCTATTTTGTCCGTTTATTTTATAAAATCCTATTTGTGTAGTACCATATTCATAAAATCCAGTACTATCCATATATTCATTTAATGAATCAATAGTTGCTTTTTCTGTAATTACTGGCACTTGTGATAGTAATCTTATGTTATCTTTTACATCTTTATCTGTCATAGAAATATTTGGCGTATATTCAACTTCATCTATATCAATTCCATAAGCAGCTTTTGTAAATTCTATATTATGAGCTATATAATCTTTTTGTTTATCAAGCTCATTTCTTTGTGTATACATATACTCATATCCTGACATTACTGCAAATAGCAATATTAAATATACTGGAACTATTAAAAGTGAATATACTATTTTCTTTACTTTAAATTTCTTTAAATATTTTATTATTCTTAAAAGAGATAATATTATTACAATTCCAAGTATTCTATATCCCCATACTTTTACTTTAACATCAGTTAATCCAGCTCCGATTATAGTAGTTTTAAGATTATTGTTAAGAGTAAGCATCTCTTCATGGACTACTTCTTGAGAATTTAAAACAGTTAATCCTGCAACTAAAACTGCTATTATCATTACATTAAATATTACTTGTTTTATAAATGAATTTTTTCTAAGCATCTCAGAGTCAACACCATCTAAGTATATATTTATTGTTAGTATATAATAAGTACAGATATATGCAGTAAGTAATGCAAACATTACAATTCCTAATATTAATAATGTTTTTATAAAAGGAAGTTTAAATATATAGAAAGATATATCTGTATTAAAGATAGGATCTGCTATTCCAAATTGTGTGGCTTTTGAAAAATCTAAAAATCTTTCTGATAAGAAAAATGGTATAATTAAACTTACAATTAAGCTTGCTATAAATGAGATTGATTTGTTTGGAAGCTTTGGCATTTCTTTTTTATCAGCTTCAAAGAACTTACCAAGTCCTTTTCTCATATGTCTATTTGAAAAATATACAATAATATAAGTTATTACAAAGCTTACTGCCATAATACTAAATTTTATTACAGTATTTTTTGTAAAAATAGAAGTATAGCTATTTCCAATTTCTTTTATCTCTAAATACTGTCCCCTTGTAAAGATAAAAGATATTAAAATATATATTGCAAGACATATTAGTACAATCATTTTTCTTGTGATTTTTAGTTTCTTTTCTTTCATATTTATTATCCTTTCTAAAGATTATTTGATTATTTTATATTATAGCTTTTAAGAAATCATCTTGATTAAATATTTCCATATCATCTATTTGTTCACCGATTCCAATAAATTTTACTGGAATATCGTTTTCAGCAATAATACCAATTACAACTCCACCTTTTGCAGTACCATCTAATTTTGTAAGTACAAGACCTGTTATATCAGTTGCTTCTTTAAATGCTTTAACTTGTGATATTGCATTTTGTCCTGTTGTAGCATCTATTACAAGTAATACTTCTTTATCTGCATCTGGAAGTTCTTTATCTATTACTCTTTGAATTTTTCTAAGCTCATCCATTAAATTCTTTTTATTGTGAAGTCTTCCTGCTGTATCACAAATAAGTACATCAGCACCATTTTCTTTTACTCTTTTTATAGCATCAAAAACAACAGATGCAGGATCTGTTCCTTCATCTTTTTTTACAAGTTCAACATCTGCTCTATTTGCCCATATTTCAATTTGCTCTGTTGCTGCTGCTCTAAATGTATCTGCAGCTGCAATAACTACTTTCTTTCCATCTTTTTTTAATCTATTTGCAATTTTTCCAATAGATGTAGTTTTTCCGAACGCCATTTACTCCAACTACTAATATTACAGAAGGCTTAGTATTTATATTAAGTCCAATATCTTTAGACTCTATCATTTTTTTCATTTCTTCACGAAGAGCAACTTTTATTTCCTCTTCTGTTTCTATTTTTTCTCTTTTTATTCTAGTTCTTAAATTATCAATTATCTTTGCAGATGTTTCCATTCCAACATCTGACATTATTAATATCTCTTCTAATTCATCTAATAAATCTTCATCTACTTTTCTAAAATTACTAAATACATTATTAATCTTTTCGTTTATAGACTCTTTTGTTTTTCCAAGTCCACTTTTTAGCTTTTCAAAAAATCCCATTTGTCCTCCATTAATTATTATTGTTTCAAAATTTTTCTAAAATATTTTGCAATAAATAGTATATCACATATTATATATTTTGTGTATTACACTTTTAATTTCTTTTTATAAGTAATTTCTTTTTATAAGTAAAAACAAAAAGAAATAGCATTTGTACTATTTCTTTAAAGTTTTATTTTACATGAAAAATACATTATATCCAAAATAAGCTAAGTATAATAGAAAGAATATAAATCCATTTTTTCTAGTCATAGTATCTTTCTTTCCAATGAATGGAAATAAGCATAAAAGAAGAGTTCCAATTGATAAAAGAATAAAGTCTTTATTATATGTCATAGAATAATTAATTGGATTTAAAAATGCAGATGTTCCAATTATAAGTAAAATGTTAAATACATTAGATCCTATAATATTTCCAATTGCCATATCTACATCTCCTCTTCTTGTTGCTGTGACAGATGTTACAAGTTCAGGAAGAGATGTACCAATTGCAATAATTGTTACACTAATTAATTTTTCTGTAATTCCAAAATCTTTTGCAATATTTACTGCACTATTTACAACGAAATCTCCACCAAACTTTAGTCCTACACATCCAAGTACTACAAAAAATAAAGATTTCATAATAGAAATTTTTTCTTTTTCATCTTTTGTTTCTTCAGGAGCATCATCAAATTTTTGTCCTACTTTTGCCATTATAATATTATATATTATAAACAATACGCATAATCCTAAAAGTATTGATCCTTCTGTTTTTGATATTATGTTGTCATCTGTTGCAAAAAATAAAAATAATCCAACAGCAGTAAGTGCAATCCAATTTTCTATATCTTTTGTTTGTTTCTCAAAAGGAAGTGGTTTCACTATAGCACAAAGTCCAAGTATTAAGAATAAGTTAGCTAAATTACTTCCAATTACATTTCCAAGAGATATGTCTGAAAGTCCATTTAAAGCTGAATTTACGCTTACAACAAGTTCTGGCATAGAAGTTCCAATAGATACTATTGTCATTCCTATTACGATTTCTGGTATATTAAATTTTTTAGCAATATTGCTTCCACCATCTACTAAGAAATCAGCTCCTTTTACAAGCAATATAAATCCTATTATTATAAATATTATATCTAAAGCCAACGTTATATATCCTCCATTTTTTGTCTACAATATTTTCAATTATATCATTATATTAATTTTTATGAAAGTTCTTTATTATAATATTTATTTCTACAGTATTTTTTAGCAAGTCCGCCTTCACTTGTTTCTCTATAATGGCTATGTAAATCTTTTCCTGTTTCATACATTGTCTCTACTACGACATCAAAAGATATACTTCTATATTTTCCCATAAGCATTGCCATCTTTGCTGCATTAACAGCTCTTTGAGCTCCTACTGCATTTCTTTCTATACATGGTACTTGTACATATCCATATACTGGATCGCATGTTAATCCTAAATGATGTTCCATAGCAGATTCTGCAGCATTTTCAATTCTATCTATATCTAATCCTAGAATATATGCAGCAGCAGCTGCTGCCATAGAGCATGCAGTACCGACTTCTGCTTGGCATCCACATTCTGCTCCACTAATTGAAGCATTAGTTTTTACTATATTTCCAATAAGTCCTGCTATAGCTAAAGCTTCTATTATTGTATGTTCTTCTACATTTTTATCTTTATTATAATAATAAA
>CANQYZ010000021.1 GCA_947628215.1 uncultured Clostridia bacterium | reverse complement strand
GGAATACAACTCCCGTGGGCAGTCCCGTTGGGACAATGAAGCGATCGATGAATACAACCGGCTCATCCAGGAAAAGAATGATTTCGCTGAACGCGGAATTATTGAGAAGTGGACTATCGAATCTGGTTCTACCATTTTGGGGTCGCTTTTCCGTCTGGTGGTGTATCTGGCAGCCGTTGCTTGGATTTGCTTGGAAGTCATGTTTTGGTACAAAGTGGGAGTACCTTTCTTGTTCTACGTTGCCTGTGGCAAATATCGTCTGAGATTTCCGACGTTACGCCGCTTAGCAACAAGAGCCGTCAGATTCTTCTACGGCAAATAGTTCAAGATTGGGGAAAGAATTCACCCCGCACGGCTCTGGCTGTGCGGGGTATTCCTTTTTTATTTAAAATAAGTCTTTACTATTCCTTTTCCATTTTCTGATGTAATTTCTAGTATTGCTCCATTTACTATATTTATAGTAGGAGCTAAATGTCCTATATCTGCATCATATATAATTGGAATTTCTAGATCTTTAGTTACATCTAATACAGTTTTCTTAAAATCTATTCCATAATCTTCTCTTAAAGATAAGCTTCTACCAAATACTATTCCTTTGCAATATTTAAAATATCCTGCGTTTTTCATTTTCCATAAATTTAAAAATACTTGAGGTGTACTCATATCAAAAATTTCTAAATACCATAATATCCCATCATCTTTATATTTTTCTATAAAAGAACTAATATTATCATATTTAGTACCTATTATATTTGTAATAACATCTAAGCATCCGCCTATACTTCTTCCTTTTATAGTAATTTTATTCTCTCCATTTAAATTCTTCCACTTAACTTCGTTTTCTAAGTCATATCCACAAAGAGGATCTTTTTCTTCTATATCTATACCTTGTTTTAAAGCATCCATCCAGTTTTTTTCATATTTATCAAAACTTTTTTGCTCTATCTCTTCTTTTGACATAATCTTAAAAGAATCTAATAAATCTCTTGATAAATTTCTCATTCCATAGCTTCCAGCATTTTCGCCATAAATTGTTGCAATATCACAAATAGTTGTAAGTAAGAAAGTAAGTCCTGTTATATCAGAATATCCTTTTACCCATTTAGGTTCTAATCTTTTTATCTTATCAAAATCTAAATATTCTAGCATTTCTACTAAAAAATCTCCACCTGTTGCAGCTAAAATTGCACTTACATTTTCTCTTTCATATAAAGACATAAACTCTTTTGCTCTTGTCTTTCCGTCTGCACTTCTTCCAAATTCATCTTTTCTTACGCTTTCTGTTTCTATGTATTTATATCCTAGCTTTTCAATATTTACTTTCGCATTATCTAATTTTATTAACTTTTCTTCTTTTGAAATTCCACAAGATGGTGCTGTAACTCCAATCGTATCTCCTAAATTTAATTTTTCTGGATATTTCATATTTTTCTCCTTCTTATCTTGTAAGTTCATAAATTGCTTTTGCATATATTTTACATGCATTTATTAAATTGTCTATTTTTATATATTCATCTGCTTTATGACACATATCTTCTTCATCTGGCATCATAGCTCCATATGATACACAATTTTTAAATGCTCTTGCATAAGTTGCTCCACCAATTGAAATTGGCTTTTCATTTTTTCCAAAGTGTTCATTATATATTCTACATAATTTTTGAACTAGTTCATCATCTTCTGGAATATAAAGAGAATTTTTTCTATCTTTAAACTCTACTTTAAATTCAGTGCCTTCAAATGATTTTAAAATATTTTCTTCCACTACATCTATAGATATTGTTACTGGAACTCTTAAATTTGCTCCTATAACAATTTTTTCATTCTCTATATATAATTTTGCTACATTTAAAGTAAGCTCTCCTAAATTGTCTTTTAAATCGATATTTAATGATTTACCATTTGTCTCTAATTTAAATTTATCATATAAAGTATCTATATTTTTATCATTTATATCATTTTCTTTAAATGCTTCATATAAAGCAAAAATAAGTCTTTGAATTGCATTTATTCCAAGCTCTGGATGAGCTGCATGTGATGCTTTTCCGAAAGCTTTCTATTTTTATTATATTTTCTTTGTTTTCTACTTTTATTTCAAAAGAATTTTCATTTGATATTTTTATAATAGATGATACTATTTTTTTTATTTTCTCTTTTTCTTTATTTATTTTTATTTCCATTGAGCAATATTTTGGAACTACATTTATAGCATTATTTTTAGTATCTACTGATATGATTTCTGTATCATTGCTTTTAAGATTACTTGACGCATATATAGATAAAAGACCTTTTTCTGCAAATATACATGGAAAATCTGCATCCGGACTAAATCCAAGTGTTGGCATTTCTTCTTTTTCTTTATAATGTTCAATACATTTCCAATCTCTTTCTTCATTTAATCCTACAATTAAACGAACTCTTTTATTTACTTTGCATAAATCCATAACTTCCTTCATAGCATAAAGTGCTGCAATTACTGGTCCTTTATCATCTGTTGTTCCTCTTCCATATAGTTTTCCATCTAATACTACCGGATTAAAAGGGTCTACAGTCCATCCATCTCCAACTGGAACTACATCTAAATGTCCTATTATTCCAAGAAGTTCTTCTCCTTCTCCAAATTCTACATATCCACAATATCCATCTATATTTTTAGTTCTAAATCCAAGTGATTTTCCAAGCTCTAAAAAATGCTCTAAAGCTTTATTTATATTTTCTCCAAATGGTTTTTCTTTATTTTTAGATTCTTCATGCACACTTGGAATTTTAACAATGTTTTTTACTTCATTTATTATTTCTTCTTCTTTTAAATCGATCTCATTTAAAATGTTATCTATCATTTTAGCCTCCAAAAAATTTAATTTAAATCTTTAATAATAGAAAAAGCAGCTTTTCTTCCTGATGCTATAGCTCTACATACAGTAGATTTACTTTCCATTACATCTCCTCCTGCATATACTCCATTTAAATTAGTTTTTCCATTTTCGTCTATTTTTATAAGACCTGATTCTGTTAGCTCTATATTTTCGTTTTCTAATAATTTTCTATTTGGTTTTAAGCCAATTGCAAAAACTACTGTATTTGCTTCATATTCAAATTCAGAATTTACAATATCAATTGCTTTATCATTTACTATTTCTGTTTTAATACATTTTAATTTTTTTAAACTTCTATTTTCACCAATTCCACTAATTACTCTTGTTTTAAATTCTGGGATTACTCCATCTTTTATTGCTTCTTCAAGTTCTATTTTTCTTGCTGGCATATGTTCTTCATCTCTTCTATAGAGAATTGATACTTTTGTAGCTCCCATTTTTATAGCAGATCTTGCAGAGTCCATAGCAACATTTCCACCACCTATTACTACTACATGTCCAAGATTTTTTATATATTCTTTATTATTATATGCTCTTAAAAATACATCTGAGTCATAAATATTTTCAAAATCTCCTAAATCATAAGTAGAAGGTTTTTCTGCTCCTATTCCTATGAAAATAGCAGAATATTCTTTTCTTAAATCTTCTATTTTTACATCTTTGCCTAATGCTACATTTGTTTTAAATTCAATTCCAAATTTCTTTAATCTATCTATTATATTATGAATTATTTCTTTTGGTAGTCTAAAATCTGGAATACCATATTCTAAGATTCCTCCGAAGTCTTTCATCTTTTTCAAATACAGTAACTTTAAATCCTTCTTTTTTAAGCTGGTATGCACATTCAAGTCCGCTTGGTCCAGATCCAATAACTGCTATTTTTTCATTTCTATCTTTCTTTTTATCAAACTTAAATTCAAGATTTTTTTTCTCTGCCATTTCATTTACAAACTTTTCTATTTCTCCAATAGAAGTTGAAGTGCTTTTTATTCCACGTACGCACTTTCCTTCGCACTGGTCTTCTTGTGGGCAAATAGTACCACAAATATAGCTGAAAATATTGTTTTCTTGTAAAATTTTATATGCCTCTTCAAAATCTTTTTCTTTTACTTTTGAAATAAATTCTGGAATGTTAGTATGCACTGGGCAACCATTTGTACTACATGGTTTTAATTTGCATCCTAAACAATAATTTGCTTTTTCTAAAATATTTTCTATATTTTCCATTTTTTTATCCTTCTACAATCTCAGTAATATTTAACTCCTTCATAAGTCTTGAAATCGTCTTATTTTTATTTGGCTCATCATATCTTCCTTTAACATAAAGAGTTTTTATCTCTTCATTTACTTTGATGTGAGTAATTGTAAAGTTTCCATTATCAAATATTTCTTGCATTTTTTCTATATCACATTCATCTTTATATTTTAAATCCCACTCAAAATTAATAAGCTTTGTATTTAAACCGCTTCCATATTTATATGGTAGTGTTAATATAACGTATAAAATTAAAGTTCCAACTACTCCACCTATGAAAAATCCTGCTCCTATACACATACCAATACATGTTATAAAAAGTAAACTTGTAGCAGTTGTGATTCCTGTTATATTTACACCATCTTTTAAGATAGTACCGAGCGCCTATAAATCCAATTCCAGATAAAAGCTGAGCTGGTATTCTTGTATAATCTTGCATATTACATTTCATTGCTAAATATTCACTAAGCATTACAACTAAACATCCTGTTATTCCAAGTAACATATGTGTTCTAGTACCAGCTGGTTTATGAAGTCCTTCTCTTTCTCTTCCAATAAACCCTGATAAAAATATACAAAGAAGTAATTTTAGCATTGTTTGAACTTCAAATGTATTTAGTAATTCTAATATCTCATCACTCAATTTAATTTTTCCTCTTTTCTCCAAAAATAATTTATAATTATTCTATCATTAGGCATTTCTATTTACAAGGACAAAAAGCATATAAAAAAAGAGCATATAAAAATATGCCCAAAAAAATAAATTTAAATTCTTTCTTTTACTATATAATCTGGTCTTTTTTTATTTTCAATATAAGATAATCCTAAATATTCTCCTATCACTCCAATAAATATAAATTGAAGAGAAAATAGTGTAGAACAAAAAGTAATTAAAATATTTAAAGTACTTGGATTATTTATAGAAACAACTAACATTACAATTGCTAAAATAAATAATAACATTCCTATAAAAATTGGTATTTTAAGTGGCATAATAGTAAATGACATGATTCCCATAAAAGCATATTTTAGAAGTTTGATAAAAGACCATTTTGTATTTCCATTTGCCCTTTTTTCTGCATTATATTCCATATAATATGTATTAAATCCTATCCAAGAAAAAATTCCTTTTGAAAATCTAAAATATTCTTTCATCTCTAGTATAGAATCTGCAACATTTCTTCTAATTATTCTAAAATCACTTGCACCTTGTTTAAATTCCATATTTGTTACTAAGTTTATTATTTTATAAAATGCATTTTTAAAGAAGCTTAAGACTTTTCCTTCTCTTCTATTTTTTTGGCAAGCAACTACTATGTCATATTGTAAATTTTCAAGTAATATGTTCATCATTTCTAAAAGAGTCTCTGGTCTTTGTTGCATATCAGCATCCATAAAAGAAATAATGTCACCTTTAGATTCTTTAAGTCCTGCATACATAGCAGCTTCTTTTCCAAAGTTTCTAGAAAAGCTAATAGCTTTTACATTTTTATCAGTTTTATTTAGTTTCTTAATTTCTTCTAAAGTACCATCTAAGCTTCCATCATCTACAAATATTATTTCATATTCAGCAATTTTCTTATCAAAAATTTTAATAAATTCTTCATAAAAAATCTTGATATTCTTTTCTTCATTATATGCTGGTACAATAACAGAAAGTTTCATTTTTTCGTCCTCTTTATTTTAATTTTTATAATTTCTTGTTTTTTTGTTTTTTATTTTTTTATTTTAAAAGTTTTATTATTATTTGTTACTTTTCATTTTCCATTTCTTTAATTAATTTATTCCATTTTTTCTTACTAACACTTTTAAATGTTACGTCTTCTGGAATTTCGTAATAAAACTTAATTTTACTATTTCCAGTCTTAGTATCATAGTTTGAATCCCATACATAATCTTCATAAGGAAGTCTTACCATTTCTATAACTTTTTCATTTTGTTTTAATTTTTCTTCTAAATACATAATTCTTTCATTATTAGTTTTATAATTAACTAAATAAATATTAGATAAAAATACTAAAAGAAATATACAGCAAACTGAAACTACTTTATTTAAACAAATTCCATATTTTAAAATCTCATCATATGCTTCTAAAGCAATTAAAATGAAAAATAAGTACATCATAAAGAAGCATCTACTTCCTATTGGAGATAAAATAAAAAGTGGACATGTTAAAATAAAAATACTTATTCCGGTAAAACAATATCTTTTCTGCTTTTTCTTTATTTAGACAAAGACATAAAACAAATAACAAACTTAAGCAATATATAATTGTAAATAAAAACTCAAAATATGGTGTAAATTTAAGTAAAATCTTCCAATTTGGATTTAAAAGACTTGCTATCATATAAAGTACAAATCCAATAATACTAAAATATGAAATATTTAAAATGAATTTTTTCATTTTAGAAATATTTACATTATCTTTTAAATACTTATATACAATTATTGAGACTAATAAACATAAGAAAATATTTAAGAAAGTATTATTAAATACAAGCTCTTTATATATTATCTTTGAATTTGTTTTTACTTTTTCTATTAAAGAACTACTAGAATTTGGTACATCTCTATAGCTATCTTTGTTATTTAAAATAGACATATATGCACTATTTGAAAACATAAGAAAAGCACCAATTATTGCTCCTATTAAAACTACTATATATTTTGTAGATAACTTTTTATCTACTATTAAATCTTTTAAAAGAAATAAAAAAGTAATTCCTATAATATAAAGAGTAATATGCTCAATAAATAGCATTAAGCAAAATCCAATTAAACCTAAACTTATCTTTTGCAAAATATTTTTTATCTTTTCTTCTTTTGGAATATGTATTTTAAGCAAATATAAATATAAAAGCACTAAAAATGCTGATATTACATAATTAGCATATCCAGAAGTCCATACTATTGTCTGTCTTAGCATCCCTTTTGGAATACATAGCATAAGAAGACACGCTACTAAAAATAAAGAATTTTCATTTTTATTTGATAGCTTACTTAAAAGTAAGATTATTCCATATGTAGTAATTGCTACTACAAAAATTTTAAGCAAGCTAAATCTAGTAAGTAATAATACAACTAAATTTCCAAGATATCTTCCATTATAATTATCAAAAAAGTTATTTAATCTTTTGATTCCCTCTATACTTCCCCATGTCCAATCATCTCCTGAATATGGAAATAAAAAGCATAGAAAAAGTATGAATACAAAAGATATGGCTTTTATTAATTTAAATTTATGTTTATTTATTGTTTCTATTATTTTTGTCATATTATAATTCTTTCCCCATTTTCTTATTTTTAAACGCAAAAAAGCTAGATAACAAAAATTGCTATCTAACTTTTTCATTATTAATAATAGTGAAATTCACTTTAAAAGTCTTTATTAAGTTACCGTGTGTGTGTGTGTGTGTGTGTGTGTGTACAGCACCAACGTTTCTAGTCTTTTCCATTTCAAACTCCCTTTTTCCAAAGTATAATGCTTTTTGTATCTTTTGTCAAATAAAAATCTACTCTGGCATTTCATCAAGAGTCTCTTCCTTTAAAGATTCTTCTTCACTCCCAAGTGAAGTGTCTATATCTTTTCTAATACTCTCTTCAATTTTTGTTTTTAAATCTTTAATAGATTTATTTTTATCTTTCATACACTTTATAGCTTCGCTACTTTTTTCCACTAAATCTGGAATATAATCTATTAGTTTATCTATTGTAGAATCATGATCTATTGGAAGTAATTTTACTGTATCTTCCATAACTACTAAAAAAGCTACTGGCTTTATAGAAACTCCAGCTCCACTTCCTCCTCCAAAAGGAATTCTATATTGTATTTCTTCTTCTTTTTCATTTTTTACATATTCATTAACAGTCTCTCCTTTAAACTCGCTTCCTCCTGAAGCAAAAGTATAGCATACTTTTGAAATTGGAATTATAATACTATTATTTTTAGTCTCTACTTGACTTCCAATTATAGTATTTACATCTATCATACTTTTTAAATTTGTCATTGTAATATTCATTAAATCTTCAATTGGATGTGACATTTTTAAATCTCCTTTCTATTTTTTAGGCTTTTTTAAGCTTTGCTAATTTTATTTTCTTCTTTTTTTATTTTTTTATTCATGCCTTTTTTTCTTTTATTTGTATAAAGTATAAAGTAAATTAAGCAAAGTGCAGAAAAATCAAATTTTACTTTAAATAAAAATTGACACTTGATTAAGTTAATTTTTTTTCCTTTTTCTTCATTAAAAGAAGTATTAAATACTGGCTTTATATCAAAATATGCTTTTCCCATTTTGTTTCTAAAGCTTATAAATCCATATAAGGCAGATATAATTATTGAAAATAAAGAAACTAAATGAATTGTTAAAAAATAATTTTTAGTGTATATCTTAGATTTAAAATATATATTAGAAATTTTTATATTTAATAATTCTAAATCTTTTAATTTAAATGATTTTAAATCTTTTCCTTTTGAATAAATTTTAATTAGTTTTAAGTATTTAGTATTTATTTTCAAAAATTTTAATTTATATAAATAAATATTAAAATTAATTTTATGAAAATTTTTATTCTTTAAATCCAAATTATGATTAAGTATAAAATCTACTTCTATTTTTGAAAATAAGAGTCCTAAAAGAATAAAAACGAAAACGATAAAAAAACTTAAACTTAAATAAATAAAAACTAGCAACATAAAAAACACCTTTCTTATATTACTAGCTTTTCCAAAATTATTTTATTATATTTAAAATTTAAGCTGTTAATCTTTTTTATTTTTCTTTTAATCTTTTAGCACTGTATAAATTCCAAGTGAAATAATACCAGATATTCCAACTAAAACATAAATAATTCTAGATAACATACTCATACTACCAAATATAGAAGCTACTAAATCAAAGCTAAAAAGTCCAATAAGTAACCAGTTTATAGCTCCTATTATGACTAGAGCAAGACAAATTCCATATATAACTTTCATATATCCTCCATTTTCTAAAAAATATTTTTTATTTAAACCTAGTTTATATTTTATTATTGTTTATTTTTTAAAAAATATACATTTTAAAATATTTAAAAAAAAAGAAAAGATTCATATTCTAAAAATTTTAAAATATGAATCTTTTATCTATTAGTTATAAAGCTTTATTTTCATATAAGCTTATTTTACTTTAATTGATTTTATTGAACTATATCCACTATATACTGTCTTTCCATTTACTTTCTTGTATGCTCTTACTTTGAAGTAATATGTTTTCTTCTTTGTTAATTTTGATTTTGTATATGATGTTACATTTCCAGATTTAATCTTTGAGTATTTTCCGTTTTTACTTGTTGCCATGTATAGTTCATATCCAGAAGCACCTGATACTTTACCCCATTTTACAGTAGCTTTTTTGCTCTTAGTTGTAACTTTGCTAATCTTTGGAGTAGCAGGAGCACTTACTAAAGTCGTACCTGTTACTACATTTGAAAAGTCACCATAACATTTAACTCCAGAGATTTTCTCGTATCCTCTTACTTCATATTTGTAAGATGTTCCTTCTGCAAGTTTACTTTGAGTATAAGATGTACTAGTTGTACTTGTTACATATTCATAAGTTCCTCTAGAATTTAATTTATAGATTTCGTATCCATCTACTCCATCCATTCTATTCCATGTTAGGCTTACGCTATTGTTTGTAGTCTTTGTAACTTTTAAATTACTTACTTTACCTGGAACTATATAGAAGTATCTGTCATAGCTTCCTTGATAGTTTCCTTTTCCTTTAATTGTTACTGTAGCTCTTCCTACTTCATCATTATCTTTATATGATAAGCTATAGTCTTGATTATTTGATAAGCTCTTTCCATTATCAGTTACATTAACTTTTGGAGCTATACTGCTACCATTATAAGTTTTTGCATCTATATTTTGTACACTAACATTATTTACATTTCTTGGTGTAATCTTAAATGTCTTATTAGATGTTCCTGTATAATTATTTAGTCCTTTAACTGTTACTGTTGCAGTACCTGCATTTATATTATTTGTATAAGTTACTTTATAATCTTCACCACTTGAAAGAACTTCTTTTGCATCATTTACTCTTACACTTGGAGTAATTGCATTTCCTGTATAAACTGCAGATGCTATCTCATCTATTTTTGCATTTGATATGCTCTTTGGTAAAATCTTAAAGTTTACTGTTACTTGATTGTTGTAGTTACCTTTTCCTGTTACATAAACAACTGCTGTTCCAACATCTATATTTTTTCCATAGCTTAATGTATAGTCTACATTTTCTTCTAGTTTCTTAGTACCTTTTAAGATTTGAACTTTAGGTTTTATTTCTTGTCCTGTATATGTTTCTTCAGGAATTGATTTTATAGTTATACCAGATGAAATTGGTTTTGAAACTATGTTAAATGTTTTTTCTACAGTTCCTGCATAATTTCTTTTTCCTGTTACTTGTACAATACCTTTTCCTACATTTACATTGTTTATGTATCTATATGTGTAGTTTGAAGAATCTAATACTTTTCCATTATCTTTTACTACAACTTTAGGAGTAAGTTCTGCTCCTGTATATTGTAAATCTGCCATATTTTCTATAGTTAATGTGCTTGCATTTTTAGCAACTATATCAAAGTATTTTGTAAATGTTCCTTGGTAATTACCTGTACCATTTACTATAATTCTTCCCATACCAACATTTACATTTGATTCATATACTACTTTATAATCTGAAGCTGTTAATACTTTTTCTCCATCTTTTATAACAACTTCTGGTTTTATTTCTTCACCTGTATATGTTACTCTACCTATATCTGAAACGCTTAATTTTCCTATTCCTTTTGGAAGTATTTCAAAACTTCTTTCAACACTTCCTTTATAGCTTCCTTTTCCTTCAAGTGCAACTTTTGCATTTCCAGCATTTAAATTATTTTCATATTTTACTGTATAATCTTTATTTTCTTCAAGTACTTTTCCATCATTGTATTTTACAGTAATTTCTGGTTTTATTTCTTTTCCTGTATATTCTGTATTTGAAAGTTTTGTAATTTCAAATGTTTTATCATTTAATATTAAAGTATCACCAAATACAGCTGTTACTTCAATATTTTCAGAGATATGAGTATCTAATGTTACTTCATTTCCATGTTCATCAACATATTTTATAAAATCTCTATCTATTACTGATTCTCTTAGTTTTTCTAGAGCTTCATTTACTTTGTTTGTAGTAATTGAAGATAATTTTCTACCTTCTACTAATTCAAATTTTTCATCTCCAATTTTTACTTCTACACTATATCTTGGAGTGATTGTAATATTTTTTGTAATTACTGTTTCTTTGTGTACAATATTTCCATCTTGATCTAGGAATTTTGCAAATGTCTTATCTTCTGCATTTTTAAGTGCTTCTAATGCTTTCTTTGCATCTTCTCCTAAATTATCTAATTTTTGTTTTTCTTCTAATTTATAATCTGTTCCAGAAATATTTACTTTTACAAAATATCTAGCTGATATTTTTGTAATATTAGAAATTTCAGTATCATCTGTTACAGTATTTCCATCTTGATCAACAAGTCTTGAAAATTCTTTTCCTTCTATTGTTTTTAATTTTTCAATTTCAGCTTTTGCTTTATCACTAAGCTCGCTTACCTTTACATTATCTTTTACATCAAAAGTATCATCTCCAATTTGTACTTCTACATACTTTGGACATTTTGGATATACTGTTAAGCTTTCTCTAAGAGGAGTTGTTTTTACAAAGTTTGATTTAAGCTTAGAATCTGTATACCAACCATCTACTTCTATTCCATCTTCTATTTTTTCTAGTTCATCTTCAATTGTAGAATTTTTCTTTTGAGCTTCGATAGTTGTTACTCCGTGCTCATCAGTAATACCAGCTAATACATATTTATCATATGTTCTATATTTTTCTTCTTCAGAAACTGGACTAATAGTAGTTCCTTTTTCTAGTACTACTTTATTCTTTCTTGAAGTTGCATCTCCTGCTCCAAAGTCAAATACAGCAGCAGAAATATTTGAATTTGCTTTTGTATCTTCTACTTTTGAATCATCTTTTAAATTAATAGTTACATTACTTGACTTTTCATCTAAATAAAATACGCTTGTAGGTCCAACTTTCTCTTTATTGCTACTAGATACAGCACCTTTTACTAAAGATCCTGAAATATTAACATTAAGATTTTCTTGTCCTAATATTTGAATAACTTTTCCATTATAATCAAACATTGAACGACCTTGAATATAGCAATTCTTAATATTTACAGTATTATTTTTTCCACCTTTTAAAACAATTGGAGCTCTACTTGCTACTGTTGTAATATTAGAATTATGTCCTGTACCATCCGTCATAGCTAAAGCTTCGCTTTTTGAAGATCCTTCTATGTTTAAAGTAGTATTAGAAGATTCAATTGTTATTGTGTCATATAATGAATCAACAATACAATTCTTAAATGTTAATTTAGAACCATCGGCTTTGTTTCCTACATAAACCATTTTAGCTAATACTGGATTGTTAGCATCAGGTCTTGCTATTTGCCATATTCTAATATTTTCAAATGTTACATCTGATTTAGACTCAATATCAAAGAATTTCATAGAATTAACATCTTTTCCATAAACAAACTCTGATACTTCAGCATTAGATGTTGCAAAGTTTTTAAGACTAACTTTGCTAGCTGTTATTTTTAAAGAACCCATTACTTCAGTTGCTGGAACACCAACACCTTCAATAGATAAGTTTTTATCTATTGTTACATCTCCTTTGTAGCATCCAGACTCTAGAATAAGAGTATCTCCGTCTTTTGCTTCTTCTACAGCTTGCTTTAATGTACCTTCCCCTGGTTTTACATTAATGTACGTATGCGAAGATAAATCATTTTCTTTTTCAATTGCAGTATCTAGTACATGTTCAACTGGGTTTACAGCTTGCCCATTTACGTTAGATGCAATAACAGAAAATGCTAATCCTGCAACTAATACAATAGCAAAAATAATAATTAGTTTTTTCTTATTCATTTTTGCTTCCCCCTTTCAAATTTGCGTTTTAAGATACAAACAAAATAAGGATAGCTCTAGATATCCTTATAATAAAATTTATTTACATGAGAAATAAACACTCTATTAGAGTAACTTTTACTATTTATTTTTAAATAATTTTTATTATTCATTTATAGTTTCTCTTTTCTTAAATAAGTATTTATTTCGTATATGGAAATTTTACCATATAAATTAGTTGTTCGTCAACTCTTTTTTTGCTTATTTTTCAGTATTTTGAGTCATTTTTTTGTCAAATTTTTAACTAATTCCAAATAATTACAGCAAAAAACTTAAAAAACGCTTAAATTACGCAGAAAAATAGGATAGAACAAAATAATTTTCTATCCTATTTTTACCATTAATTTTTACCCAATTTATTATTCATCATTTTATTTTCTTTTATTTAAAACTACTACACCTAAAGCTGAAACTACTAATATAGCTCCTGCTACTGTAAATACATTTACTGTACCCATTTTTGGTGTATCATCTTGCTCTTCTTCCTCTTCTTCATTATCATTAGAAGGGTTTTCTGTTGGTTTTTCTACAACATTTCCATTTTCATCTTGAATAACTCCTGAACCTAAAAACTTAGTTACATCAGTTTCAAATTTTCCACCAGTAATTGTAATAGTACCACCATCAGCTGCTACACTATTTATGTCTCCAGCTTTTATAACAGTTGTACCATTGTGATTAATTACACCTGTATTATTTCCACTAATTTTTCCACCATTTATAGTAAGTTCTGGATCTTTAGTTCCAGCATTTTTTATATTTCCTACAACAGATGTTGTATTAGATGTACCAGTAATACTAGCATCACCTGATACTGTCATAGTACCTTCATTTCTAACTGAATAAAAATTTCCTGTACCTGCTATTGTACCACCTGATATTGTAGCTGTACCCATGTTTTGTAAGCATTCATTAGCACCTGTAATTGTTCCACCTTTTACTACTACTGTTCCATTTGTATCATTTTTTACAACTGCTAAATTAGCACTTTTAGTTATATTTGTTATTTTTCCACTTTCAATTGTTAAATTTCCATGATTTACTATTGTTTCAACTCCATTAGTACCTTCTTTTTGAGTAATTTCTCCTCCACCTTTAGAGTCTTTTATAGTAAGTTCTCCGCCATTTTCAATAACAATTGTTGCACATCCTGTACTATAATTTGTAAGTTTCTTTCCATTTAAATCTAATATTACTTTATCTGTACTTCTTACTATAAAGTCTTCATCTGCTTCACCTGTTAATTGTACTAAATACACATCACTATTTTCTTGTTGCTTTGAAGTAACATTGCTTCCTGTATATTCAATACAATCTTGTTTACCTTCACTATTACTGCAATATGTAGCAAAAGAATTTATAGATGAAAGTAGCATTGTAGATACAATTAAAGTCGCACCTATTATTATTTTTTTACTATTCATTTTCGTTTCTCCCATTAAATTTTTTATTTTCTTTTATTTAAAACTACAACACCTAAAGCTGAAACTAATAAAATAGCTCCTGCTACTGCATAAACATCAATACCTGTATTTGGTGTATCATCTTGCTCTTCTTCCTCTTCATTATTTTCTTGAGCTGGAACTGTATATTTATTAATTACTTCTACTCCATTTACAGTAACTTTTCCTTCACCTAATTTTTCTACTGTAAATCCAGTAGCAGCACCTGTTAATGCTAGTTCTCCTTGTACAACAGTAACTTTAGCTTTTCCATTTTTCTTTAATTCTTTTACTATGTCTGTTGCTGAAGTTTCACCTTTAATATCAGTAGTTTCTTCATTATCTGCATAATAAGTATCTCCAACTTTTACTACTAATCCTGAGCCATATGTTACAGTTGATTTTTCATCTACAGTAACTTTTCCACCATTTAGATGTACTTTGTCTACTCCTGTAAGATTTGCTTCACCATTGTAATTTACAACTCCTGCTGTTGCTCCTGTAATTGTTGCTCCACTTACTGTTAATGATGGTTCTTCTTTTCCATTTACTTTCATGTTTCCTACAATTGATGTTTTTGTAGATGTGCTTTCTACTTTAGCACCTTCTGCAATTGTCATTGTTCCTTCATTTCTTACAGCAAAGAAATCTCCTGTTTCTTTTATTTCTCCACCTGAAATAGTTGCTGTACCAAAGTTTTGAACACATTCATTGCTTCCTGTAATTGTTCCACTTTTTATAGTTAAATCTCCATTGTTTACTACAACACCTACGTTATCTTTTTTTGTTATTCCTGTGATTGTAACATCTTCAATTACTAAAGTTCCATCATTTACTACTGGTACATTAGTAGAACCTGTTGCTTGTTCAATTTTACCTTTCTTTTCTCCAGTAGATGTATCTTTAATTGTTAATGTTCCACCTTGTTTTACCCAAATAGTTGAACATTGTCCTCTTTCTGTATCTTCTTTCTCGTGTTTTTGTCCATCACTATAATTTTGTAAAGTATGTCCATTTAAATCAAGTATTACAGTTTGTCCTTCATGTACTTCTAAATCCATACATGTATCTCCTATAGCATCTCTATTTAGTTGCCAAGTAACAACATTATTATTTTCTGTTCTAGTTATAGGACATCCATTCCAAGTTTGAGTTGTTCCATCAAATGCAGAGACATTACTTGTAAGTAGTAATAAGACAACAAATGATAATAATAACATTATTATGCTTCTAGTCTTTCTCATTTAGTTTTCCCCTTTCATAAAATAAATAATATATATTGCTAAAAATATTAAAGACAAACATAAAAGGACAGACTATAAAACAAATCTATCCTTTACATTTTTTTGCATCAAAACAAAAGCTAAATTTTACTTCGTTAGAAGTGTAGCTCTCTCTCTCTCTCTCTCTCTCTACAGTTACAACATTTTCAAGCTTTAGCATTTGTTTTAGTGTTCTCCTTTTATTCTTTCCTTATTTCAGAGCTATTTTATCACTATAAGTAGATTAAAGTCAATCTTTGTTACGCAAAAGTAATAGAGCAAGGCACCTTGCTCTACTACTTCTTTGATTAATTTTAAACCTAATCTATTATTTATTTTCTCTTATTTAAAACTACAGCACCTAAAGCTGAAACTACTAATATAGCTCCTGCTACTGCAAATACATCTACACCTGTATCTGGTGTTGGATCTTTGTCGTCTTCTTCTTCAGCTTCTGGAACTATTGATCTTATTGAATATGTTCCATCTGCATTTTTAACTAGTTCTTTTCCTTCAGGTATTACTGCATTTTGTATATCTTCTATTGGATATGTTCCGCCATTTAATGTTGTAGTAGCACCTTCTGCTGTTACTGGCATTTGTGTAAATTTTCCATTATTAATTGTTAATGTACCTTTATTTGTAACTTTACCATCTACTTTTCCAGTTTTTGCTTTACTTCCATCAACAATTTTCATTGTTGCTTCAGCACCATTTTCAAGAGTTGTTTTTAGAGTATATCCATTTAAGTCTATTTCAACATTTTTTGTATTTACTAAAGCATTTGCTTCTTTTGCAGCTTTAAATTGGAATTCAGTTTCTTCAACATTACTTTTTAATACTAATTTATTTACTTCATCTTTTGTTGTATTGATAAGTGCTTTTTCAACTGATCCATAATAAGTACCTTTTGTTTCATTTAATACTGCACTACCTACTTTTCCATTAACAGTACCTGTAACAGTTAAAGATCCTGTTTTGTCAACTGATACTTTCTTTCCTTCTGGAATAACAAGTGTTACACCTTCATTTACATAAACATCATTTTTAACATTAACATTATCTTCATTTAATGTAACTTTTGCACCTGATACTGCATATCTTACTGCATTCATAGGACCTTCTACATTTCCTTTAATGTCTATTTGATCTTTTCCTGATGTTGCAGAAAGAGGTCCTTCTATCTTTCCGTTTTCTACAGTAATCTTATCTCTTGAGCAAGTTGAAATTGCATACCAATTTGCTTTTACTGTGCTATTTGTTACAGTAAGAGTTGAATTTGTTTTTTCAGTGCCAATTATACCACTAATTGCAACTCCTTTTGCTCCAGTTGATTCTACAGTACTGTTTTCTATTGTACCTTTTCCAAAATTAAGTACAGCAGCTGTATCAGCTTTTGCATAGCTTGAAGTAATTGTAGAATTTTTTATAGTCATTGTTGCATCTTTTTCATTTTTTACAGCTACGAAATTACTTTCTACTTTAACTCCTTCTAGAGTTAATGTTCCTTCATTTCTTATACAAGATTGTTCTCCTGTTGTATGTATAATTTTTCCTGTTTTTCCAGAACTACTATCTTTAATAGTAAGTGTTGCACCGCTTGCTACATTAATTGCGTAACCATTTGTTGCTGTTATAGTATGCCCTTGTAAGTCGATTGTATGATTACCACTTTCGACTTTATGTTCTGATGTTAATGTAACATTTTCTGTTAAAGTAATCGTATTTCCACTTTCGTTTGGTAATTTTCCATTATTGTCTGCTTTAACTGAAATTGTAAGCATTAAGCATGTAGCTAATAATATAGCAAACATAAGCAAAAATTTTTTCTTCATCGAACTTTTTCCTCCTTTTAAAATAAATAATATATATTATGATTAAAATATTAAAAACACGCGCAAAAAGGATAGACTACAAAAATAGTCTACCCTTTATATTTTTCGCATCAAAACAAAAGCTAAATTTTACTTCGCTAGAAGTATAGCTCTCTCTCTCTCTCTCTCTCTCTCTCTCTCTCTACAGTTACAACATTTTCAAGCTTTAGCATTTGTTTTAGTGTTCTCCTTTTATTCTTTCCTTATTTCAGAGCTATTTTATCACTCTATGTAAATTAAAGTCAATCTTTGTAACGCAAAAGTAATAGAGCAAGAATGAAATTCTTGCCCTACTACCTTGCTTAATTTTAAACTTAATTTATTATTTATTTTTATTATTTTCTTTTATTTAAAACTACAGCACCTAAAGCTGAAACTACTAATATAGCTCCTACTACTGCAAATACATCAATACCTGTATCTGGTGTATCGTCTTTTTCTTCTTCATCTGCTTCTGGAACTATTGATCTTATAGAATATGTTCCATCTGCATTCTTTACTAGTTCTTTTCCTTCTGGAATTACTGCATTTTGAAGATCTTTTATTGGATAAGTTCCGCCATTTAATGTTGTAGTAGCTTTTTCAGTTGTTACTGGCATTTCTGTAAAGTTACCAGCTTCTACTGTTAAAACGCCATCGTTTGTAACTGTTCCATCAAAAGTACCTTTTTTAGATTTAGATGTATCTACAACTTCTAATTCTGCACCTTCTGCATTTTTTAAAGTTGTTTTAACTTTATGTCCATTTAAATCTAATATTGTATTTTTATTATTTGTTAAAGATTTAGCTTTTTGCGCAGCACTAAATAAGAATTCTGTTTCTTCAGTATCTTTTAGTACTACTAAAGTATCTTCATCTTCATTTAAATTTGCATTAACTAATGCTTGCTCTAATGTTCCATAATATGAATTTTTAGTTTTATTATAAATTGTTCCATCTACTGTTCCTTTTAGACTTCCGGCAATATTTAAATTACCTTTTTTATCTAAAGTTAATTTTTTATTAGCAGGAACTTCTAATGTAACATCTTCTGGAATATTTACGCTTGATTTTAATACTTCACTTTCAGCAAGTACTAGTGTAGATCCTGCTGTCATGAATCTTTCAAGATTTATTGATACTGGTGCTTCTACTTTACCAGATACAACAATAGTTCCCTTTGGAAACATTCCTATTGATCCACCTGTAACTTTTCCACCTGTTACTAATATAGCTGCACCTTCAGCTGCATTCATAGGAGATTTTCCTTCTATAGTACAATTTTTTGCAGTAACTGTTCCTGCATTTCCAAATATAGAAACTCCTCTTCCTGTTGACTTAATAGTGCTACCTGTAGCAGTTAATTTTCCATGATTGAATATAGCTCCTGAATCTACTTTGTCATAACTTGTTATTAATGTAGAGTTGTTTATAGTAGCTGTTCCTGTTGATTCATTTTTTACACATACGAAATTGCTTTCTACTTTAACTCCATCTAAAGTTAAATTTCCAGCATTTCTTATACAAGAATTTTCGCTAGATGTATGTATAACCTTTCCTGTTTTTCCAGTACTACTATCTGTGATAGTAAGTGTTGCACCTTTTTCTACATTAATTGTATAACTATTTGATGCTGTTATAGTATGTCCATTTAAATCGATTGTATGTTTACCACTTTCGACTTTATGTTCAGATGATAATGTAACATCTTCAGTTAAAGTAATCTTATTACTTTGTTCTTGTGGCATAGATGTTCCTGCTGCTCTAACTGAAACTGTAAGCATTAAACATACAGCTGCACATAAAACAGACACAAGTAAGAATTTTTTCTTCATCGAACTTTTTCCTCCTTTTAAAATAAATAATATATATTATGATTTAAAATATTAAAAACACGCGCAAAAAGGATAGACTACAAAAATAGTCTATCCTTAATATTTTTCGCATCAAAACAAAAGCTAAATTTTACTTCGTTAGAAGTATAGCTCTCTCTCTCTCTCTCTCTCTCTACAGTTACAATGTTTTCAAGCTTTAGCATTTGTTTTTGTTTCTCCTTTATTCTTTTTTAGTTCAGTGCTATTTTATCATTCCATGTAGATTAAAGTCAATCCCTGTAGTACAAAAGTAATAGAGCAAGAATTAAATTCTTGCTCTATTACCTTGCTTAATTTTAAACTTAATTTATTATTTATTTTCTTTTATTTAAAACTAATACGCCTAAAGCTGAAACCACTAATATAGCTCCTGCTACTGCAAATACATTTACTGTACCCATTTTTGGTGTATCATCTTGCTCTTCTTCTTCAGGTTCTGGAACTACTACTTCGTCATCAGCTGTTACTTTCATTCCATTTACTGTTACGTTTCCATTTCCTAAGTTTTGAACTGTAACTCCTGGTACAGCACCTTCTATAGTTACGTTTCCTTTTAATACTTCAATAACTGTTTTTTCATCTTTTATAGCTTCTGCAATAGCTTTTGTAGCATCATCTCCAATGTAGTATTTATCTCCAACTTTAACTTCTGCTTTATCTGTTGAAACATATGCTACATCAACTGCTTTATCAAATTTTCCACCTGTTACTACGAAGTCTTTATGTTCTTCTTCATCATCAAGTGAATAAAGTATTAATGCATTTGCATTTACAGTTCCGCCATCAATTATAACTTTTGCATCTCCAGTATATCCTTCTGAAGCATTATCAATTACAAAAGCTGTACCTGATTTTAGTTGGATTCTATTTCCTTCTTTATCTTTTGCATCGCCAACAGCTGCTTCTCCTGTACCTGTAGCTGTTATTGTTCCACCTGTTACATTTACATTTCCTCTTCTAGCTACGATACCAAATTTACCTGTTAAAGTTCCGCCTTTAACATTTAATGTTCCAGTTTGTGGTTGATATATAACTGCTGTTTCATCACTTGTTAATGTTCCACCATTAATTGTGATTGTTGAATTTTTTGAATTAGCACCATTTCCAGAAACAGCAAATGTTTTTCCACCATTTATTGTACCACCATTAACTGTTATTGAGCTTCCATCTGCAAAAGCACTAACTGATCCTTTCACAGTTGCTCCATTTTCTACGACTAAAGTTCCTGCGTCTTTTGCTTCATCTGATAAATTTCCAACTTGGATAGTTGCAGCAGGAGCTTTTCCATCTTCTAAAACAGTTTCATATGTTCCACCTTTTATAGTTAAAGATGATTTACTGCAAACAACTATAGCTGGTCCATTTTTGCTATTCTTTATTGCTCCTGTTTTTGCACTACTACTATCTGTTATTGTAATTGTTCCTTTTGTTATTGCCATAGTGAATGAACCTGCAGATTCAATTTTCTTACCATTTAAATCTAATGTATAAGTTTTATCTGCATTTGCTAAAATATAACCATTATCTCCACTATCTGTTGGTACACTAAGGTCTTTTAATAATTTTACTTCTGCTCCATCTTCTGTTGCTGCTAATGCTGCATCTAATCTTTCATAGTATTTTGTTGATTCACCTTTAGTTACAGAAGCAACATGTTTGCTTTCTTCATATTGATCTGCACCACTATCTTCTGCTCTTACAGAAATAGTTAAGCTTAAGCAAATAGCTAATACTAATGTAGCTACTGCTAATAATTTCTTTTTCATAGAAATTTCTCCTTTCTAAAAAATAAATAATATATATTATGATTAAAATATTAAAAACAAACACAAAAAGGATAGACTACAAAAATAGTCTACCCTTTATATTTTTAGCATCAAAACAAAAGCTAAATTTTACTTCGTTAGAAGCATAGCTCTCTCTCTCTCTCTCTCTACAGTTACAATGTTTTCAGGCTTTAGCATTTGTTTTAGATTCTCCTTTATTCTTTTTTATTTCAGTGCTATTTTATCATTCCATGCAGATTAAAGTCAATCCCTGTAATACAAAAGTAATAGAGCAAGACACCTTGCTCTATTAACTCATTTCAAATAATTTTTATCTTTATTAATTCAATTATTTTCTTTTATTTAAAACTACTACACCTAAAGCTGAAACTACTAATATAGCTCCTGCTACTGCAAATACATTTACTGTACCCATTTTTGGTGTATCATCTTGTTCTTCTTCTTCAGGTTCTGGAACTACTACTTCGTCATCAGCTGTAACTTTCATTCCGTTTACAGTTACGTTTCCATTTCCTAAGTTTTGTACTGTAACTCCTGGTACAGCACCTTTTATAGTTACGTTTCCTTTTAGTACTTCGATAACTGCTTTTTCATCTTTTATTGCTTCTGTAATAGCTTCTGTAGCATCATCTCCAATGTAGTATTTGTCTCCAATCTTTACTTCTGCTTTATCTGTTGAAACATATGCTACGTCAACAGCTTTATCAAATTTTCCACCTGTTACTAAGAAATCTTTATGTTCTTCTTCGTCATCAAGTGAATAAAGTATTAATTCATTTGCACTTACAGTTCCACCACCAATTGTAACTTTTGCATCTCCGTCATAGTTTTCTGCAGAATTATCAATTACAAAAGCTGTACCTACTGGTAATTCAACTTTCTTTCCATCTTTATCTACTGCATCTCCAACTGTATCTGTTCCAGTACCTGTAGCTGTAATTGTTCCACCTGTTACATTTATATCTCCTCTTCTAGCTACTATACCAAATTTACCTGTTAAAGTTCCACCTTTAACATTTAATGTTCCACTTTGTGGATGATAAATAACTGCTGTTCCGTCACTCTTTAGTGTTCCACCATTTATTGTAATTTCTGTACTTTCACTTTTTGAACCATTTCCTGCAATTGCAAATCCATTTCCGCCATCTATTTCTCCGCCATTCATTTCAAGTTTACTACTTGTAGCAACTACAATAACACCATTTATTTTTGTTCCTTCATTTATTACTAAACTTCCAGATGTACTATTGGCATTATTTCCAACTTGGATTGCTCCTCTTCCACCATTTGCTGTTTTATTTTCTACTGTTACATTCTCAAGTGTAACTTCTCCTTTTCCTACTTTTAGAGCAATTCTATTTTCTGTATGTTTAATAGTACCATTTTTTATTGTAATTGAGCTATCATCTTCTATTTCTACAGTATTTTTATTTGCATCTGATGATGCTATAGTATGATTATTTAAATCTAGTACTACTCCAGTTACTTTTGTTCCTTTTTTCTCAACGAAACCGTTGTTTCCACTATCTGTTGGTACTCCTAAGTCTTTAAGCATTACTATAGTTTGATTATTTTGTACTTCATTTAAAGCATCGTCTAATCTATCATAGTAAAGTGTGTTTCCATCAGCTGTAATAGAAGCTACTGCATTATTTCCTTCATTAGTTGATTTTCCTACAGTTTCTGCATTTGATGAAATTGTAAGCAATAAACAAGTAGCTAATATTAAAGATGCTACTGCTAATAATTTCTTTTTCATAGAAATTTCTCCTTTCTAAAAAATAAATAATATATATTAAGTTTAAAATATTAAAAACAACGCAAAAAGGACAGACTACAAAAATAGTCTATCCTCTAAATTTTTTCGCATCAAAACAAAAGCTAATTTTTGCTTCGTTAGAAGTGTAGCTCTCTCTCTCTCTCTCTCTCTCTCTCTCTACAGTTACAGCATTTTCAAGCTTTAGCATTTGTTTTAAATTCTCCTTTATTTTTTCCTTATTTCAGAGTTATTTTATCATTCCATGTAGATTAAAGTCAATCATTGTAATCTAAAAGTAATAGAGCAAGAATTTCTTGCTCTACTACCTTATTTTAAATATTTTTATCTTAGATAAATTATTTTCTTTTATTTAAAACTACTACACCTAAAGCTGAAACTACTAATATAGCTCCTGCTACTGCAAATACATTTACTGTACCCATTTTGGGTGTATCATCTTGTTCTTCATCTTCTGTTTCAACTACTACTTCTTCGTTTGCAGTTACTTTCATTCCATTTACTGTTACATTTCCTTTTCCAGAATTCTTTATTGTGAATCCGTCAACTGCACCAAGAATCTTTAAGTCTCCTGCTAAAACTTCTACAACAGCATCTTTATTTTTAGCAGCTTCATTAACTGCATTTATAACATCTTGTCCTACATAATATGTTTTGTTTCCGCTTTTATCTGTAACAGATACTTCTGTTTTATTGTTCTTTACAAATGCTTGATTAAATTCATCAGAAAATGCTCCACCAGTAATAGAGATATTATCTACGTAATCATTTTCATCTCCATTTTCTCCTACATATCCTGTAACTGGTTTTTGTCCGTCATTTGCTGTTAATTTACCACCTGTAATTGCAACTTTTGCTGTATCATCTTTATAAGATTCTGTATTATTATCTATAATAACAGCTGTTCCACCTTCAAGTGGATCTACTCCATTTCCTACATCTATCTTTTCACTAGCTTTTCCTGTAGCAATTACTTCTCCACCTGATATTGTAACATCTCCTCTACGAGCTACAATTCCTAGTTTTCCTTTTACTACACCTGTACCACTTACAGTAACACTTCCTGTATTTGGTTTGTATATTCCTGCGTAGTTTTCACTTTCTACAGTTCCACCAGAAACTGTTATAGTAGAATTTGTTGCAGAACCGTTTGGTTCAGCAATTCCAAAGTCACTTGCTTTAACTAAGCCACTTTTAACTTCTACAGATGATTTTGTTCCAACTATAGAAACACCAGATTGTGTACTTTCTACTTTACCACCATCTACTATTAATTTAGCATCATTAGTAGTCTCTGCTTTTTGTCCAACTTTAACAGCAAAACTACTTGATGTAGTGCTTTGTCTTGTTCCTGTTAATTTACAAGTTACATTACTTTTTAAAGTAACTGTTCCAGAATTAATTAACAATGGAATTCTATCTCCTGCTCCTGTATGAGTAATATTTCCACCAGTAGTTTTACTATTTTCTATAACAATAGTACTTGAATGTCCTACACGAAATGTAGAAGCTGTATTACTAGTAGATGAAATATCAAATCCATTCATATCTAATGTAATACTTTTTCCATTTTCACAAACAACTGATGTACCATCATTTAAAGTTACACTTTCTAATAAAGTTACTTTATCATTGTCTTCTGCTACTTTTATTGCTTCATTTAAATCATCATAATATTTTACTGTATCTCCATGTTTTAATGAAGCTTTAGCACCTTCAGCGCTATCTACTTCATGATTATCTGCTCTTACAGAAGCTGTAAATATTAAGCAAATAGCTAATACTAAAGTAGCTACTGCTAATAATTTCTTTTTCATAGAAATTCTCCTTTCTAAAAAATAAATAATATATGTTAAGTTTAAAATATAAAAGATATATACAAAAATAGTTTTGTTTCTCTTTTATTTCAGAGCTATTTTATCATTCTCTATAGCTTAAAGTCAACCATTGCAGTGCAAAATAGTAGAGCAAGAATTTCTTGCTCTACTATCACTTTATGTTAAATGTTTTTATCTTAGATAAATTATTTTCTTTTATTTAAAACTACTACACCTAAAGCTGATACTACTAGTATAGCTCCTGCTACTGCAAATACATCAATACCTGTATTTGGTGTTGGATCTTTATCTTCTTCATCTTCTTTTTCAGGTGCTGGAACTACTACTTTTTCTGTTGTAACGTTCATTCCGTTTACAGTTACATCTCCGTTTCCAGAGTTTAATACTGTAACTCCTGGTACTGCACCTTCTATAGTTACATTTCCTTTTAATACTTCAATAACTGCTTTTTCATCTTTTATTGCTTCTGTAACTGCTTTTGTAGCATCATCTCCAACATAGAATTTATCACCAATCTTAACTTCTGCTTTTTCTGCATTAATATATGCTTGATCAAATGCTTTATTATAAGCTCCACCTAAAATTTCAAAATCTTCATGTTCTTCATCAACTAAAGATACTATAGGAGTTTCATTTGAAGCTTCAAATTCTCCACCTGAAATTTTAGCTTTAGCATTGCCTTCATAAGTTGCAGATTTATTATCAATTACGATTGCTGTTCCTGCTGGTAAATTAACTTTATCTGCTCCTTCTACAGCATCTCCAACTGTGTCTGTTCCTGTACCTGTAGCTGTAATTTTTCCTCCTGTTACATTTACATTTCCTCTTCTAGCTACTATACCAAATTTACCTGTTAAAGTTCCACCCTTTACATCTAGTGTTCCGGCTTGTGGATGATATATAACTGCTGTTTTATCACTCTTTAATGTACCACCATTAATTGTAATTTTTGTACTTCCTTCTTTTGAACCATTTCCTGTAATTGCAAATCCATCTCCACCGTTTATTGTTCCGCCATTCATTACAAATTCACTGTTGTTTTGTGGATAAACATATCCATTTACTTCTGATTCATTATTCATTTCAACTTTACTACTTACAGTTGAAACAATATTTCCATTTACTGTTGTTCCATGATTCATAATAACAGTTCCGCTATTTTCTCCAGAACCTAATTGAATAGCACCATATTTTCCTTTTGTATTTGAAAGTCTAGCATCTTCTAAAGTAACAGTTCCTTTTGCAACTATAATTGCACAATCTACACCTTCATTTTTTATTGTTCCATTTTTTATAGTTATAGAACTACCATCTTTAACTATAACTGCATCTTTACCATCTTTGGCAGATATAGTATGTCCTCCTAAATTTAGAACAACACCTGATACTGCTGTTCCACCTTTAGTAACACTACCATTATCTCCGCCTTGTGTTGGAATAGTTAAATCTTCAAGTAATTCAACTGTTTCATTATTTTGAACTGCTGATAAAGCTGCATCTAGTCTTGTATAATATTTTGTTGTTTTTCCGTCTTGACTTGTAACAGAAGCAATATGTCCGCTTTCTTTAGAAGTTGCACCATCTGTTGCTTCTGCTCTAACAGAAATTGTTAAGCTTAAGCAAATAGCTAAAACTAAAGTAGCTACTGCTAATAATTTCTTTTTCATTGAAATTTCTCCTTTCTAAAAAATAAATAATATATATTAAGTTTAAAATATTAAAGACAAACACAAAAAGGACAGACTAAAAAATTAGTCTATCCTCTAAATTTTTCGCATCAAAACAAAAGCTAAATTTTACTTCGTTAGAAGTGTAGCTCTCTCTCTCTCTCTCTCTCTCTCTACAGTTACAATGTTTTCAAGCTTTAGCATTTGTTTTAGTTTCTCCTTTATTTTTTCCTTATTTCAGTGCTATTTTATCACTCTATGTAGATTAAAGTCAATCATTGTAATGCAAAAGTAATAGAGCAACACCTTGCTCTATTACCTTATTTCAAATAATTTTTATCTTAAATAAATTCAATTATTTTCTTTTATTTAAAACTATTACACCTAAAGCTGATACAACTAGTATAGCTCCTGCTACTGCATATACGTTTACACCTGTATTTGGTGTTGGATCTTTTTTCTTTTCTGCTGGTTTATTTTCAGGTAATTTTTTAAATCTTATTTCTAACTCTGTATCCTCTGATAATTTATCTGTTAAACTTACTTCAGTTTCTGTTCCTTTTTTGTATAATCCTATAAATGAGTATCCTTCTTTAGTTAGTAAAGCTTCTAACTCTTTCATTTCGATTTCTGTCAATCCTTCTTTTAAGCTTTTACCTTTTAACATAGTAAATACATGACTTCCTACTTTAACTTCAATAGCTCTTTCATCTGGAGTAAAAACTATTTTTTCAGCTTCTTTAACTTTTACTATAACAGTATAGTCTAATCCTGATGCATTTGTGTATTTAAATGTACCAATTCTAACTTCACCTGTTTTTCCTTCTACTTTGTTTTTATCAATTCCAAGCCAGCATGTATATACTGATGTTTGGTCTTTATCTAAGCTAATTTCTTGTGGACCTTTAACAGCCCCTGTATAGTCTGTATATGTTGCAGAAACTTTTTTATTAGTATCTGTTGAAACATCTTCACTAAATGTTAATCTAAATCCAATCCACCATCCACTACTTGGTCTTACTAATCCATCTTGATATGTTGGATCATCTTTATCATATCATTTTAAAGCTTTTATTTCATCAGCAGATAATGTTAATGTTACAGGTGAAGCTGGATTAGATGTAACTTCTTTATCGAATGTTCCACCTGTTAGTGCTTCAATTTTAGTAACTGTTGTTGTAGCATCACCGCTAGCAGCTTGTACAGAATTTGTTAATGCTACCATTGCTACAAATAAAGTAGCTACTAATACTATTAATAATGTTTTTTTCTTCATGGATTTCTCCTTTCTTAAAAATAAATAATATATATTAAGTTTAAAATATTAAAGACTAACACAAAAAGGATAAACTAATTTTCTAGTCTATCCTCTAAATTTTTCGCATCAAAACAAAAGCTAATTTTTACTTCGTTAGAAGTGTAGCTCTCTCTCTCTCTCTACAGTTACAGCATTTTCAAGCTTTAGCATTTGTTTTAGT
>CANQYZ010000020.1 GCA_947628215.1 uncultured Clostridia bacterium | reverse complement strand
GCAGAAGCTCAGAAAAAAGGTGGAGAGGCAGCTTTTATTGATGCAGAGCATGCACTAGATCCAATATATGCCAAAAAGCTTGGAGTAGATATAGATAATTTAATAGTATCTCAACCAGACACAGGAGAACAAGCTTTAGAGATTGTTGAAGCATTAGTAAGAAGTGGTGCTATTGATATAATTGTAGTAGACTCTGTTGCAGCTTTAGTTCCAAAAGCTGAGATAGATGGAGATATGGGTGATTCTTATATAGGTCTTCAAGCAAGACTTATGTCTCAAGCTTTAAGAAAGCTTGCAGGTGTTTTAAATAAATCAAAAACTGCAATTATATTTATAAATCAATTAAGAGAAAAAGTTGGAATTATGTTTGGAAATCCAGAGACAACTCCTGGTGGTAGAGCACTTAAATTCTATGCTTCTGTAAGACTTGATATAAGAAGAATTGAAAGTATAAAACAAGATGGAGAAGTAATCGGAAATAGAACAAGAGTAAAAGTTGTTAAAAATAAAGTTGCTCCACCATTTAGAGAGGCTGAATTTGATATTATGTATGGAGAAGGTATTTCAAGAGAAGGAAGTATAGTTGACTTAGCAGTACAACTTGATATCATAGATAAGAGTGGAGCATGGTTTAGCTACAACAATGCAAAAATTGGACAAGGTAGAGAAAATGTAAAGAAATACTTAAAAGAAAATCCAGAAATTGCAGAAGAAATTGAAAAGAAAGTAAGAGAAAAATCAGAAAAAGCTTTTGAACAAGCTCTAGATAATGAAGATGTTACAGAAAATGAAGAAGATGATGAGGATATAGAAGAATAATGATAGAAAAGTTTGCAGATGAGGATAGACTAGCTTATTTAGATAAGCTTGAAAAACTTAAAACGAAAATCTTAAAATATGTAATGTTCAAAAAAAGGACTGAAAGAGAAGTAAGACAAAAGTTTGAAAATGAGGATAGCAGTCTTTTAGAAGAAGCTATTGAAATATTAAAAGATTTAGGATATATTAGTGATGAAGATTATATAGAGAGATTCATAAACGAATCTCTCTCTTTAAAGAATCTATCAATATTTGAACTAAAATATAAAATGATTTCTAAAGGTATTGATAAAGATTTAGTTGAAACTTATGTAAATAATAATATAGATAATTTAGAAGAGTATGAACTAAAATCTGCTAAAAATATTGTTTTAAAAAAATCAAGAACTATGGAATTTGAAGATATTAAAAAATATTTAATATCTAAAAGATATAGTGAAAAAACATTAAAAAGTATAGGAGAGTAAGATGGGAATTCTAACACTAGAGACAAGTAAATATGAACTTAAATTAGATAACTTTGAAGGTCCTTTAGACCTTTTATGCCATCTTATAGATAAAGAAAAATTAGATATCTATGATGTTAAGATTTCAGATATTGCAGACCAATACATAGATTATATAAATCAAATGGAAGAGATGAATCTAGAGATTGCAAGTGAGTTTTTAGTAATGGCAAGTACACTTGTATATTTAAAGTCAAAAGAACTTCTTCCAAAAGAAGCAGAAGATGAAGCTGAACTTACAGAAGAAGAGCTTATTAAAAGAATTATTGAATATAAAAAATATAAAGAGATTAGTAAGAAGTTTAAAGAATTTTATTTAGAAAATTCTAAAAGAGCTTATGGAGTTCCAGAAGAAATAGAACTTCCTACTCAAAAACTTGAGAAAAAATATTCACATTTAGAACTTTCAAAAAGATATGAAAGAATGATGAATGCGTTAGAAACAAAAATGAATCAAAATGCTAAAAACATAGAAAAAATTGCAATAGTTGAACAGTTTACAGTTGCAAGTAAAGTTAAAGATATGTTTAGAGCTTTAATTAAACATAAAAGTTTTGTATTCAATAAATTATTTTCACTTAACGAAAAATCTAGACCAGAAGTTGTTACAGCTTTTTCAGGACTTTTAGAATTATCTAGAAGAAATAAAGTATATACTAATCAAAGAGAAATATTTGGTGATATTTTAGTAAAGAAAAGAAGTTTTGGAAAAAAGGATAATGATGAATAATTAAAATAAAAAAAGATTAAAAATTTAAAATTAAATGTAGTCTAAAGATAAAAAATAATCTTTAGACTTTTTTTATATAAAAAAAACTGATATACTTTTAAAAAATAAAAAAGGTAATAAAAAATATGAAAATAGAAGATTTAAATAAAGAATACGATAAACTTCAATTAAAATTCGGAGCAAAAGAATTAAATTCTATATATAATGGTGGCTGCATAAGTCCTGACATATGTTTTGTATTTATGAATCCAACAGGAAGAAATATAGCGTCAGATAAATCTTGGAGAGGAATAAGAGCTCCATGGATTGGAACTAAAAATATTTGGGATTTATTTTATAATGTAGGACTTCAAGATGAAAAAATATATAAAAAAATAAAAGAAATGAAACCAGCAGATTGGACAGAAGAATTTGCAGATGAAGTATATAAAGATATAGAAAAGAAAAAAATCTTTATTACAAATCTTCGGAAAATGTACACAAATTGATGCAAGACCACTTCCAGATTCAGTTTATTTAGAATACTTAAATTTGCTAAAAAAGGAAATAGAAATTTTAAATCCAAAAGTAGTTATACTTTTTGGAAATCAAGTAAGTTCAATAGTTTTAGATGAAAAAATATCAGTATCTAAATCTAGAAAAAAGCTATTTAAAAAAGATATTAACGGAAAAGAATATAATTTTTATAGTGTATATTATCCAATTGGAAATGGTAGATTTAATATAGATAAATCAATAGAAGATATAAAATGGATAAAGGAAAATTTATAAAATATGAAAGTAAAATATTTAGTATTAGATTTTGGAAAAGTATTAGCATATCCGGTTTCAGGAAATTGGTTTATAACACCAAATTTTTACAAATATGTAGATAAGAATAAAATAAAAATAGAAGATTTAAAAATAGCTTTTAATCAAAATGCCGGAAAAGAAATTGGAGACATATTAGAAAATGAAAAAGAAGAAATAGAAATGTTTAAAAATTTCTATAAAAAAGCTTTTAAACAAATAAAATATGAAAATAAAAATATAGATGATATTTCTTTAAATTGTGCAATAGATTTTGTAAAAAACAATGATAAATATAAATTATATGATGATACATATCTATCTTTAGAAAAGCTTTCAAAGAAATATAAACTCATATGCCTATCTGACAACTGGCCATCTGGAAGAAGATATATGAAAGATTTAAAAATATATGATTTATTTGAAAAAGTATACATCTCATCAGATTATGGATATACAAAAAAAGAGCTACTACTTTTTGATCATCCAATAAAAGATTTTGATATAAAAGAAAATGAGGCTATATTTGTAGATGATGATATTTTAAACTTAGATGCAGCAAATAAAAAAGGATTTATTCCAATACTTATGGATAGAGATAAAAAAGTAGATGAAAAAAGCATAATCTATAAAAAGATAGATATGCTATCAGATTTAAATAGTTTACTTTAAAAATTTGAATTTATAAAAGGAAAATAATATGAAAAAGATTTTACTTGTAGAAGATAATAATACTATCATAATGGGGCTTAAATATCTTTTTGAAAAAGAAAATTTTATTCTTGATACCTCAAAGAATGTAGAAGATGCTCTAAAAAATATAAGAGAAAATTATTATGATTTATGTTTAATAGATATATCTTTGCCAGATGGTGATGGAAGAGATATATGCAAAAAGATAAAAGAAATAGAAGATACGGCTGTAATATTTTTAACAGCAAAAGATGATGAAAAAGATATTGTAAAAGGCTTAGATATGGGAGCAGATGATTATATTACAAAGCCTTTTAGAAATATGGAACTTATTTCTAGAATAAATAGTGTTTTAAGAAGATATGAAAAATCTACTAAAGAAAAAAATCAAAATATAATAAAAGTAAAAGATGTTGAAATAAATTTAGATAGTGCTAAAGTATATCTAAAAAATGAAGAAGTAAGTTTTACATCTCTTGAATATAAGATACTAGTAATGCTCTTTAAAAATTTAGGAAAGTTAATATCAAGAGAAAAAATATTAGATAATATCTGGGATATAGCAGGAAATTTTGTAAATGACAATACACTTACAGTATACATAAAAAGAATAAGAGAGAAACTAAAAGATGAAGATGGAAAGATAATAAAAACAGTAAGAGGACTTCGGTTATATTGTAGAGGAAAATAAAAATGAATTTATTTAGAAAAAAGAAAACTTTAATAGCTGGATGTATTATTTTTATATTTTTATGTGTTTTATCAATATACTTAAATATAAAAGAATATGAATCTTATGAAAAAAGAGTTGATAATACAGTTTATTCTTTAGTAGAACTTATTAAAGAAGATTATGAAAACGTAGATGAAGAAAAAATAATACAAAATTTAAAATTAGAAGATGAATCTAGCACTTTGGAATCTAGAGAATTTCTCAAAAAATATGGAATTGAATCAGGAATAATAGATGGATTAGAAGAAAAGAAAAAAGAAAGTTTAAGACTTAATATTTCAATACTTTTTGTAGGATTTGTTTTATTTTTGATTTTAAGTATTTTAAATCTAAAAAAAGAAGAAAATGAACTTAAAAAGATAACAGAATATATAAAACAAATAAATAATAAATCTTATGAACTTAAAATAGAAGAAAATTCAGAATATGAACTTAGCTTTTTAAGGAATGAGCTTTATAAAATTACTGTTATGCTAAAAGAAGAGGCTGAAAGCTCTTCTAAAGGAAAAGAAATGCTTCAAAAATCTTTAGAAGATATATCTCATCAGCTAAAAACACCACTTACTTCTATATCAATAATGCTTGATAATATTAAAGAAAATCCAGATATGGATATAGAAACAAGAGAAATGTTTTTATCAGAGATTACAAGACAAATAAGTCATGTAAATTGGCTTGTAATTTCTATGCTAAAACTTGCTAGATTAGATTCTAATACTGTAAACTTTGAAAAAGAAGAGATAAATGTGTATGAGCTTTTACATAATATTATAAAAAATCTAGAAATTCCATTAGAAATAAAAGAACAAAAAATATATTTAAATGGAAAACAAAACGCAAAATTTATAGGAGACTATAATTGGGAGATTGAGGCAATAACAAATATTATTAAAAATTGTATAGAACATAGTGAAAATAAGAAAAGCATTCATATTGATTTTGAGGAAAATAATTTATATACAAAAATACAAATATCTGATGAAGGAAAAGGAATAGAAAAAGAAGAGCTAAAGCATATTTTTGAAAGATTTTATAAAGGAAAAGATTCAGATGCAGATAGTATTGGAATAGGACTTGCTCTTTCAAAATCAATAATAGAAAAAGACGGTGGAAAGATTCGTTGCAGTTCTATTCTTGGAAAAGGCACATCTTTTGAAATTAAATATATGAAGTAATAAAAAATTTACTTTAGAAAATAGGGCATTTTAAATATTTGCTCTATTTTTTTTAAAAATTATTTTTTGTCACTTTATAGTCACATTACTTTTTTATAATGTTAATTGTAAGAGGAGGAAAATAATATGGAAATATTAAAAGTTGAAAATCTAAAGAAAGTTTATGGAAAAGGCGAAAATGCTGTTTATGCTGTAAATAACGTATCTTTTTCAGTAGAAAAAGGAGAATTTGTAGCAATAGTTGGTGCAAGTGGTTCTCGGAAAATCAACACTTTTACATTTACTTCGGAGGAGTAGATAGACCAACATCACGGAAAAGTATATATAGAGGGAAAAGATATATATAGTCTAAATGATGATAATTTAGCAATATTTAGAAGAAGACAAGTAGGACTTATTTATCAATTTTATAATTTAATACCAATTTTAAATGTTGAAGAAAATATTTTACTTCCTTGTGAATTAGATGGAAGAAAAGTAGATAAAAAAAGAGTGGATGAGATTTTAGATACTTTAAATTTATCGGGTAAAAGAAAAAATCTTCCAAATGAATTATCAGGAGGACAACAACAAAGAGTATCAATAGGAAGAGCTGTTATAAATAATCCAAGTATAATGCTTGCAGATGAACCAACTCGGAAACTTGGATAGCAAAGCATCAGATGAGATAATATCACTTCTTAGACTTTCAAATAAAAAATTTAATCAAACAGTAATTGTAATTACTCATGATGAAAAAATTGCACTTGAAGCAGATAGAGTAATTACAATAGATGATGGAAAAATTATAAAAGATGAAAGGAACTAAGAGATGAATATTTTAAATAGATTAACCGCTAAAAACTTAAAACTAAATCAAAAAAGAACTTTAGTTACAATTATTGGTGTAATTTTATCTACTGCTCTTATATGTGCAGTAGCAGGTGTATTTTCAAGTTTTCAGCAAACATTTATAAATGTAGCAAAAGAATCTCCTCGGAGACTTTCATGCAACATTATATGATGTACCAGAAAATGATATAAAGTATATTATAAATAATAGAAACATAGATACATACTTCTTTACAAAAGGAGTAGGATACGCAAAACTAGATGGCTTAAAAAATGAATCTAAACCATATTTATATTTAATGGAATATGATGAAGATGCATTAAAAAAATATGGTATTGTTTTAGAAGAAGGAAGACTTCCTGAAAACGAAAATGAAGTTATTATATCAAAACATATAGAGACTAACGGAAATGTTAAACTTAATGTAGGAGATACTTTATCTATAGATGTAGGTCAAAGAATGCTAAATGGAAAAGAAGTAGACCAAAAGACTGCACTTGCAGATGGAGAAATGGAACTAGATGAAGATGAAAAAGGATTTCACTATCAAGACACAGAAAAATTAGTAAATACTAAAAAAATGGACTTTAAAATTGTTGGTATAATGGAAAGACCATCTTATAATGTAGAAGAACATTCAGCACCAGGATATACAATAATTACTAAAATGAATGATACTAAAGATAAAAAAGTAAATATTTCATTTAGTGTAAAAAAGATAAATGATGTATACGATATAATAAAAAATATAGAAGGCGTAGATAACTTAGATGATATATATAAAGAGACAGCAAAATATAAAATATTTGTAAATACTGATCTTATCATGTGGTATGGTGTTACAAGATCTGAAGGTGTAAGCAGAGTTTTATATACTCTTCTTGCAATAGTACTTGGAATAATAGTATTTGCAAGTGTATTTGTAATTAGAAATGGATTTGCGATTTCTGTTTCAGAGAGAATGAAACAAATTGGAATGATAAAAAGTGTTGGTGCTACTAAAAAACAGATTAAAAAATCAGTACTATTTGAAGGTGTAATTATAGGACTTATTCGGAATTCCAATAGGAATACTATGTGGACTTTTAGCAACTTATATTTTAGTAATATTTACACAAATAATGTTAAAAGATTTAGTTACGAATAATATAGTTTTTTCTGTACCACTAATTGCTATTTTATTTAGTATACTTCTTGCTATTATTACTATATTTTTATCTTCATATTTTTCAGCAAGAAAAGCACAAAAAGTTACTCCTATAGAAGCTATAAGAAGTAATAATGATATAAAAATTAAAGCTAAAAAAGTAAAATCTCCAAAAATAATTAAAAAGATATTTGGAGTTGGTGGAGATGTTGCATATAAAAATTTAAAAAGAAATAGAAGTAAATATAGAACAACAGTAATTTCTTTAGTAGTAAGTATTACAATTTTTATAGCACTTTCAACATTTATAAATTATGGATTTGATATGACTGGATTATACTATAATGACTTAAATTTTAATTTTGATATTGCATTATATATTAATACTGAAAGTGGAGAAAGAGCAGATAGAGATGAACAAATTAAGATAAAGAATAAAATTTTAAGAGATTATTCAGATAATATTAAGTCATATTCAGAAGTTAGAAGCTTTACTGATACATCTGCTACATCTAATCTTACAGATTATTTAACCGAAAAAGGAAAAGATTATTACAGAGAAAGTTATATAGATGATGGAGATGATTTTGGAGATTTATTAACGATTTATGCAATTGGCGAAAAACCATATAAAGATTTTGTGAAAAAAATAGGATTAAAATATGAAGATGTAAAGGATAAAATTATTTTTATAGATTCTGGAACATTTTCTTATAAAAAGCAGCAAATAAAACTTCTAAAAATGAAAGAAGGAGATAGACTTAAAAAAGAAAAGGATGGAAAAGAAATCTTTAATATGGAAATTGCAAAAGTAACAAATGAACTTCCTACTGGATTTATGGAGCATAGTACTTTCCCATATTTTATTGTAAGCGATGAAGAGTATGATAAAATAACAGACCTTGATATATATAAAGAAGATATAGGTATAGATAATATCCAACTTGAAATATATACAGAAAACGCAGATGAACTTGAAAAACAATTGTCGCAAGATGAAGAGCTAAGAGGAATAAATATAAACAATATAGAAAGCATGGTAAGTTCTCAAAATAGAATTGTACTTTGGATTTCAGTATTCTTATATGGATTTATAATAGTAATTACTTTAATTGGTGTTACAAATATATTTAATACGATAACTACTAACATGAATTTAAGAAGTAAAGAATTTGCAATGCTAAAATCAATTGGTATGACTAAAAAAGAATTTAATAGAATGATTAACTTAGAAAGTATTTTCTATGGAATAAAATCACTTATTATAGGAAATATTTTAGGAATAGGTTTATCATATCTTATATATAAAGCAATAGCAGAAGAAATGGATTTTGGATTTATGCTTCCATATAAATCTATAATAATTTCTATTATATTTGTAATGGTTATTGTTGGAATTACGATGAGATATTCATTATCTAAAATAAATAAGCAAAATATTATTGAAACAATTAGAAAAGAAAATATATAAATAAATTCGATTAACCTTAGTTTATATTCTAAGGTTAATTTTTTTAAAATTTACTTGATGGAAAAACAAATTATTTGTACTATTATTTTATAAAGGGTGATTTTTATGGAAATTATAGAATATGATAAAAAGTATGATGAAAGTATAAAAAGCTTATTAGTAGAACTTCAAAATTATCTTGTAGATATTGATAATTGGCATACTCTTGTATTAAAAGAAAATTATAGAGAAGAGATTTTTAAAAGAGATTTTGATTTGATAAATTCTCAGGAAGGAAAAATATATCTTGCAAAAGAAAATAATAAAATAATAGGATTTATAATTGGAATTGTTCATAAAAATGATGAAGAAGATATACTTACAAATGACTGTAAGAAAGTAGGAGAAGTACTAGAGCTTATAGTAAGCAGTAAGTATAGAAGAGTGGGACTTCGGAAAGTCTCTTTTAAATAAAATCGAAGATTATTTTAAGAAAATAGGATGCTACAGAATTAATATAGAAGTCTTTGGAGATAATAAAACTGCTTTAAGTTTTTATGAATCAAATGATTATACGATAAGAGATTTAATTGTAAGCAAAAGAATCTTAGAATAATATTTTTTTGTACATATTTTAAGGCACATTTTTTAATATTTGACGGAATACCCTACGTGGGTATATAATATCTGCTTAAAGAGGTGATAAAAATGGGTTGCAAGAATTGCAGAAAAAGTGAAAATAATAAATCAACATATAGATCAGAAGAAGATAAAAAGAATTTAACTAAAAGATTAAACATTATAGAAGGCCAAATAAGAGGAATTAATCAAATGATAGCAGATGATAGATACTGCGATGATGTTTTAATTCAAATTGCAGCTGCTACAAAGGCTTTAAAAAATTTAGGAAATATAATACTTGAGCATCATTTAAAATCTTGTGTTGCACATGAAGTAAAGATAGGAAATCTTGATATATTAGATGATGTAACAGATATTATAAAGAAATTGCAATAGAGGAGAAAAAATGGAAAATATATTTCAAAGAACAGAAATGTTAATTGGAGAAGAAAACTTACAAAAGTTACATAATTCAAAAGTTGCTATATTTGGCATTGGAGGAGTTGGCTCTTATGTATTAGAAGGTTTAGCAAGAGCTGGAATTGGAAATTTTATATTAGTAGATGCAGACATAGTAGATGAGACTAATATAAATAGACAAATAATTGCAACTAAAGATACAATTGGAATGGATAAAGTAGAAGTTGCTTCATCTAGAGTACTTTCTATAAATCCAAATGCAAAAATAAAAACATTTAAAGAATTTTTCTCAAAAGATACAAAAGGAATTCTTGAAAAAGATATTGATTATATAGTAGATTCTGTAGATACAGTATCTGCTAAAATAGAACTTGTAGAAAGAGCAAAAAAGCTAAATATTCCAATAATATCTTGCATGGGAACTGGAAATAAATTAGATCCTTTAAGGCTTGAAATTGAAGATATATATAAAACAGAGGTATGTCCTCTTGCAAAAGTTATGAGAAAAGAATTAAAACAAAGAGGAATAGAAAGCTTAAAAGTTTTATACTCAAAAGAAGAACCAATAAAAGTAGAAAATAAAGGAAATGCAAGAAAAGCTACTCCTGGAAGTATATCATTTGTACCATCAGTTGCAGGGTTAATTATAGCAGGAGAAGTTGTAAAAGATATAATAAATAAAAAATAAAGGAGCAATTTTATTTTGGAAAAATATGAGGAAATAGAAAAAGGACTAGTATCTAATTTTAGAAAAAATATATGGGCAAAGTTTGTAAAAGGCGTAATAGAATATGAGATGATACAAGATGGAGATAAAATTGCTGTCTGTATTTCTGGCGGAAAAGATTCTTTCCTTATGGCAAAATGTTTTCAAGAAATAAAAAGACATAGAAAAATGAATTTTGATTTAGAATTTATTTCTATGGATCCAGGATATAAAAAAGAAAATAAAGAAAAGATATTAGAAAATGCAAAACTTTTAAATATACCACTTACAACTTTTAAGACTAGAATATTTGATGCAGTAGATAATATTTCAGACCATCCATGCTACATATGTGCTAGAATGAGAAGAGGATATTTATACGAAAAAGCAAAATCACTTCGGTTGTAATAAAATTGCACTTGGTCATCATTTTGATGATGTGATTGAAACAATTTTAATGGGAATGCTATATGGAGCACAAATGCAGACTATGATGCCAAAAGTAAAAAGTACATCACATCCAGGAATGGAACTTATAAGACCAATGTATTTTGTAAGAGAAGAAGATATTATAAAATGGAGAGATAAATATAATTTAGATTTTATAAGATGTGCTTGCAAAGTTACAGAAAAAAGAAATGATGATGAAGCAGGGTCTAAAAGAGCAGAAATAAAAAATCTTATTAAAGATTTAAAAAAAGTTTATAAAAATGTTGATATAAATATTTTTAGAAGTGTAGAAAATGTTAATTTAGATACAATTATTTCTTATAGAAGAAAAGATGAATTTCACCACTTTTTAGATGATTACAATAACAAAAAAGAAGAAAATGAATAAAAAGAAAAAACAAAAATAAAAAAAGAAAAACATTACTAAAAAGTAGTGTTTTTTTGTAACCTTTTTTAGATTTTTGGGATTATATTAATAGAAAGTACTTTTTAGGGAGTTTAGATCTAAACAAAATGATAGTAAAAGATTATATAGAAGATGATATCTTAAATATAGAAAAAGTAATGGATACATATGATAATTATGTTTATACTATTATTTCAAAATCGATAAAAAATAATGAAGATATAGAAGAAATTTTATCAGATGTATTTATAATATTCTGGAAGAATTATAAAAGATTAGATGAGAATATGGAAATAAAACCATACTTAGCTGGAATTACAAAGAAGCTTATATATAAGAAATATAGAAATTTTAGAATAGAAAACAATTCTTATGATATAGATGACTATGAAAATATGATTTATGAATCTTACGATTATTTAGAAAATATTGAAAATAAAGAAAAAATGAAAATTATATCTATATTAATAGACAAGATGAAAGAAAATGAAAAGAATATTTTTATAATGTTTTATTATCAAAATAAGAAAATAAAAGAAATTTCAAAAGAAGTAGGAATTTCAAATGTAAATGCAAAAGTAATTTTACATAGACTTAGAAGATTTATAAAAAGAGAATTTAAGAAAAGAGGATATAGCTATGGTAAATCAAAAAATGAAAAATAAAATAAGAAAAAATGTTAGAAATATGGTAGTTATATCTAATCTAGAAAGAGAGGAAATAATGAAAACTAAAAATATAAAAAAGACACTTTCTATAGTTGCAATCCTAGTAGTACTTTTATCAAGTAGTTTTATAACAGTAAATGCAGTGGCAGATGGAAAACTTGCAAATAATATTAAAGAAAAAGTAAACAATATAATTACTGTTAAATTAAATGGAAAAGAACTTAATGGAAAAGTTACTGAAAATGATGATGGAACAGTAAATATTGATTTTGATGATAAGGCAAGATTAAAATATTCAAATACAGATGAAGAAGCCTCTACATTTGAAATTGAATTAGATGAAAATGATGTAAATAGTGATATTCCTAGAAACTATGAAATAGAGATTGAAAAAGAAAATCTTGATAAATAATTAAAAAAATAAAAATGAATAAAATAAGAATAAGATAAAAATAGTTTAAAGACTTTAAGCCTTTTAAACTATTTTTTATTTTTACATATATATTTTTTTAACTTATATGATATAATCTAAAAAAATTAAGCAAAAGATAAAAATAGTAAAATATAAGGAGCACATTATATGATAAAAAATATAATATTTGATTTAGGAAATGTATTATTTGAATTTAATCCAGAAAAAATAACAAGTGCTTTTACACAAGATGAAAATGAAAAAAAGATGCTAGTAGACGTTATTTTTCATTCTAAAGAATGGACTGACTTAGATGCAGGAAGAATTACAAATGAAGAAGCAATATTTATTTTTAAAAATAAACTTCCTCAAAACTTACATTCTTTAGTAGATATGATAATGGAAAATTGGATGGATTTTATTTATCTAGATGATAGAATGCTTGATATTGCAAAATGTTTAAAACATAATGGCTATAAAATATTTATTTTATCTAATGCCCCTGTCTCATTTGATAAATGGTTTAAAGAAGAAAAGAAAGAATTTGCAGATATATTTGATGGTATTGTGATTTCGGCCTTAGAAAAGCAAGAAAAACCAAATGCTGATATTTTTAATACAATTTTAAATAGATATAATCTAAACAAAGAAGAATGTTTCTTTATAGATGATAGAGAAGAAAATATTGAAGGTGCAAAAAAATGTAATATAGATGGATATTGTTATAATATGAATAACTTAAAGGGTCTTCTAGATATATTTAAAGAGAAAAACATAGAAATATAAAAATATAAAAATATTATACAAGGAGTAAGTAACATGAAAAAATTTGTAGTTTTAATGGTATTTACAAAAGATTACAAAAAAGTATTATTAGTAAAAAGAAATAAAAAACCATATGCCGGATGCTGGAACGGAATTGGTGGAAAAGTAGAAGAAGGAGAAAGTATTTTAGATACTGCTAAAAGAGAATGCTTAGAAGAGACTGGAATTGTTCTTGAAAATCCAAAGCATTTATTTACTTTAAGCTATCCGGAAGAAAATCCAAAAAATCCAGGAACAGTTTTAAATGTAGTATATGATTTCACAGATGAAAAAGAAGTAAAAGAAAATTATGAAGGAACATATGAATGGAAAGATGTTGAATTTGTAATGGACTCAGAAAGTAGAGAGATTGCAGGATATTCAAATTTATGCCAATTTGTAAAAGAGATATTTGATTTAGAAAATATTAAAAAGTTTTATGAAGAATAAAATAAATTTTAAATTTAAGGGCACAATAAGTTAAATAATAGATGTTGGAGGATTTATATGGATACTGACTTTGAAAAATTGCTAGATGAAGCAAAGAGAATTGCTTATAAAAGAACATTAAGCTATTATTCTTCATGTGGACATGTTGGATGTGCTTTAATGACTGATAAAGGAAATATTTATAGTGGAATTAGTACTGATTTTAATTGCTCTCTTGGAAAATGTGCAGAATATGCAGCAATTGCAGAAATGCTTAAAAATAATGAAACAAGAATATCAAAAATAGTAGCTTATTCTGCTAAAGATAAAATATATGCACCATGTCGGAAGTTGTAGAGAAATGATTAGAATGATAGATGATGAAAATTTAAATACCGAAGTTTTGCTAGAAGGTGAAAAGATAGTAAAAATAAAAGATTTACTGCCAGAAATGTATATTACAAAAGAAGAATAGAAAAAAATAAAGTAAGAAAAGGATAAAAAAATGAAACTTTCAACTATTTGTTATATAAATAAAAACAATAAATATTTAATGTTACATAGAACTAAGAAAAAAGAAGATATTAATGAAGGAAAATGGATTCCGGTCGGAGGAAAGTTTGAAAAAGACGAAAGTCCAGAAGAATGTATAAAAAGAGAAGTATTTGAAGAAACAGGACTTAAAGTAGAAAAATTAAAATTTAGAGGGATAGTTACATATATATCTAAAACGTGGGAAACAGAGTATATGTTTGTTTTTGAGTCAAATGATTTTTTAGGAGATTTAATAGAATGTAATGAAGGAGATTTAGAGTGGGTAGATAAAGAAAATTTACTTTCTTTAAATCTATGGGAAGGTGATAAATTATTCTTAAAAATATTACTTGAAACTAATCACTTCTTTTCTGCTAAATTTAATTATGACGGAGATAATCTTTTAGAATATAATATTGATGAATATTAGAAAGTAAAAGCTATATAATAATAGCTTTGCTTTCTATTTTTATTATTTTTTGATAAAATAACTAAAATTATAAAAAATGGAGGACGTATATTATGAAAATGATAGTAATAGAAGTTGGGTCTACTTGTACCAAAATAGATCTTTGCGAAAATGATGAAATTACAAGATTAGATATGATTACAATTCAATTTAAAAAGAATTATAAATTACATAATTGTTTAGATGAAAATGATGTAGAAACTTTAATAAATAAAGTAAAATCTGTAAAAGAAAAATATAATACAAGTATTTATGCATGCGGAACTAGTATATTTAGAACATTAGAAGAAAACGAAAAAGAAGAATTTTTAGCAAGATTTTACAAAGAGACAGGATATTCATTTCATATTATAAGCCAAGACCAAGAAAATGAACTTACAGTGTGTGGAGCTACAAGATTTGTAAATGAAAAGGTTACAGTATTTATTGGCGGTGGAGGATCTACTGAAATTGCTACATATGAAAATAAAAAAATAAAAGAAATGGTAAATTCTAAGATTGGTGTTATTGATGTAATGAATGAATTTCAAGATTTAGCAGATGATTTAGCGACAACTAGTATTGAAAAAGTAAAAGGATTTGTAAAGGCAAGATTAAATCTTCCAAAAGAAAGATCTGATATACTTATTTTAGCAGGTGGTGGACATGAATTATTTGCAAGAGAATCTGGAATAAAATATGAAGAAAATACTATATATAAAGATAAAGCATCATCAATAATGATGGATATAGAAACAAGGAAAAAAGAAAGTACAAGATATTATGAAGAAATATCTTTAGATGAAATAAGAAATAAATCAAAAGATCCAGACTGGTGGTATGCAACACGTGCTATGTGTGCATTTGTACTTGTCGTTGCAGAAGAAATAGGAGCTAAATATATAGTTCCAACTGACATATCAATGGTATATGGAATCATGCAAGAATTTAATAAATAATGGGAGAAAACAATATGAATAACTGGATAGTTTTTGTAGTTTTATATTTGATTGCGACTACAATATATACACAAATGTTTAAGGTATCTACAAAAAGCATGAAAAAAGAAGGTGCTCTAATTATACTTTTACAAGCTTTTGCAGGAATTACAGCATTTTTATTTACTCCTTTTATGGAACTTAATTTTACATCTGATATACATATTTATATAACAATTATACTTGTTACAATTCTTTATACTATAACAGATAGATTAAATACAAAAGTAATGTCAGGAGTAGAGTCTTCTACATTTAATATACTTCAGCAATTATCTACTGCTTTTATGATTTTTGCAGGACTTATATTCTTAAAAGAAGAATTTGTGCTACTTAAATTCTTAGGAGCAATTATTATAATATTTAGTAATATTTTAGTATTTTTTAAAAAAGGAAAATTTGAATTTAATAAATATGTTTTACTAGGAATTATTTCAAATGTGATTTATACAGTAGCATTATTTTTAAATGTAGATACATCAAAAGCATTTAATATGCCACTTTATTCTGCAATAACACTTTTAGTTCCAGCAATAATTTTAATGATAGTAGAAAGAATAAAGTTTTCAGATTTAAAAGAAGAATTTTCTAAAGAAAATAGAAAAAATATAATTTTAACAGGAATATCATGGGCTATTATGATTTTAACTCAGCTAAGAGCATATCAGCTACAAAGTTTAAGTATTGTAGCACCACTTCTAGCACTTACTGTTATGATGAATGTAATATTTGGATACATATTTTTAAAAGAAAGAGAAGATTTATCTAAAAAGATAATTGCTGCAATTTTAGTCGTTGTAGGAATTGTATTAATTAGAATTTAGGAGAAAATATATGAAAGTTTTAATCGCAACAAAAAATCCAGGAAAAATAGAAGGAGCAAAAAGAGCATTTTCAAAATATTTTGAAAATGTAGAAATAGAGGGAATAAGTGTATCATCAGATGTAGGTGAAGAACCAGTAAATGATGAAATATTACAAGGTGCACAAAATAGAGTTAAAAATTTAAAAGAATATGCAAAAGAAAATAATATAGAAGCTGACTTTTTTATATCAGTAGAATCTGGAATTACAAATAAACTTGGAAAATGGATAATAATAAATATTGCAGACATAGAAAGTAAGGATGGACTTGAAAGCATAGGAACTTGTCCTCGGTTTTCCCGTCCCAGAAAAGTATGTAGAAGAAATAATAAATACTGATCTTGGAAAAGTGATGGATAGAATTTTTAATGAAGATGATTTAAGGTCAGGTAAAGGTGGAATAAGCCTTCTTACTAAAGGAGTTATGTCTAGAATTGATTTAACAGAAACTGCTTTTATAATGGCATTAACACAGCATATAAATGGAGAGATTTGGAAATAAAAAGGAAAGTAAAATGAAAAATAAAATATTTTTTGTAATTAGTATGATAATGTGTATTATTGCAACTGAATTTTTTACTTTTGATATACCATCTAAAGCAGGATATGTTGATTGGAGTAGTAAAACTGTATATTTAATTTTATATACTATTTTAACTTTTATTTTCTTAATATTATCAATTAAAGATTATGTCATTAAAAATATTAAAGAAAATGGATATATAGATACATTTGAGAATATTTCAAAAATATTTGAAAAAGTAGGACTTTTTATAGACATTATAGTCTTACTAAATTTTATATATTCAATGTTCTTCTTAAGCGAAGGTACATCACAGAAAATCTTTTGCATATATACAGTAGGAACTGCAGCTTATTTAGGATTAGATGTCTCATTTAATGTGTATGTTCATTATTTAAGAAAAATTAATGATATAGAAAATAATATAATAAAAGTATTTCTAAATATATTACTAACATTGATATTAATAATTTGTATAGTATTTATTTCTTTAGCATTTTATTATTTTATCTTTGGACTTATTTTATGGTATTTTAAACCTATAATTAGCCCGTCATAGAAAAACAAAAAAGAAATTTGTAAAGAACAGTCTATATTAATTTCTTCTTTATTTTCAAATTTTTATTTATTATATAATCTTAACTTCTATTCCAAGAACACCATATTCTTTTTGCTTATCCTTTGTATAAAATACTTCAAGCTCTTCTAAAAGCTCTTTTTTAGTCATTTCTTTATCTGCTAAAATATCAATATCAAAATTACTAAATAATTCAAGAAAAGAATTAAATCTATGTAAATTTATAACTTCTGCTACTATAGATTCATTTAAATCTGGTTCTTTTAAAAACGTAATTTTATCACCAATTTTAATCTTTGATCTTTTTTCATCATAAAGTCTAAGTTCAATTCTTTTGCTTCCATTTTTCATATATTCAAAATATCTTGGTTGTAATTTCATTTTAGTCATTTTTTTCAAAACTCCTTAAAAATTATTTTAAAATTTATATATTTATATTATAACATTATTTTAAGTTTTTAAAAGGTTGTGGTATAATAGACTCCATCATATGCAGATAGGAGGGTGGCTATGAAACATTATTCTAACGCTGAAAAGATTAACCGGATAAGATGTCAGGTACATGAGAAGCTAGACTACACATCTTACGATTCTACGATGTGCCAGGCAATAACCAATTGCTATTCACACGCACTTGGAGCAACTTTGATGTTTGACAAGATCTACAGAATAGGAGCAATTTGCGGTAAAAAGCCGATTACAGAGGACTATTATTCTATAAAAGAAATGATTGAACTTCTGAAATGCGACGCAGAAACTCTTGGACTTGGAATTTGCGAATATGAGGGGGAACCTCTAAAGGAAAATGAATATCTGATTAAGCTTTATGCCAAAATCTACAGAACTGATAGAATATTTGACTATCATTTCTTAAGATGTGATGATGGCGTATGGACGGAAAAATGGCGTTATAGTAAACCTCGCGTGATGGAAGATATAGACCGGTCAAAGTATAACTCATTTCCATGGGTAACGGTTGGACTTTTCAAAATCACGAAATAATGCCCCCGGCTATGGGGGCTCTTTTTTTGCTTGGCATAAATAAAAAAAAGATGTATATATATAATATAAGATTTTTTTAAAAAGGAGACTAAAAACTATGAAAGTATTATTAATAAATCGGAAGTCCAAGACAAAATGAGTGTACATATACTGCACTTAGAGAAATTGAAAAAACATTAAATGAAGAAAATATTAAGGCAGAAATTTTGTGGGTTGGGAATAAAGAAATAGCAGGATGCATTGGCTGTGGAAGCTGCGCAAAAACTCATAAATGCTTTAGAGAAGATAAAGTAAATGAAGCAATTGAAAAAGTAAAAGAATCAGATGGACTAATTATCGGAAGCCCAGTTCATTTTGCAAGTGCATCAGGTGCTATTACTTCATTTTTAGATAGACTTTTTTATGCAGGTGGAGATATATTTGCAAATAAGCCTGCCTGTGCAATAGTAAGTTGCAGAAGAGGTGGAGCTACATCTACTTTTGATCAATTAAATAAATATTTTTCTATTAAATCAATGATTCAAGTAAATTCTAATTATTGGAACATGGTTCATGGAAATACAAAAGAAGAAGTAGTAAAAGATGAAGAGGGAATGCAAACTATGAGAGTACTTGGTAAAAACATGGCATGGATTTTAAAATGTATAGATCAAGGAAAAAAAGCAGGAATCAAATATCCAGAGTTAGAGAAAAAAATAACAACAAATTACATTAGATAAATCTTTTTTATGTACTTTTTTTATAAAAAAATAAGTGATATAATCTAAAAATGGAAAGTAAATTTCATTTTTTTAAGGAGTTAAAAATGGAAAATAAGAATTATCTATATGATGTAAAAAAACATAATAATATAAAAGAATTAGTAGAAGATGCAATTAAAGAATTTGGAGACAAAACAGCTTTTATTGAAAAGATAAAAAAAGAAGATAAAAGTGTAACATATAGAAATATATCATTTAATGAATTTAAGGAAGAAACAGATGCTTTAGGAGCATATCTTATTTCACTAGGACTAAAAAATAAAAAAATTGCAATCTTATCTCAAAATAGATATGAATGGATGAGTGTTTATTTTGCAGTAGTAAATGGAGTTGGAATTGTTGTACCACTTGATAGATCACTTCCAGCAGATGAAGTTGCAAGCTTACTTAGAAGATCTGAGGCAGATGCTGTTATATTTGATAAAAAATATACAGAAGTTATGACTAATATTCAAAATAATGATAATGAAAATAATGTAAAATTTTATATTAGTATGGATATAGAAGAAGATAATAATTTCTTATCATATAAAAAGATAATAAGAAAAGGAAAAGAGCTTATTAAAAATAATGATAAATCTTATTTAGAATACAAGAATGCTGAAATAGATCCTAAAGAAATGAGAATTTTACTATATACATCTGGTACTACATCTATGTCAAAAGCAGTAATGCTTTGTCATGAAAACATAGTGTCAGAAATATATGGACTAAAAGCAGTACTTAAATTATATCCTGATACTGATAAGTACTTAGAATTTTTACCACTTCATCATACTTTAGGAACAATTGTTATGATATATATTTTCTGTACAGGTGGTAAGACTGCGTTTTGTGATGGACTAAGATATATTCAAAGTAATATTCAAGAATATAGACCTACAATATTTGTAGCAGTTCCACTTTTAATTGAAAAATTATATCAAAAAGTAATGATAGAAGTTGAAAAACAAGGAAAAACAAAGAAAGTTTTATTTGGAAGAAAACTTGGAAATTTCCTTTTAAAATTTGGAATAGATATTAGAAGAAAATTATTTAAAGAAATACTTGATAAACTGGGAGGACTTAGAGTAATAATTTCTGGAGCTGCAGCTCTAGATAAAGAAGTATCAAGAGCATTAAATGAAATGGGAATTGAGCTTGTACAAGGATATGGCCTTACTGAAACTTCTCCAGTAATTAGTGTTGAAAATGATAAATATGTAAGATATGGATCATCACGGAATACCACTTAAGGGATTAGATGTTAAAATTGATAACCCTGATGAAAAAGGAATAGGAGAAATCTTAGTAAAAGGACCAATTGTAATGCTTGGATATTACAAGATGGAAGATGAGACAAAAGAAGTCTTAGAAGATAATGGATGGTTCCATACTGGAGACTTAGGATATATTGATAAAGATGGATTCCTTTTTGTAACTGGAAGAAAAAAATATGTTATTGTACTTAAAAACGGTAAAAATATTTATCCTGAAGAGCAAGAAAAACTTATTGATAAACTTCCATATGTAGAAGAAAATATAGTATTTGGTTATCCAAAAGATGATGATTTAGTAGTTACAACAAAAATAGTTTATAATAAAGATTATGTAGAAGAACATTATAGCAATATGTCAGAAGAAGAATTTAAAGATATGGTATGGCAAGATATTAAAAAGATTAATTCTACATTATCTAAATATAAATATATAAAGAAAATGATACTTACAGATGAGCCTATGGAAAAAACTACTACTGCTAAAATAAAGAAAATAGCAGAGATAAAAAAAGCTATAAAAGAAATAGATGATGTAAAGTAAAGGTGTAGATTTTCTATGCCTTTTTATTACATTTATATTAAATTAAATATGTAAGATGCAAAATAAATTTAATATATGATATAATTTTTATGGAAGTTTGAGGAGGAAAAATTTATGAACGATCTTTTGAGAAAAATTAGCTTTATAAATATTCTACCAGATATATTATTAATAGTATTTGGAATATTACTTTTAAATATACAAGTTGCACTGCTTATAGATATATTAGTAATACCAGTTGGAGCATTCTTCATTTTAAAAGGTATAATTGAAGTTTGTAAATTTATTATGGCAAGAGGATTAAGTGACTTCTACAAAGAAGATTTAATATTTGGTATTGCTTCAATTTTAATAGGAATTATATTAATAATTTTTAGAAATATGATTGCAAATATGTTTAGAATTGGAGTTGCAATTTATATAATTTATGGAGCTATTAAATATATAGATATAGCAATTAAATTAAAAAAGTTAGATTTAAAACCATGGATAGCTATGCTTCTAATTTCAATAGTTATGATTATATTTGGCATGCGGAGTATTATTCTACAAAGGAATGTTAGTTGCAACATGTGCTAGTCTAATTATTGTATATGCTATCTTAGATTTGATAGAAAATATTATATTTATAGTAATATCAAAAGATATATTTTAATTTTTTAGGGGGAGAAAAAATGAAAAAGAAAATATTATTAAGTGTTCTTGCAGTTATAGTGCTTGCAGCTGTTGCAGTTTTTTGTGTCTTTTCTTATAAGTATTTTACAAGTGCAAAAAAAGTAAATATTGTAACTGAAAATAAAAAAGAAGATGTACAAGTTTCTGAAGAACCTTTATTTACAAAGGAAAATTATCCAAAGGTAGATGCATCACTTGCAACTCAGCCACTTACAAATGCATTTATTAAAAATTTCGTAGATAAAAATTATGATGTAAATTCAATAAAATATACAAATACACATCCTGCATATGTTGACTTAATAAATGGTAAAACTGATTTAATAGTAGTTACTGAACCATCTAAAGAAGAATTAGAACTTGCTAAAGAAAAAAATGTTGAACTTGAAGTAATTCCAGTTGTTAAAGAAGGATTTGTATTTTATGTAAATTCTAAAAATAAAGTTGATAGTCTAAGCTTAGATCAAATAAGAGATATTTATTCTGGAAAAATTACAAATTGGTCAGAAGTTGGCGGAAATGATGAAAAAATAGTTGCTTATCAAAGACCTGAAAACTCTGGAAGTCAAACAGGTATGCTTTCTCTAGTAATGAAGGATCTTAAAATCATGGAAGCTAAAAAAGAAGACTTAATAGAAACAATGGAAGAGATAATAAACTTAGTATCAAATTATGATAATGAAAAGCAAGCAATAGGTTATTCTTATTATTACTATGCAACAACTATGTATAATGATATAGATGAAGCAGTAGCAAATGGAATAAAACTTCTTGGAATAGATGGTGTAAAACCAAATAATGATACAATAGCAGATGGTACATATCCACTAAATACTGCATATTACATAGTAATTAGAAAAGATGAAGAAGAAAATAGTAATACTAGAAAATTAGTAGATGCTATGTTATCTGATAGAGGTCAAATGGTAGCAAAGGAGGCAGGATATGTCCCAGTTAAATAATGAGGATGTAGAAAAAAAGGCAAAAAAGCTATCATATGAGAAAAAATTACTTATTTTCGTAATTGCTGTTATATTTATAATGCTTGGTGTGACAGTAGCACTAATAATTGTAAATAAGCAAAAAAATAGTGAAAAAGTTGTAATAGAAAATACTACAAATACATCAGATGATTTAACTGTAGATTTAAATATAAAAAGAACAAAATTAGACGATTCTTATGTAGTAAATCCAATTAAAATATCAGATGTAAAAGATAGTATAGATAGAGATAAAATGAAAGATAGCTTAAGCTATGTTCAAATTTCAGGACTTAAAGATAAAAATGTTGAAATAAATATAAATAACAAGATAAAAGAAGCTGTAAATAATAATTATAATTCTTTACTAGAAAAAGCAAAAGAAAAGTATGGAGAAAAAATCCAAAAAGATATGGAAGTCTTTGTGTATGCAACTGTTTTATTTAATGGAGCAAGCATTCTATCAATAGATATACATGCAGACGGATCATATGTGAAGGGTAATGGAGAAGATAAATATACTTATGTAGAAGATGCTTTAAACTTTAGCTTAGTAGATGGCTCAATTGTTAAATTTGAAGATTTATTTACAAAAGATGCTTCTATATTATCAATCACAGAAAATGCATTTTATGAGAGTAATGCATGGAATTTCTTTTATAATTCTCGTGAGGACGCAATGGAGGCAGATTTTAGTAAAGTAGATTACGGAAAAATAGAGCTTAATGTTTATAATGATGTAATGAGATTTAAAGATATTATGAAAGAAGATAATGTAAAATTCTTTATACAAACTTCTGGAATTTCAATTTTAAATTTTACAGATTATGAAGAAACTTTTTCTGTGCCTTGTATTGAATTTGAAAAATGTATTAAATATATAAATTTATTTAATTTATATGGATATAAACCAGAATTATATGAAGATACAAGTGAAATTTCAAAATTATACATACTTGAATATTACTTTAACTTAGATGTTGATAAACAAATTGATGAAGATAATTTCTTCTTTAGATATCAAATTGATTATGACATAGAAGAAGATGATTATAGAGATGTAATAAAAAATTTTGAAGGAGATTTATTAAATCAAGCAGAAGATTTTAAGAAAAAATATATAACAGACGATAAATCATTATTCCTTTGTGCTACATCTTACGTTGGATTACCATATGACGATAATAATACAGACGAAGTTGAAGTTATTGTAAATTATAGTATATATATAGTAGATAATGATGTCTTTAAAACTGACTTTAAAAAGCTATATATAAAATCACTTCAAGCTGATCGTGCTGATTATTTGATTAATGTATATTTTGACGAAGATGATCCAATAAGCAAAAAAGTAAAGGCTGAAAATGAAAATTATAGATTTTACTATTCTAAAAATACATGCAAGCTATTAAGAATAAAAAATGAGCAAGAAGAATATATAGAGCAAGAAAATCCTACAATAGAAGAGCCAACATATGGAAACATTTTAAGTGAAAATGTAACAAATGATATAGAAACATCTAATACATTAGAAACAAATACTTATAATGTGTATAATGAATCTATAGAGAATAATAATGATTATAATGACTACAATGATTATAATAACGTATCTATTCCAAATGGAGAGGATACAGACCAAGTAAATGAGAATAAAGAAAATTAATTTTGATTTAATGCTTTTTTAAGATTTTATAGATAAAATATTTTTGAAGAAAGGGGTGAGTACAACAGAAAACAATATAAATATAATTAAAAGAGAAAACTTTATATCTGAAAATCAAAAAATAGACATTAAAGAAAATATTTTTGAAGAACTAATGAATTTATATTCTGATGTTATGAAAAAGACAGTAATGTTATTTGAAGATATAAAAAAAGACGTAAAAAAATTTTATGATTATGATATGATAGATCATATTACATATAGGATAAAGTCTCCTGAAAGCATCATTAAAAAAATGCAAAAAAAAGGTTTTGAATTAAATTATAAAGAGCTTATAGAAAACATAAATGATGTAGCAGGAGTTAGAGTAATTTGTCCTTTAAAAAGTGATATATACAAAATAAAAGAAATTTTAGGAAATGTAGAAGAAATAAAAATCATAGAAGAAAGAGATTATATTTCAAAGCCTAAAAAAAGTGGCTATACAAGTTATCATATAATAATTGGAGTTCCAACAGAATATAAAGGAAGTACTTTATATTTAAAAGTAGAAGTTCAAATAAGAACAATGGCTATGGACTTTTGGGCAACTCTAGAACATAGAATGAAATATAAAACTCAAGTAGGATTTTCTGAAGAGTGTTCAAAAGAGTTTATAAAATTTGCAAAAACTGTTACAAATATTGATAATAAGATTGCAAAGCTTTATGAAAAACAATTCGGAAAAGATGATATTGTAGTACTTAAAAAATAATAAAATGCAGATTAGTTTCTGCATTTTTCTTTTTATTTTAAAAAAATAAAATAAAAAATTTAAAAATATTACTTTTAAAACTTTTTTTATGATATGATTATATAGTAAAAAAATAAGGAGAAGAATAATAAATGTATATTGATCTACATACTCATATAAAACTTTTAAGGAATATGGACTTTGATATAAATCATTTTGACAAATTTGTAAAAGTATCAAAAAGAAGAGGATTAAATGCAATAGTTGCAACTGTTCATTTTGATACAAAAGATTTTTACAAAATATATGATACGATAAAAGAAAAATATGAATATAAAAATGATTATTTTGACATAGATGGTTTTAAAGTATTTTCAGGAATAGAAGTTGATGTTAAAGGAGATGCAAATGTATTAGTAATCGGTAGCTTAGATGATGTAATTAAAATAAGACAGCTATTTCCTGAAAAAATTACTAAAGAAGATTATATTACTATAAATGAATTAACAAGAATTGCAAGAGAAAAAGATATGCTTTTAATTGGTGCTCATCCTTTTAGAAAGAATAATAAGCTATATACTTATGATAGACTTTATGTGACAGGATTAGATAGCGTTGAATTAAATGGAACAGACATAAAATTAAAAGAAAAAATGTATGAATATGCTGAAGATTTAAATATGCCTCTTACAGCTGGAAGTGATGCTCATACTATTTATCAGATACGGAACTGTTAAAAATTATATAGAAAAGGATTGTAATACTGTAAAAGAACTAAGAGAAGAAATTATAAATAATAGATTTGAGATTAAAGTTTCAAAATTTGCAAATATTAAAAATTCTATTTCTAAATTATATAGAGTAGGAGCTATAAAGAAATTTTATAAGGAGAGAAAAAATGCTATTAGTGAGTAGTTGTTTAGCTGGAATCAATTGTAAATATAGTGGTGGAAACAATTTAAATGAAAAAGTATTAGAACTTGTAAAAAATGGTGAGGCAATTTTTATGTGCCCAGAACAATTAGGAGGGCTTCCAACACCAAGAATTGGAGCTGAGATAATTGTAAAAAACGGAAAAAGATATGTATATACCAAGGAACGGAAAAGATGTAACATACGAATTTGAAAAAGGAGCTAAAGAGGTTTTAAGGATTGTAAAAGAAATGGGAATAAAGAAAGCAATTCTAAAATCTAAAAGTCCATCTTGCGGTTCATCTAAAATATATGACGGCAGCTTTACTAAAACTATAATAGAAGGCGATGGAGTTTTAGCATTAATGCTAAAAGAAAATGGAGTAGAGGTAATATCTTCTGATGATATTTAGCCAAGTTTTATTAAATTTTAAGTAAATTAAAAAATAAAAAAATAAAAAAAACAAAAAAGTTATATACAATAAATATATAACTTTTTTTAAGGCTACTTTTATAGAAAAGTTTTAAGTTTAGCTATGCTATTTTCTTGCATTACAATAAAATCATCTAATATATTTGAAATATTATTATTTAAATTAGTATTATGATTTTTTAATTTATTTCCTTTTATTATTCCCATAGTTGTTCCTTGAATTAACATTTCAGAAAGCTTTGAATTACTTTGATCTTTCATTGTATTCATTTGAATTGCAGCCCAAGTTTGCATTTGATCTGTAATCTTAGTATTTTCTGGAATCTTTCCAATGTGATTATAAGAATCAATTATTTTAGTTAAAATATCACTGTATTGATTATATTGACTTGACAGCTCATCTTTAAATACTTTATCTCCAACTTTTTCTTCTACATATTTGATTGAATTCATTCCCATAGTTGTAGCTTCATGTAATTCTTTAAGCGTTTGTAAATCTTCACGATTTTCCATTATATCCCTCCTAAAAAATATATTAATATAAAATAAAATTAGTATGTTCAAAAAATTTAAAAATATTTGTAACTTATATATTTATTTATTTTTATTATGATATAATACTAAAAAAAATAGGAGAAAAGATATGAGTAAAATCCATTATGAAAAAGTAACATGTCCAGATTGTAGAAGACAAGGAGAATTTAAGGTATACGATTCAATTAATATTGATGATGAGACTAGATTTGATAGAAACTTTAAAAGAAAAATTATAGATAGTGACATTTTTCTATATTCATGTCCTAGCTGCGGAAGTAAATTTTATATAGAATATCCATTTTTATATAATGATATTAAAAATAATTTTATGGTATGGTGTCTTCCTGATATGGCAAGTGAAGCTGAGATTGAAAACATAAAAAAAGTTGATATGAGAACGTATAATGGGACATTAAGAATTGCTATTGGTAAATTTGAATTTATAGATAAATTAAATGTTTTTGAAAACAAATTAGATGATTTAGCAATAGAGAGTATAAAAACATTTGCTTTTTCAAAAGTATCAGATGAGGACAAAAAAGAAACTAAATCATTTATGTTTAATGGAATAAATGGAAATACTAAAAACTTAGAATTTGTACTTATTAAAAATGATGAATCTAGCAAACTTATAAATGTACCACTTGGATTTTATGGTGAGATAAAAAGTAGACTTAAAGAAAAAGAAGTAAAAGGGTTTGACATTATAGATCAGGCTTCTTACTATAATTATATTGAAAATGATTAAAAATTAAAAAAATAAAAAATAAAAAATAAAAAAAAATAAAAAAATAAAAAGAAAAAAGAAAATAAAAAAGAAAATAAAAAATAAAAAAGAAAAAACAAAAATAAAACTTAAGATAAAATTGAAGTAAGCTTTATTTTTGTTTTAATTTTATTTTAGACTTTATATTATTTAATACTTTAAATTTTCCATCCAAGGGAAAGCACTTTTTTTAAGTTCTAATGGATATCTTATTCTTCCAAATCCAACTAAAGAACCGAGGTCCTGTGTGAAAATCACTTCCGCCTGTATATATTAGGTTATTTTTATTTGCAAATTGAAGTAAAAATTCTTTTCGGATTTTTGTATGATTTGCATGAAAAACTTCTATTCCATCAATTTTGCAACTTAAATTTATTTTTTCTAAGAATGATAATATTTCTTCTTTTTCTTTGTAAATATATAAGCAAGGATGAGCTAAAATACAAATACCATCATTTTCTTTAACATATAAGCATAATTCTTCTACAGTTGGAAGTCCTTCTGTTTTATCAATATAAAAAGAAGATTTAGGATTAGCACAAAATTTTTTGAAAAATAGTTTTGGACTAGTAAATACTTCAGGATAAGTTTCATCAAAAAATTTTTTGTTTTCAGGATATTTTATTAAATCTCTACATAAAGTTTCAGTTGCATAAAATCCTTTTTTAGCTTTTAAATCTTCAGAGTACCTAAGATTTAATGTGCTACATACATCTAACAAATATTCCATATCTTTTTCTTGAGATCCTTCAGAAAAGAAACAATATTTATCTAGGTATTTTTGAAGAATATAAGGATTTATATTAAAGCAAAGTACTTCTATAGGAATATATTTATTTGTATATATATCCTTAAATTTGCAAGCTACTTCAGATCCAATGTTTATTTTTAATTTAGATTCTTTATTTTTACTTTTATAATCTAGAAGCTCATTATAACCATTTAAAATTGTATTATGATCTGTAATTATAATATGAGATAAATTACTTTTTTTAGCCATATCTGCAATTTCAGATATATTAAAAATTCCATCAGAATTAGTAGAATGAATATGAAAATCAATTTCTGGATGTATATTTTGATCTATTAAATTTTTACTATTTTTATTATTTTCTATAAAAAGTTCTTTTGCATTATATATACTGCTTTCCATAAGTCCTCCTCCAAAGCGTATTATATAATTTTTTTATTATTTAGTAAAGTTTAAAAAAAACAGTACAAAATTAAAAAAATATGATATTATTTATTATATTTAAAAAAATAAGGTGATAATAATGGAAGAAATAGTATTTGTAACACATAATAAGGGAAAAATAGCATCTGCCCAAAAATGGTTTAAAGATACTAAAATAAAAATATTTGAATATGAACTAGATGAGCCAAGAAGTGATGATATTAAATATATTTCAAAATATAAAGTTATGGAAGCTTATAAAATAGTAAATAAACCATGTATTTCATTAGACTGCGGATTTTGGATAGATGAATTAGATGGATTTCCTAGAGCATTTGTAAATTTTGCGTTAGACACAATTGGTCTAGAAGGATTTTTAAAATTAATGGAAGGAAAAGAAAATAGAAGCTGTAGATTTACAGAATGTTTATCTTATTATGATGGAAAAGAGATTCATCAATTTATGGGAAAACATGAAGGAAAATTAGCAGAAAAAGTACTTGGAAAAGATACTGATAAAAAATGGTCTGATTTATGGTATATATATAAACCACTTCGGATATGATAAGACTCTAGCAGAAATGACAGATTATGAAAGAGATAATAGAGAAAAAAATGGTTCTATAGACTCAATGGAAGAATTTGCAAAATGGTATGAAAAAAATAATAAATAGAATAATAAATATGAAAAATAAAGGAGAAATTTTATGATAGAACATATAAAAGGTGCTGATTTTGAAGAAAAGATTAGTCAAAACGATTTTGTGATAATAGATTTTTTTGCTACATGGTGTATGCCATGTCAAGCTCTAGGAAAAGTTTTAGAAGATATTGTATCTGATGAATCAAGTCTTAAAATATATAAGATTGATATTGATGAAGAAACAGATTTTGCAATAGAAAATAAAGTAGAGGTTGTTCCAACTATTGTTTTTTATAAAAATAAAGAAGAAGTAAATAGAATAGAAGGATTTTTAAGTAAATCAGAATTATTAGATGAGATAAAAAAATATATGTAAGAGGAGAAAAAAGTGAAAGGATATATACTAAATCCAGATAAAGAATATGTAGAAAAAATAATAGAAGGAATAAGAAAGAAAGACGGACATTGTCCTTGTAGACTTACAAAAGATGATACAACACTTTGCCCATGTGATGATTTTATAGAAAATAAAGTATGTAAATGCAATTTATTTATTAAAATTGATAAAGCATAAAGTAAAAAATGTTTAAAAATAAGGAGTTCTTTAGAACTCTTTATTTTATTGAATTTTATAAAATATCATGTTATAATTATCACGTAAGTTTTTATGGTAACTTTGACACTCAAGAAGGCTGACTATTGAGAAGGGATGTGTTTAAACTTGGTAAACCGAGAAGTAGAGCATTACCCGATTGCGACCTATGTGGCAGGAGCCAAATGGGGAGATGAGGGTAAAGGCAAAGTTGCTTCACGGGAGTCTGAGAATGCAAAACTGGTAATTAGAGCAACTGGTGGAGCAAACGCCGGACATACGATTATCTACAAAGGGGAAAGAGTGGCTCTTCACCTTATCCCGAGTGGAATCGTAAATCCTGAGGCAACATGCCTTATCGGACAGGGGGTCGCATTTGACCCTATCGTATTCTTAGAGGAGCTGCACGAACTTGAATTGCTGGGGATTCCAAATGTCAAAGAGAGGATAAAGATTAGTGGTAGGGCAGATGTCGTTTTCCCCTATCATAAGGACCTTGACGTGTTACACGAAAGTGTAAAGGACCATCCAATTGGGACAACACGTAGAGGAATCGGACCTTGTTATGCTGACCATGATAATAGGGTTGGTATGAGGGTATATGATCTTCTTCTCGAGACTGAGGAACTCGCAAGGAAAATCGATGTAGCAACAAGACTGCATAACGAACTCTTTAAGCTTCACGGCATGGAGAGTGCAGTCGTAAACCCGAAAGCCTTAGCAAAAGAGTACCATCGCTATGGTGAGGAAATTCGTA
>CANQYZ010000019.1 GCA_947628215.1 uncultured Clostridia bacterium | reverse complement strand
ACTCTTATTGTATATGTTACTTTATTTCCATTTACTACTATTACTGCATCTTGTGGATGTGCATATTTTATTTTTCCGTCTTCGTAAGTAACTGATGGTGCTCTTTCTGTTATTTCTTTATCATCTATTTTAGTTATAAATTTTTGAAGTGCTAAATCAAATGTTCCTGGTATTATATTATCATAATCTTCATCATCTTCTGTTTCTACTTCATCTTTTGGTGTAGAATCTCTATCATCGTCTGTATCATCTAATATCTCTGCAATATTTTTTATAACTTCTGATTTTGTTGCTGTTACTTTAAGCTCTATTTGTACCTCAGCACTAGATAATGTATTTGTTTCTTTATTATAAGCTGGAATTATTTTATCTTTTAGATATTCTGTATAAACACCTGATTTCCAATGTTCTCCTGATTCATCTGTAATTCGTTTCCATCCATATTGATAGTTTATTTCGCTTCCACTTACAAAATTTCCATCATTATCTACTGAATATGTTACAAATTCTAGTCCTTCTGGAAGGTCATCTGCAATCATTGTAGCTGTACCGTCAATATCACCTTCATTAAATATTCTTATAGTATAAATCACTGTATCTCCTGTTTTTACTCTTACAACATCTTTATCTAAATCATATTTTGCATCTTGGCTAGAATTTAATGGGCTTCCATCTGGAGTTCTACATCTTCCACTATAATCTCTTTCTGCAAATGTTCCATCTCCATTTGGTGTTTTAATTTTAGTTATAAATTTTTTAAGTGCTAAATCAAATATTCCTTTTTTCTTTTTATTTTTTACTGTTATTGTAATTAAATTATCTTCTACTTTTACTACATATGATCCAATAGTTCCTGTTTCTCCTGTAGAAACTGTCACATTTGGCATGCCTTCTATAGAAAGTTCAACTTTTGAAATAGAATATTTATCATTTTCTTTCTTTTTACTAATATTAAGTACTAATTTTTCTTCTAATCTATCATATCCATCTGGTGCTTTTGTTTCTTCTACTGTATATTGATCAATTGAATTTTCATCTGTAATTTGTATATTTTTAGCAATCTCAAGTTTTCCATTTACAGTACTTGATTCATTTTGACCATTTACTTTAAAAGAAGCCTCACTTGTAATTACTGTTCCATCTTCATCTGTCTTTACAAGATTTATTCCATAAACTCCTTCTAGCTTTTTATTTTTTACCTTTACTGTAATAGTGCCTCCAGAAAGTGAAACTGTATATTCTGAAATATCTTGACTTTGGCCATCTGTTAATGCTGTATTTCCATTAGTCTCATTTCCTTCACTATCAATTATGCTTAAATCAATATGGTCTACTTTTAATTTACTATCTTCTTCTTTTTTAGAAACTTTTATTTTTAATTTTTTATCAGATTTAGTATATCCACTTGGAGCCTCTACTTCTTCTATTATGTATTCATCTGGAGTATCTTTATTTTCAATCTTTTTGCTTTCTTCTATAACAAGTTTTCCATTTACAGTAGATTTTTCTTCTCCATCATTTATCTTAAACTTAGCACTTCCAGATTCAATAGTATTTCCCTCTTCGTCTGTCTTTAATAATTCTAATCTATAATTTCCTTCTATTTTAGCATTTTTTACTTTTATTAAAATAGAACCATTAGATAAACTTACTGTATAATCTCCAACTGTTTGAGGATTACTTTCAGCAACCTCTTTAGTCTCGCTAGTTCCCTCTATACTAACTTCTACTTTTTCTATTACAAAATCTGAATTTTGTTGCTTTTTATATACTTTTAATTTTAACTTTTCTGATGTTTTAGTATATCCAGCAGGAGCACTAACCTCTTCTACTGTATATTCATCTTGTTTGCTTGCATCAGTTATATCTTTATTCTCTACTAGTGTTACTTTACCACCTGAAGTCTGTTTTGTACTTGATGTTCCGCTTTCTGTTACTTTAAATTCTGCTTGACCATCAGAGATAAGTTGATTCTCTTCATTTACTTTCTCTAATTCTATATTATATTTTCCTTCTACTTCTACTATTAATTTTTCAAAGTCATCATCATCTTCTTCTCCATAGTAGTAATAGTCTTTATCTGTTAGTTGATTATTTTTACCTTTATCAGAATTACCTGCATAATTATCATTGCATTTCTTTGTATCTTCTTTTAAATTTCCGCCTGTAGAGTCGTCTTCATTATTATCTTTCGTAAGTACGGTACCATTTTCATCTTCAACCTGAGTAATTTCTGCTACATTTGTAAGAATTCTATTTGGAGTAACAGTATCTTTTACTACACAAGTTATCTCTAATATCTTACTGTGTATAGTTTTATTTGAGCCTTCTACTGTTATTGGATCTAAAACAAGCTCGCTTCCGTTATAAGATGCATATCTTACGCCATTAGTATCAGATGCAGCTTGCCAACATGAATTATTTTTTGTTGCAAGTTCCAATCCATCTGGTAAATAATCTTTTATACTTGTAATTTTTAATTTATAATTGCATTCATTATATACTTGAATAGCATAAGTTACTTCATCACCTATATGTACTTTTACCGGATCTTTTTTATGCTTGTACTGAAAATCTTCTTTATTAAACTTATCATTTGAAGTTGATGCAGAAACTACTGGTTCTCTTGATTTTGGATCTTCTTTTCCAGTTGCTATATTTTGACCATTTACTTTTACAATATATTTTCTAAGTGCAACATCATATTTTAGTTTTTCTATTTTAGCTTCATCTTCTGTATTTTGTTCTTCTTCTGACATACTTGCTAGCTTTTGAGAATCAGTAGATGAATTACTATTTTCCCATAAAATAATCTTTCTTGCTGTAGATGTAACCTTTATTTTAATAGAATCATACTTAGTTGCATCTGTTGATGGAATTCCTATATAAAACTCACTTCCATTAGCTTGTTTTATTCCTTGATATGTTCCACCTGTAGTATTTGCTGCTTTATAAACTTTATAAGTTGAGTTGGTTATTTCTGTTTCTTGATTATTTTTTACGCCATATACTTTTGCTTGCTTTATATTACTAGAATTTGATAATTTAAATGGACCAACTATCGTATACCCTTTTTCAACTACAGTCTTCTTCGTTGTTTTATCAAATGTTGGTGCTGCAGATTCTTGTGGTAAATAGCTTGTTGGATTTTTTGCAATATTTCTAAAATGATTTAATACAGCAGCTTCTGCTAATTTATTATTTTCCTGAGGATCAGGATTCCATGAATTGCCATTTAAATTGTCTGGTTTAGTTGATGTCGTATATAAATTATTTGTAAGTTTAAATCCATTTGTAATTTCCCATATTGCAACTTGCTCTAAAATAAACACTTTAGTAGCAGTCATCGTTTTATCTTCTACAAGTTCTTGGCCAGTAGGTGGCTCATCTGATTTATCATATTCGGCAATTACTTTATCTAGCCATTCTTCTAATCCTTTAGTATTACTCTCAAAAGTACTATAATTATAACCTGAGTTTATAATTGCTAGAACTTTCTGTAAATCTCCATTGTTTAATGTCTTTGAATTTGTTAAAGTAACACTTCCTGTACTAGAATTTAATTCTCCCTTGCTTTTATAAGTTGCTGTTCCATCTTCGGAAGCAACTGATTCCGTACTTGTTTCACTTGGAAACTTTCCATCTATATCTAAACAAAAAATGTTTTTACTATAGTCCTTACTTGAATTACCATCTTTAAAATAAGTTCTATATACTGCTCTAGACGTATTTGTTTCGCTACCATTTTTTGAATATAAAATCTTATAATACTTTTGATCTAACTGCTGAAAACTTAGTCCTAGAGTAGCTTTCTGGTTTTCTTCTGTATTCCAAGCCATAGTATTTATATTCTCATTTATAGCATATATAATATTTGAAAATTGTATTAAAATTAGCGACATAACTAACAATACAATTGTTGCTTTCTTAAATTTCCCTAGCATTTTTAAAGATAAACTCCTCTAAAAAAATCTTTTTTTTAATTATATATATAAGAAATAAAAAATACAATGTTAATGAAAATTTTTTAATATAAATAAGGCGTAAACTTTTTTAGTTTACGCCTTTAAATTATTATTATATTTAGTTTCTAAGCTTTTTAATTTATTTTTTTGTTTTTAAATTTTATTTTCTTCTATGCATATAATTATCATTTATAATTAGTACATCTTCTTGAGGTCTATATACATATCTATAAATTAAATATCCGCCTACTGATAATATTGATAAAACTGAAATTGTTAGTAATACATAAAATGTTGTTCCACCAGTCTTGATTGATAGAATTACTGGTGCATCGTCTATATCATCTTCTCCATTTCTCTTGTTGTCTGGTGTTGAGTCTATATCTGGTGCATTATATTCATTCTTATCTTCACTTATCTCTGCTGTATTTATCTTTTGTCCTAAGTTCTTCTCTGATTTTTTCCATCTTAGTACTATCTTTATTGTTGCACTCTCTCCTGGTTTTAATAATGTATCTTTTAGATAATCTGTTGTTACTACATCTTTGCTTCCATCTTTTAGCTTCCAGTTATATTCTTTATTGTCTGCTGCTTTGAACTCTAATCCTGATGGTATATAGTCTGTTATCTCTGTTGCGTATCCTTCTATTTCTCCTTCGTTTGTTATCTTTATTGTAAATGTATATTTTACTTCTGTCTTATTTAATTTCTTCTTGTCTATTTCTACTTTTACTATTGGCTCTGGATTTTCTGTTCCATCGTAATCTGTTTTTATTGTCTTTTTCTTTCCGCCCTCTGTTACTTCTACTTCACTTACATATTTTAAAAGTGATAAGTCAAAGTATTTTAGTTGTAGTCTTTCTTTATCTATATCATCTTCACCATCTTTATCATTGTTTGGCTCTGAGTCTACATCTTCTACTGGATTTCCGTTTTCATCTTGATCATCTGCTATTTCTGCTGTGTTTGTTATTATTCTATTTTCTGCTGCTACATTCTTTGCTGTTACTTCAAACTCTACTTTTAAGTCTCTATAATCTGGATTTGTACCATCTATTCCTTTACTTGCATCAAATGGTTGTATTGCTTTTTCTCCTCTTGCTGTTGCTTTTTCATATGAATAATAATCTGTTGCTATTATCTCTGCTTCTGAAAGTTCTTGTACTTCTGTATACTTCTTTCCGCCTATTGTTACTTCTCCATTCTCTGATGCTTTATACATCTTCCATCCATATGTTTTATTCGTCTCACTATCTTTTAAGAATGTTATTCCGTCTGGTAAATCATCTTTTACCATACTTGGGAATCCTGCTACTTCACCTTCATTGTATACTCTTATTGTATATGTTACTTTATTTCCATGTACAACTACTAATGCATCTTGTGGATGTGCGTACTTTAGTTGTCCTTCTTCATAAGTAACTGATGGTACTCTATCAGTATATTCTTTATCATCTATTTTAGTTATAAATTTTTGTAATCTTAAATCAAATCCACCACCAGGTATTATGTTGTCATAATCTTCATCATCTTCTGTCTCTACTTCATCTTTTGGAGTAGAATCTCTATCATCATCTGTATCATCTAATATCTCTGCAATATTTTTTATAACTTCTGATTTTGTTGCTGTTACTCTAAGTTCTATTTGTACTTCATCACTAGACAATGTATTTGTTTCTTTATCATAAGCTTTTATATTCTTCCCCTTTAAGTACTCAGTGTAAACTCCTGATTTCCAATGTTCTCCTGAATCATCAGTAATTCGTTTCCATCCGTACTTATAATTTATTTCACTACCGCTTATGAATTTTCCATCATTATCTACTGAATATGTTACAAATTCTAGTCCTTCTGGAAGGTCATCTGCAATTATATTTGCTGTGCCATCAATGTCACCTTCATTAAATATTCTTATAGTATAAATTACTGTATCTCCTGTTTTTACTTTTACTACATCTTTATCTAAATCATATTTTGCATCTTGGCTAGAATTTAATGGGCTTCCATCTGGAGTTCTGCATCTTCCACTATAATCTGTTTCTGAAAATGTTCCATCTCCATTTGGACTCATAACTTTAGTAATAAATTTCTTAAGTGCTAAGTCAAATATTTTTTTCTCTTTCTTATTCTTAACTCTTATTGTAATTAGACCATTTGATAAAGATACTTCATATGATCCAAGTGTTGCTGACTTTCCTTCATTTATAGTTTGCTTATTTGCTTCATCATCATTTAGAGTAGCTTCTACACTAGAAATTACATATGCCTCTACTGTTTTTGATAAGTCTTCTTCAGCTGCTTTTAAATTATCATCTATTTCTTTTTGTTCTTTATTTAATTTTATTTTTAATTTTCCATCTGTTTTTTGATATCCATTTGGAGGAGTAATTTCTTCTATTACATATTCTTCTAAATTTTCTTCTGTAATTTTTTTATTTTGTGCTAGGATTATTCTTCCGTTTTCAGTAGTTTTCGTTTCTCCATTTATTGTAAATGTAGTATTTTCTGTAATTATATTATTGCTTTCATCTACTTTTTCAAGTTCTACACTATATGAACCTTCTACTTTTTCATTCTTTACTTTTATTTGAATAGAATTTCCTGCAAGAGAAATTGTATAAGGCTCTATAGTAACTGGACTTTTTTCTGATACAGTTTTCTCTTCTCCCTCTGTTCCATCAGCATTTACTACTTTAACTTCTATATTTGATACTTTAGTCTCTCCGCTTTCTGTTGTAGCTTTTGTTACTTTAACTTTTATTTTTACATCTGTTTTTTGATATCCGCTTGGTGCTTCTATTTCTTCTATAATATATTCATCTGTGTTTTCTGGTAATTCTTTTTCACTTGCAATTACAGCTCTACCAGATGATGTTGTATAAGTTTTATCAGTATTATTTTCTGTTACTTTGAATTTTGCTTGTCCTGATGTAATAGTATTTCCTTCAGAGTCAACTTTTTCTATATCTAGATTATATCCTTTTGATTGTACTTTTAATTTTTCAAAGTCATCATCATCTTCTTTTCCATAATAGTAATGTTCTTTTTTAGTTAAATCATCTTCTTTTGATTCGCCTTTATATTCATCAGGACATTTTTTAGTCGCATCATCTAAGTTTCCACCAGTAGAATCATCTTCTAGTCCATTTTCTTTTGTTAATATATTTCCATTTTCATCTTCAACTTGAGTAATTTCTGCAACGTTTGTAAGTATTCTGTCATTTGTAACTCCTGCCTCTACTTCACATACTATATCAACATGCATACTATATATTTGCTTTGCACCATCATTTGTAGTTATTGGATTTAAGGTTAAATCCTGTCCGTGATATACTGCACTTCTTACTCCATTACTATTTGATGAAGTCCAGTTGTTACTATTTATACTATCACCACTTGCAAGTTTTAATCCTGTTGGTAAATAATCTGTTATTCCACTTACTACTAATGTTTTATTACATTCATTATATACTTGAATTCTATATGTTACTTTATCTCCTGGTTTTACTGTAACTGGATCTTTTTTATGCTTATATTGAAAATCTTGTTTGTTAAAAGCATCGGATTCTGTAGATGCTGCAATGTCTGGTTCTCTTGAAGTATCATCTGTTTTATTTGTAGCAATATCTTTTCCATTTATTTGTACAATATATTTTCTAAGTGCAACATCATAATTTGGTTTTTCTATATTAGCTGTATCATTATCTTCTGTTTCTTCTGATTCTACACTTACTAATGGTTGAAAAGTATGGCTAGAACCTGATTCTTCTGTTCCATTTTCCCATAGTGTCATTTTTTTCTGTTTTGATTTTATTTTTATCTTAACACTGTCATATGCTGTAGCTGATGTTATTGGAATTTGAAGATAGAAGCCATCAGATGTAACATCTTGTATTTTTGAAATTTGTGTCTTTCCATCTTGATCTTTATAAAATTTTGCATCTGTTATTTTTTCTTCTTTTTCAGTTTCACTATCTTGTCCTTTTTTTACTCCTAAAACTTCGACTTCAGAAATATTTTTTGCATTTGTAATTTTAAATGGTCCAATCATTACATGGCCTTGTATGTATTTTGTTGTCTTGCTAGTAGAATCTTTTACAAAACTTGCTTTTTCAACTGGTTTATTTTCTTCAGACTTTTCTGCTATATCTCTAAAATAATTTAAAACAACTGCTTCTGCAAGTTTTTGATGTTCTCCTGGTTCTGTTTGCCATTGATTATCATTTAAATCTGTAGGTGTACTAGTTGAAAATGATAAATTATTTTGAAGTTTAAAATCATTTGTGATTTCCCATATTGCAACTTGTTCTAATATAAATACTTTATCTTTTGTTATTGTTTTAGCTTCTACTAATTCATGTCCAGATGGTGGATCATCTGACTGATCATATTTACTAATTAAATCATCAAGCCACTTTTCAAACTCTGTATTATTCTCACTATTAAATGTATTATAATCATATCCTTTATTTAAGATTGCTAATATCTTTTTTATTTTTTCTTGTGTTAGAGTCTTACCTTGACCTGTAAGATTTACAGTTGTGTTTTCTTTAAAATCACCTTTGCTTTTATAATCTACAGTTGCTACGCTGTCTGGATCTGATACAACTGTTCCAGTACTATTTTCTTTTGGGAATTTTCCATCTATGTCTAAACAAAAGATATTTTTACTATAGTCTTTAGTACTACTACCATCATCACAATAATAAGTTCTATATACTGCTCTAGTTTTACTAGTACTTGTTCCATTTTCTTGATATGTTATTCTATAATATCTATCATCTGGTTGTTTAAAGCTTATACCTAATTTTGCAGTTGAACCAGATTCTGTCTTCCATGCTGCTAAAGAATCTTCTAATAATGCATAAGCAATATTTGAAAACTGCAATAATAGTAATGCTAAAATTATAAATAAGACTAATATTTTATCTCTTAATTTAGACATCTTTTTTCTCCTTTGTTTATCTAAAACTTTTGTTTTTTCACCCAGTTATACTATTGTATACATATATTTTAACACTAAAAAAATCAATGTAAATTACAATTTTTTATTATTTTCATTACATTTTAAGCGATTTTTTGCGTTTAAATTTTCTGCTATATTTCTAATTAAATTTTTATGATTTTATTTGCAAAAAATAAAGAAAAAGCATGGATGTTATCCACACTTTTTCCTTATTTTGTTTATAAATTATTTTCTTCTATGAGTATAATTGTTATTTACAAGTAGTATATCTTCTTGAGGTCTATATACATATCTATATATTATAAATCCTCCAACTGAAAGTATTGAAACTATTATTAATGTTAGTATTATATAAACTTGTGTACCACCAGTCTTGATTGATAGAATTACTGGTGCATCATCTATATCATCTTCTCCATCTCTCTTATTGTCTGGAGTAGAATCTATATCTGGTACATTGTATTCATTCTTATCTTCACTTATCTCTGCTGTATTTATCTTTTGACCTAAGTTAGAACTTGATTTTTTCCATCTTAAGACTATTTTTATTACTGCACTTTCTCCTGGTTTTAATAATGTATCTTTTAGATAATCTGTTGTTACTACATCTTTACTTCCATCTTTTAGCTTCCATTTATATTCTTTATTGTCTGCTGACTTAAATTCTAAGCCTGATGGTATATAATCTGTTATCTCTGTTGCGTATCCTTCTATCTCTCCTTCGTTTGTTATCTTTATCGTAAATGTATATTTTACTTCTGTCTTATTTAATTTCTTCTTGTCTATTTCTACTTTTACTATTGGTTCTGGATTCTCTGTTCCGTCATAATCTGTCTTTATTGTCTTTTTCTTTCCGTCTTCTGTTACTTCTACTTCACTTACATATTTTAAAAGTGATAAGTCAAAGTATTTTAGTTGTAGTCTTTCTTTATCTATATCATCTTCACCATCTTTATCATTGTTTGGCTCTGAGTCTACATCTTCTACTGGATTTCCGTTTTCATCTTGATCATCTGCTATTTCTGCTGTGTTTGTTATTATTCTATTTTCTGCTGCTACATTCTTTGCTGTTACTTCAAACTCTACTTTTAAGTCTCTATAATCTGGATTTGTACCATCTATTCCTTTACTTGCATCAAATGGTTGTATTGCTTTTTCTCCTCTTGCTGTTGCTTTTTCATATGAATAATAATCTGTTGCGATTATCTCTGCTTCTGAAAGTTCTTGTACTTCTGTATACTTCTTTCCGCCTATTGTTACTTCTCCATTTTCTGATGCCTTATACATCTTCCATCCATATGTTTTATTTGTCTCACTATCTTTTAAGAATGTTATTCCATTTGGAAGATCATCTTTTACCATACTTGGAAATCCTGCTGTATTTCCTTCATTGTAAATTCTTATCGTATATGTTACTTTATTTCCATTTACTACTATAATTGCATCTTGTGGATGAGAATATTTTATCTTTCCATCTGAGATTGATAATACCGGTTCTCTTCCACTAGTCTCTTTTCCATCAACACTACTTATAAATTTTTGAAGAGCTAAATCAAATTGACCTGGAATTACTACATCGTAATCTTCATCATCTTCTTTTTCATCTTCATTTCCTGGATCTGAGTCTCTATCATTTCCACTGTCACTTGTTATCTCTGCAATGTTTTTTATCTCCTTAGGCTCAGTTCCAACTACTCTAAGTTCTATTTGAACGAACTGACTATCTAACTTTCCTGATGTTTTATCATAAGGATTTATTTGTTTATCTGATAAATATGATGTGCGAACTCCATTTTTCCAATGTTCTCCTGAAGAATCTGTAATTAGTTCCCAACCATAATCATAATTTATCTTACTTCCACTTACGAAATTTCCATCATTATCTTTAGAATATGTAATAAATTCTAATCCTTCTGGAAGGTTATCAGCAATTTCATTTGCAAATCCTGCTATATCACCTTCATTAAATACTCTTATAGTATAAACTACAGTGTCTCCTGTCTTAACTTTAACAGTATTTTTATCTAAATCATAAGTTGCATCTTCACTATTTGTTAAAGAATCACCACTTGCATTTCTAAATCTTGAAGAATAATCTTTTTCTTCATAAGTTCCGTCTCCCTTTGGTGTCTTAACTGTAGTAATATATTTCTTTAGAGCTAAGTCAAAAGAACCATCTCTAAATAATACATTATCATAATCATCATCATCTTGAATATTTCCGTTTTCTGGATAAGAATCTGGATCTACTTCATTTGGTTGTGAATCTCTATCTGATGTAATCTCTCTATTATCTTTATCAGCCTCTTTAGTAATAGCTGCTATATTTTTTAGTATTGTTCCTTCAGAGAAAGTAGGATTTAATCCTGCATTTGTATAAGTCTCTGGATTTAATACTATACAAGCTACTTGTACTGTTTTGTATTGTAGTCTATCTGCTTGTAAAGGAGCAGTGCTATTATAAGGTGGTATTTTATCATTTTTTAATTTTGATGTTTTTACTTTTAATTTACCAAGAATAATATTTATATTATCTAAACTTGTCTCTACCTGTCCATCAGTTCCTTGGAAATCAGATGCAGATAAATGATTTCCTATTTTATTTAATAAGCTTTGTGGTAAAGATGTATATTTTACTGTTCTAGTTCCTAAATTCTCTTCTGGAACCCATCCATTTTCAACATTTGTATTATGTCCTACTAAATATCCAAGTCCTTCTGGTATATAATCTGTAATCTCATTTGCATATGCATCTGTCTCTCCTTCATTATATACCTTAACTGTATATATAATTACATCTCCAACACTTACATCAATTGCATTTTTGGGATGATTATAATCTGCAGTTGTTGCTTGTTTATTATCTAAATCATCTGTATTTATATTGTTTGGTGGTGAGTTTGGATCTCTTTGTTGATCTTTTCCGTTTATTGTTCTTATATATTTTCTAAGTGCTAAATCTATTGGTTCATCTGGTATCTCTGGATCATTTTTTACTTTTATTTGAATTAGAATATCAGATACATCAGCGCTTAAATAATCAACATCTATTTTATTTCCAGGCTCTGCACTTCCTATAGAATTTTCATTTCCATTCTCATCTATTTCAAAAATTTCTACTTTTGAAATTTGCTTTTTGCCATCTTTAACTGTTTTTGTAACTTTTATCTTAAACTTTTTAGAAAGTATATTATATCCTTCTGGTGCTTTTGTTTCTTCTATTGTATATTCATCTACTAGTTTCTCATCTGTTATATCAACATTTTCTGCAACTGTTAATTTACCGAGATACAGTATTCTTTGTTTCTGTTACAGTACCATCTGGATTTTCAACTACATCTCCATAAGTTGCATCTACTTTTACACTTCCACTTTTTGATTTTTCTTCTGTTTCAGATTCTTCTGTGCTATTTTGAGTTTGAGCTTCATTTACTTTCTCTTGTTCTTTAGATGTATTTTGTTCTATTTTCTTCTTTGTAATTTTAAATGTTGCTTCGCTTGATTTTATTGTATTTCCATTTCTATCAGTCTTAAGCAATGTTATGCCATATTTACCTTCTATTTCAACTAATAATTTTTCAAAATCATCATCATCTTCTTCGCCATAGTAATAATGATCTTTTTGTGCTAAATTTTCTTCACCAGAATTTCCTTTATAATCAGAAGGACAGCTTCTATTAGTATCAGATAGATTATCTCCGGTTGAATCATCTTCTCTATGATTTTCTTTTGTAAGTATAGTACCTTTTTCATCTGTTACACTTACAATTTCTGCAACATTTGTTAATATGTCTGATGCTTTTACGTCATCCGTTACTACGCATGTTATCTCAACTTTTTGACTTTGTATTTCTTGCTTTTCAGTAGTTGTTGCATCTATTGTAATATCTTTTGTAAGTACTGCGAATTTTTTTCCATTTGTATTATCAGTTCCTTGTGTCCAAGCATTTTCTGAGTCGTTACTTTCTTTATAAAGGTCAAGACCTGTTGGAAGATAATCTTTTATTCCTTTTATTATAACCTTATGGTTACATTCATTATAAAGTTGAATTGTATAAGTTACTTTATCTCCAATATGTACTTTATATGGGTCTTTTTTGTGTTTATATTGATAATCTTCTTTATTAAACTTATCTGTAGATTGTGATTTTGTAACTGTTGGTTCTCTTGAATTTTCAGAATCTTTACTATCTGCAATTGCTACTCCGTTTATTTTTGTTATATATTTTCTAAGTGCTACATCATATTTAGTTTTATCTAAATTTGCTGTATCTTCATCTATTGAATCTTCTGTAGTAACACTTATAAGTGGTTGATGATTAAGTACGCCACTTCCATCTTCTTCATTAGTCCATAAAGTCATTTTCTTAATTTTTGATTTTATTTTTATTTTTATACTATCATTATTTGTAGTCTGTGCTTCTGGTACTTTTATATAAAAATTTGTAGTTCCTACATTTTGTATATTTGTTATTTTTTGTTTTCCTTCTGTGTCTTTATAAAACTCTACACTATTATTATCTATTTTAGTCTCAGTAGGTTGTCCTTCTGTCTCTGTCGCATTTTTTACTCCATAAACTTCTACTTCTGTAATACTTGTTGAATTATTTATTTTAAATGGTCCAACATACACATATCCATCATTTGTATATGTTGTAGTTTTTTCTTGATTTGAACCTTTATCAAAAGTAGCTTTTACATTTTGTACTCCATTTTGTTCAGCATTATTTCCTATTTCTCTGAAATAATCTAAAACTACTTTTTCCATTAATCTTTGGTTTTCTTTTGGTTCAGCATTCCATTTATTATCATTTAATCCATTGGGATTTGTTGACATTACAAATAAGTTATTTCCAACAGTAAAATTATTTGTAATCTCCCATATTGCTACTTGTTCTAATATAAATACTTTTTCTTTTGTTATTACTTTATCTTCTATTAATTCGTTTCCTGATGGTTTATCATCTGAAGGATCATATTTATCTATTAAAGTATCAAGCCACGCAGCAAACTCTGAATTACTTTCATTTTTAAAAGTATTATAATCATATCCTTTATTTAATATTGCTAAAATCTTTTTTATTTTAGTATTATCTAAATTTTGACTGTTTGTTAGATTTATAGTCTGAGTATTTGATGTAACCTCTTCTTTGCTCTTATACTCTACTGTAGAATTCTCATCATTTACTATATTATCTGTACTTGATTCTTTTGGAAACTTTCCATCTATATCTAAACAAAAAATATTTTGACTATAATCTTTTGTATTTCCATTGTCTGTACTGTAATAAGTTCTATAAACAGCTCTTGACTTACTTTCACTACCACCTTCACTATATGTTATTTTATAGTAGTTGTTATCTGGCTGTTTAAATGTAATACCGAAGGTTGCTGTTTGTCCTGTCTCTGAGTTCCACGCTGTCTGAACATCAGAATTAACAGCAGACGCAATAGTCGAAAATTGTAAGACTATTAATGTTATAACTAATAATAAAACAATTATTTTATCTCTTAATTTAGACATCGTTTCTCCTTCTCCTTCATTTACAATACACGCCAATTATACCTTTATACTTTATATTGTATAGCCTACGGAATTAAAGTCAAACTAAAAAATCGCCATTTTTAGCCCATTTGGTGCAAGTGCTTTAGAGTGCTACGGATTATAGTGTTTGTTACATTTTCATATTTTTTGTTTTACTTTTTAATATCATCAATTACAATTTTACATATAAAAAATTTTTCTTTCAATATTTATTATAAAACTTCAAAAAAATATAATTCCGAAGTACAAAAAAAATCTTACTTAAATTTTATAGTTTTCTTAGAATTATTTTCCATTATCTACAATTTTTAAGCTAAAACCTAGATTTTTTTAATATTTTTATGCTACTATAATTTCATAACTTTCTTTTTAAAGGAGTAATATCTATGGATAAGATTAATTCTAAAAAAGATTCACCTGAATGGGTCGTAACTTCAGTAGTAGCAAACAAAGATTATACTTTAACACTTACATTTATTACTGGAGAGAAAAAGGTTTATGATGCTAAACCTCTACTAGAAAAGCCAATATTTGCTCCACTAAAAAATTTATCTTTATTTTTACAAGCTAAAGTAGAATGTGGTAGTGTCGCATGGAATGATGAAGTAGATTTAGCACCAGAACACTTATATGAATGTAGTAAACCAATTTAACTTATAAAAGGCAATGTAATAGTGATTTTTACATTGTCTTTTTTATATTTTAAAGAAGCACAAAAAAAGATGATACTTTTTATTTTTGTAAAGCATCATCTTTTTCTTTATTCTTTTATTCCGTTGTCTCTATATTTTCTTCTGGTAAGTTTTCTTCAATTTCATTTTGCTTTGTTGTAATATTATTTGTAAGTTCATTTTGAGTCTCATTTTGTTCTTTTTTCTCTTCTTTTTCTGATTCATTTGTAACTGAATTTGTTTGCTTATTTTCAGTATTATTTACTACATTTTCGTCTGTAACGTTTTCATTATTAGTACTATTAGCATTATCTGTATTATCAGTAGTACTTACTACTTCATTTTCTATGTTTGATTCATTACTATTATCTTCATAAGGCTCTTCGTAATTTAGTTCTGGAATACTCATCAAACTATAATGCATTATATTTTCTGGTTCTACATAATTTGGATCATGATTCTTTAAAGTTGGAAGTTCACCTGAAACTAAAGTATCTAAATTCCATATTTCTTCATCCCATCCTAATGTCTCTTTTATAAATTCTTTAGTTAAACCAGTTATCTCCATAGCTTTAACTTTATTATCATGTATTCCTCTTGAACTACTTGTTTTTCCATTATGTCCATTTGCTATTTCATAGTTATTCTTAAATGTTTCGCTACCATTTATAGATCCAGCACTCGCATTATTATCAAATAATCCAATCACACTATCTGAAAATCCATTTGCTATAGCGACGTTATTTTGTACATCAAATTTATCTCTAATTGTTCCACTAAATACTCCTGCGTTTCCGTTACCTGTATAAATAGATGCTTTTACAATATTATTATGAATTGTAGAATTTTCTATCCATCCAGAAAGTCCTCCAATATAGTCTACTTTAGTTGCAGCACTTATACTTCCTATTGCATAGCAATTTTTAATAGTAGAATAATTTGCCTGACCAATGAATACTCCTGAAGCATTTCCTGTAACTGTTACAACACCATTTCCACTACATTCTTCTACTGTAGTATTTTCTATATATCCGATTAAAGTTCCACTTCTATTAGCACCAAATACATTGACATTCTCAGCATGACAATCTTTAATTTCTGATTTATATGCTGATCCTACTAATGAACCAATATGTCTATTATTTTTAGAACTCATTAGAGCATTTCTAACAACGATATCATTTAAAGTAGTTCCTGTAATTGTCTTAGCAAGTGAACCAACTTCTGAAGCTTTTACAATTACTGTTGGATTTTCTATTTCCAGATTTTTTACTGTAGCACCTGAAAGTGAAGCAAATAATGGTACTTTTAGTCCTGTTATTTTATGGTTTCTACCTTCTATAGTACCTGTAAATGAATTTGTTACTATTGCACTTCCTGTAGAATATTCAGATAAGTCTATATCGCTTTCTAAGTATATTGTACTATTTGGTTTTAATCTACATAAGTTTATAAATTCTTCTGCTTTAGAAACATTTTGTTCTAATTCTATTTTTTCAGGAGCATAGTTAAATACTTCTTTGTTAAAATCGTCTGTTCCTTGTTTTATCATATAATAGTATTTTCTCTTAACAGCAGTACTGTTTGTAAGGCTATTATTATTTTCAGTAGCATCTTTTTTAAGTGCTTCTACATATTCATCCACTACTTTATCTGCATCAAAGAATTTCATATTCTTCCAGTTAGCTTCCATTTTTGCGTATCTATCTTGTTTATACTTTTCAAATGTAATGTCTTTGTCATTAGTAATAGCTCTTAATGCTTCTAAGTCATTTTTAATTGTTCCACCGTTACTACCGTACCAATATCTATATCCTTTATCATATCCACCTGTTGCAATTAATTCAAACGCTAACCATTTTAAGCTATATGAATCAGGTCTTCCTGTATCATTATGTGGTTGATACCAGTGTCTTGTATAAATTGAATCTCCACCATATAAGCTTGGTGAGAAGCTTCTTGATGATACGCCAGGCATCATAAGTAATTTATTAGTCCATAAATCATGTACATCATTTAAATGCATGTTTTCTATTGCTTCTTTACTTATCTTTTCTACTTTTGTTGTGCTTCCACCTGTAGCATCAGATCCATTTGGATAAGATACTTGTAAGCATAGCTTAGATTGTTCATCAGCACTTAATTTTAAGAAAGCTTTTGCTTCAACATAATCTAAGAAATCATTTGTATCAACTAATTTACTATAAAAATCTTTCATTTTATCAGGAGTGTCTATTCTTTCTGTTGTTAAGTTTGTAGTTACTAAGGCATTTTTGTCATAATCATAAGTTAAGTTAAAGTTAATTCCGCCATCTCCTGAGCCTTGAGTTATATTACCATCTGGCATATCTTCATTTAGTATTCCGCCTCTTGTTATACCCCATAGCAATCCTTGGAAAGCTCCTAAGTGAGCATTTTCGTGAGTCCATACTGAATATGCACGTAATGCATCTTCATAAACAAAGTATACACTTCCGCCTCCAGAATATGCTCCAGCTCCTTTTAATATTGTCCAGTCATTTAATACTTCACAGAAGTTCTTATGGAATGGTTCTTGTGTTGTTAAAGCTTTTTGCACTTTTCTTGAATTTGTACCATCATCTACATAAGTGAATAATGTATCCATATGTACTGTACTCATCTTATTCATACTGTCAATAGATGCAAATGTAGATATTGTTGAGAAGAATTTTGATACATTTACTCCAAATCCTTCTGCTAATGCTTGTAATTTTGCTCTTTGTACTGGATCTTTAGGATTTTGTACGTAAGTTCTTTGAGATCCAAATAATATAGATGTTGGATTTGATATTATGTATGCAGCATCATCTGGAAGTGTTAAAAGTACAAGTATATATTTACTATATTTTCCTTCATTTATACTTAAGTTATGCCATAAAGAGTATTCTACTTTTTTATTTGTACATTCTGCTTCAACTACAACACCTGGAACATTATCTCTATACCATGTGTCTATATTCTTATCTTTAGTATATTTTGATACATAGTATTTTATAAATGCAAATACTGTATTTTGACCAGTATATTTTGCTATTTTATCTTTATAAAAATCTCCTGTTTTATCTGTTGCTATATTACCACTTATAACATCATTTGATATATCATCAATAGTTGATGGTTTATTTAACAAGTTTCCTTTAAACATCAATACATCGCTCATTTTTAAACCATCTATATCAAATGAATACCAACGATGTATGTAATTATATGCATATATCCATCTCATTAAGGTAGTTTCTTTTGGTAATTTATCTTTAATTAATTCATTGTATACATCATTTTCTGTAACTACATTTATGTTTTGGCTGATAAGCACTTTTGTAATAAAGTCATCTAACTCAGTCTTTGATACTGTATCGTCATAATATTCTCTATAAATTCTGCTATCGCTGTCTTTTGTTAATACATCTAAGTCAGTTACATAATTAAATTTACTAATTGAATCTTTTAATGTCTTTATAACTCTTGCATCTGCTTTCATAACATAATTGTTGTAGTTATATTCAATTCCTAATTCAGGAATAATATATGAAGTAATTCCATTATGGAATTCATTAAACTTAACATCATAATTTTCAAGTTCATCATCGCTAAATATTACTTTTATGCTTGTTATATCTTTATAGTTGTCAGTTGTAACTACAATTTGTGCATTTCCATTTTTATCTACAGCAATTACATCTTTTATAGTTTTTTGATTTAGCTTATGATTCTTATCAAATTTCTCACCATCTCTTACTAAATACTTAGCATCAAAGAATGGCATTAATTTATTTAAGTTATGATATAGTGTAAGTTTTTCTTCAGTAAATTCACCTAAAGTTTTAATTCTATCATAGTCTGGAATATAAATATTATCTTTTACATTGTTATTATTTGCAGAATATTGATTTTCTTTTGTAGCAGTATCTCCATCTACTGATCCATAAACTACTTCGCATTTTTCATTAGCACTTTCTCCATTATAAGTAATTATATTTTCACCATTTAATATAAGCACTAATTTACCATTGTCCTGTTTATAATCTTCTATTTTTCCATAATATGTTGGTAATGATTCCATATCAACTTTTACTAAATAATTTTCTATGTTACTGTCTATTTTGCTTATTTTTATAGTATCTGCTTTACCAACACTTCCGTCTTCTTTAAATTCATATACTGTAATATCTTTAATATCTTTTAATTCATATTTACGTTCATTTATATTAATATTTTCAGAAACAATTACATCATCTTCTACTTCATTTTTATTCTGCTCTATTTCATTTGAATCTCTATCATAAGAAGCTTTAATTTTAATAGAATATCTATCGCTTTCATCTTTACTAAATTTAACTGTATTTTCTCCTACTTCTAAATCTCCAGTATAAACATTCTTATTTTTTTCATTTAATACTTCAATATTAAGTTTTTCGTTTGTTTTTATAGCTTTATCTTCATCTGATATTGTAATATTTAGAGAAACTTCATTTTCTGTATCGTCATATGTAAGTTTACTCATTGTTGGTTTATCTTTTAAAGTCTCAATACTTACAACATAGTTCTCAAGCGGAATTTCTTTACCATTACTTAGTTTTATACTTTCTAATTTTAAATCATGTTTCCCTGTTTCTGTAAATTTATCTAATACTACAATATAATCATCTTCGTTTTTATATACATCATATGTTTTTCCATTAACTTTAGCTTTTTCTACATAAGTATCGTCTACCCACATAAAGTTGAATTTTAGTCTTACTTCATCATCTTTTTCAAAATATGTATTCTTCTTATTATCCTTTTGAGCTTCTAGTCCTGTAACTTTATATAAGCCATTATTATCACTAAATAAGAATTGTACTGTAAATATATTATTATTTACATAGTTATTTTGATCTTTGTCTACTTTATTATTAAACATATCTGTATCTAAGTCATAAGTACCTGTAATGTTAAATGCAATATTTGTGTTAGGAATTAAGTCATTAAATTCCATTGTATTTTGACCAACTTTTAAGTCTATTTTTTTACCATTAATGCTTCCTTGGAATTTACCGCCATCTCTTATTAGATTATCAGTATCCTCTACATTAAATGTAAGCTTTGTAGATTTTCCTTCTATATTATCTACTCTTTCAAAATCTGTTATTGTTGGAACTTCTTTTATTACTTCTACTTCACCTGATGCTTTAAACTCATCTGTTGAACCATCTTCAAATTCTACTGTAGATGTTTCAAATTTCATTAATCCTGCTTCATTATTTGCTGCAACATATGATTTGTAAATATTATTTCCATTATCATCAGCAGCACATCTTTCGCCATTTATTGTTAAAGCAATTACTTTTTTATCACTTAATGTTAGTATTTTATAATTTACTCCAAATATTGAGCCTTTTGCTGGATAATATGTATCTGGTGTAACTTCTGTGATTACTGTACTCTGACTTGCTTCCAGTTCTTGTGTAGTCAATAACTTATTTTCTTCATTAAGTATTGGCATAAGTTTTGAAATTTCAGAATCTGCAGTAAATTTTATAATATATTTAGCAGTAAGTGGTGTATTAAGGTCTACTTCTGTATCATCTTCATTAACCTCTACTGAATCATATGGTTCTTTAGCATCACTGCTATATATTGATATTTTTACCTTTTTTCCTTCTTTAATTGCATCGTAATCATCTTTGATTTTAAAAGTGATATGTAATTTTCCTCTTTCAGTATCTTCTTCCATTGATAGAACAATAGCTTTTGCATAATCACCAATTACTTCATACTCAACACTTTCATTATTTTCACTTATATCAAAAGATTTGCCATTACTTAATATTACTTTTTCTGCCTTTACAGTATGAATGCCATATTTATCTTTTGGAATAAAGTCTGTAATTAAATATTCTCCTGTCTTTTCATTATTAAGTTTAACATTATATCCTTCTCCATTTAATACTATTGATTGTACTTTATACTCAGAATCATTTGTACTTGTAAATTTCAAACTTAATGGTGAACCAGGATAAGCAATTGCTCCAATCCATTCATATTCTGGAGAGAAATTATCAAATTTAAAATTATAATTTACATTATTTGTAACATTAAATGATTTTTCAGATAATTTCATATCTGTATGTTCATTATTGTTTCCTGAAACAGAACCATCTAAATCATAATCTGCAAAAACTTCTACTTTATATTCTGTATCAAATTGCAGATTCTCTATTGTTTTATTATAAATGCCATTTTCATCTAAGTTTATTTTATCTTCTTTATATACTTCGCTATTATTAGAATCTAATATTTTTATATCAACATTTTTATCTGTAATAGAACTATCATCATCTATCATTTTTAAAGAAATGTCTATTTTCTCATTTTCATTTTTCTCTGCCTCTAAATATGATACTTCTGGTTTATTCTTTAATACTTCAACTGAAGATTTATAAACTGGTTTTAATTCATACATTGTTTTTGTAAATTTAATTTGTTGTACTTCTAAGTCTAATGTTCCACCTTGATCTCCTATCTTGTCATATAGTACTTTATATGTATTATCATCTATTCTGTCTACATCATATGTAGATCCATTTATTCTAAATAATCTTACATCTTCATCAATATTAGTATTAATTTTATATACTAGATTAACCTCTCCGTTTTTTTGAACGAATTTAGATTCTGGATTGCAGCTTTCTATTGTAACAACTGGTCCTACTTCATGAACATTATTACCAATTACAATATTTTTATATGATGTTCCATTACCTTTATCATAATCTACTACTATATCAACACTATATTTGTATGCCTTTGGAAGTGAAAATTCTGCTTCTGTAGCATTATTCTCTATTGGAACTTCTTCTAATGTAGTATCTGTACTATTTAATAATCTTGCATATAATTTTTGAGTTGCATTATCTTTATCTTTTAGTTCAAAAGTAACTTTTACTTTATTTTCTGTACGATGTTCTTCTATTTTAATGTTTTCAGCTACTGGTTTTTCGTTTTCATATAAGTATTTTAAGTTTCTATTTACGTCAAATGTAAAATCATTTGAAAGTTTTACTGACTCAAATTTTATTATATGATCACCTTTTTGTTCATTCTTTTTTAGTACTACTTTATATACATTATTCTCTTTTTCTACAGTATATGGTTTTCCATTTATAGTAGCTTCTTCTACATCATAAATTGATTGGTAAGCATTTTCAAAAGTTAAAACTACATTTTCATCTTTATCTGTTACAATGCTTGGAATAGACACATGAACTGCAGCAAATTTTGCTCTATCTCCAATCATTAAAGATTGCTTTGTATATTCATCTTCATGCTCATTTAAGTTTTCATCATCTTTATTTAATTTATTTGAATCTAAGTCATAACCATTTATAACTTTAACTAAATATTCTTTATTAAGATTTGCTGTAAATTCAAATGTATTTAATCCACTAGTAAATTTTTGATTAAACTTTACTTTATTTTCTTCGTCTTCAGTTTCATCAGTAATTATAACTCTTGCTTTATCAGTTAAAGCTTCATCTGGATCAGATACGTCAAGTGTTATAGTAGCTTTAGTTCCATCATTGCTTATGTTAAATGAGTTTATCTTAGGTTTATCCTTTAATATTTCATATTGTATTTTTTTATTTTCAAAAGTTATATCTCTTCCATCTGATAAAGTAACTGACTCTATTGCTAATTCTTTAACACCTTTTTCATTATCTGGTGCATTTACTTGTACATAATATCCATCAAGATTTCCTAACTCTTCTTCATTTTCTCTTTCTGTCACCTCATATTTTGTTCCATTAATTGTTGCATGAGTTACTTTAAGTTCAAGATTTGTAATTGGTTTAAATCCTACTCTAAATCCTTCACCTTTATTAAAGTATTGTGTCTTTGTTTCAATTCCTGTTGCTGGATCAAATTTGCTTGTAAATATATTATCTAAGTCAAATTTTACATCTTCTATTAGAGAAAATTCTTTTTTCACAGTTAAAGTTTCAATATGATTCTCTTTATCTTCTTCTAATTGATTTGTATCTCTATCATATTTTATATTTATAATTAATTCTAACTGTTTATTTTTCTCTACATTAAACAATAATGTATTTTTATCATTTGAAAATTCTTGAACATTTTCTCCTACTGTAGCTGTTCCATTTAAAGTTGCATTATCTGGATTTATTATTTCAAATGAAAATGCAATATTAGATTTTGCTAAATCTTCTACAGATTTAAATGTTTCTTCATTAAATTTAATTTTACTCTTTAATATGTCTATCTTATCTCCGTTATGAGTTACATCTACTATTTTTTCTCCATAGTGTATTCTCTTAACTTCAAGTGTTCTTACACCTGAGCTAGAAGTAAACTCTTTTCCAAGTACTGCTTTATAATTTCCATCAATTTCTTCAACAGTATTTGTTATATGAGATGATTCATATTCTATTGCTGTTATTTTTTCATCAGTATTATCTTCTATATCATAAGTTATTTCTAAGATTTCATCTTTTTCTGGGAACTTATTTGAAAGTTTCTTAGTTGTAATTGAATTTACTTTAATATCAACTACTACTTCATCTGATATATTATTTTCTTTTTCTAATTCTTCTTTTATATGTTCTTTTCCATCTGCTCTATCAAAATCTGCTAATATTTCTACTTTATAAGTTCCTGCTTTTTCTATATTGTCAAATTTAGTTTCTCCCACTTTTCCTTTTAGAGTAACTTCATTTACTGTCTCTTCTCCATTTGGACTAATTAATTTAGCATAAGCTTTTGATACTGTATTGTCATTATCCTTAATAGTAAATCCTACATTTATTGATTTTTCTTGACTTGCATATGTAGCTGTTACACTTTGTGCTTTAGGTGCATCTTTAAATATTACTATACTTGCTTTTTCTTCTAAAGTAACAATATCTTGTCTTTCATTATCTAAAGTAACTTCTTTTATAGTAACAATTTCTCTTTCTCCGCCAGTATATAGTAATTCTAGTGTATATTTATTACTTTCTTCATCATAAACTACATCAAAAGACTCATCGCTGTCTTCTAATTTAACACTAGATATATGATGTTTAGAAGCATTTGTACTTATAAACTCTAAAATAATTTTTCCATTTATTTCATCTACTTCTTTTAATTTTAAATCTTTAATCTGTAGATTATATGGTCTTGTAATTTCAACATTATCTATAACTTTTTCTAATGTTCCATCATTTTCATTTCCTGCTATAGTATTTGAGTCTAAATCATATTTTATTTGAAGTGTTAGTTCATATTGTTCAAATAAATCTAAGTCTAAATCGTATTCATCCACAATTTTTCCATCAGCTTCAGTTAATTCTATTTCTTTTATGATTTTTCCTTTGTCTTTATCTTTTACGATTATTTTTCCACCCACAACAGCACTATCTTTATCATTTAAATTAAATGTTGCTTTAGGAACTTCTGATTCTGTATCTACTTTGAAATCTAAAATTTCTGGTATTTCTTTTAATACATCTATTTTTAGTATTTCATTCTTCATTGGAATGACTTCTTTGTTATTTAATATAACACTTTCGATTTCTATTTCTTTTATTCCTTTTTCTGCATATCCTTCAAAAGATTCTTCTGTTACATATTTATTTCCGCTCTTTGCTACTTTATATGTTCTCTCTTCTTCAGTCTTATTTTCATCTTTTATGCGTATATATTCTGGATAACACTCAGAAGTTGTAACATCTGCATTTGCAAGTATTGTATCTGCTTCAAAAGTTATTTTAAACTTCTCATTTTTATTTAAATACCTAGTTTTCTCTTTGTTATCAGTTTTAACAAATATATTATGAAGATTTACTTCAGATGGTTTCTTTAAGAATGCAACACATCTTATAATCGTTCTTCCTCCATCTTCTGCATTTTCATAATGATTAAATTTATCTGTTTTATCTGAGTCTAAGTCAAATGAAGGTGCGTAAATGTGTAGCATATATACTCCTTCTTCGACATTAGTAAATGTTATCTCAGATTTCTCTCCTATTTTATATGTTGGTTTTCCATTATCGTTTTTATCTTTGAATTTTCCATATCCAAAAGTTACATATCCATCATTTTCTTTTCCAACTAATGTTGCTCCATCTGGATCTTTTACTGTAAATTTAACTGTAACTGTTTTATCATCATAATTTTCTATTATCTCAAAGTCGTCTTCTTTTTCATTTAAGTAATATGGTCTTGCTCTTAATACATCTATTTCATCATTTTTTTCATCTATATTTACTTCTTCTTCATCAAAGTATACTTTATTTGCTCTGATTTCAGCTTTTCCATTTACAGATGGTGCTGTATATTGAATAGAATAAATATCATCATCTAATTCTATAGCCTCTTCTTTTACGTTATTTACATATAAATCTGTTATTTCTTTATCTGTATTAGTTTTTATTGTATATGTTACTGTCATATTTTCATTTTTATTTGGATATTTCTTAAACTGGCTCTTTTCTATTTTAGCAATAATTGGTACTACTACTTTTTCAGATGTTGCTAAAACTACATCTTTATGTTCTTCTCCATCTATTACATCATAATCTGCAATTAAATTAATATTATAATTTCCAGCTTTTACATTTTCAAAAGTAACTTCTTTTTCATTTTTAGTTATAAATTTATAATCTACTACATTTCCATTTTCATTTCTTAATTCAGCTTTTACAATACCACCTACTGGAATTGTCTCATCTTCATCTGTAATTTCAAAAGTAGCTTTTATGTTTTCATTCTCTTTTACTGCACTTTTAAATTTAGCACTAGGAACTTTCTTCAAAATTGTAAACTTAACCGGTTTTAATAAATCTACAACTTTGCCATTTGAAACTTTTACTTTTTCTATACTAAGTTCTACTTTATTTTCATCTACTCTATAATATGGAATTGTTACTTCATATTTATCTCCATTTTTAGTTACGTTATAGAAATTATCTCCATATTTTACTTCAGAAATATCATATTCAGTATCATTTTCAGCTTCAAATGTAATTGTAACTGTATTTTCTTCTTGATTTACTTCTTTTACTTCAATATTATTTATTGATATTTCATATTTAATTACTTTTAATTCAATATCTTCAAATAATTTAGATATTTCATACTGATTTACTCCATTTGAAGTATCATCATCTCTGTCATAAGTTCCTTCAAATGAAAGTGTTGCTGGATTATTATCAGTAAGATTAGGTAAATCTATTTTATTTGATTTATTTACTTGTATTGTCTCTTTATTTGAAGAAGCACCATTTTTATAATTAATATTTACATATGCTTCACCAATTAAAGTATTTTCTGTATCATTAAATGTAAATGTATAAGAATGTGGATCATTTATATCATCAAATTTTGTATCACTAATAGTTGGTACATCTTTTAGTACATAAACTAAAGCTTCTTTACTATTTTCAATTTTAACAGTAGTATCATATCTTACTTCTGTTACTTTATAACTATTTAATCCTGATTGCTCTTTAGCTATTACTGAAACTATGTAATTTCCATTTTCACCTTTTCTAAAATTAACCTTATCTGTATTTAGCTTAATATCTGTTATTTCTTTATCTGTGTTAGATTTTATATTAAAGCTTATCTCTACTGATGAACCTTTTTCTGCATAAATCTTTTCAGATGCTGAAGTTATGCTAGCTACTATATTTACTTCTACTTCTTTTTTCTCTTCTGAAATTTTTTCTTCATTATGAATTTTTCCATCTACTGTATCGTAGCTTGCAAGTATCTCTACCTCATATTTTCCTGCTTTAAATATTTCGTTTTCTTTTGATGTGAAAGTAACTTCTGTACTATCTGTTAATTCTATTTTATCTACTACTTCACCATTTAATTTTAATACAGCATATTTCTTAGAAATTGTGTTATCATCATCTGTAATAGAAATGCCTTTTACTTTGATTTCTGATTGTTCTTCATTTACTGTAACCTCATTTATTTCAGCTGTTGGTTTATTTTTAAATATTACAATTGATTTTAAGTTTTCAAATAACTCATTATTATTTTCTCTATTGAATGGTTTTAAATTATCTAAGATAATTTCTTCTAGAGTAACTACAGTTCTTTCTTTTCCAAATTCTTCAAGTGGTATTTCTACTATATATGTATTTTCGTTTTTATTTACTTTATATTCATGTTTTGTACCATTAAATCCAACTTCAACTTCTTCTATACTATGTTTAGAATCATTACTACTTGTAAAAGTTATTTTTAATTTTCCATCATCTGTTATTTCATAATTTAAATCAGATATTTTTAAATCATATTCGCCTTCTATTATAAATTCATGGTTTATAAAAGTTTTAGAATTTTCATTTTTTCCATTTTCTCTATCATTATCTAAATCATATTTAGCATTTATTGAAATAGCATAAGTAGTAAATTTTTCTAGTCCACCAATCTCATATGTTTGTACAACATTTCCATCTTCATCTTCTGTAATGTTAATTTCTCTTTTTGAACCAGTATCAATATCTGTTATTACTATAGTTCCTGAAAGAAAAGTATCTTCTTCATCTTTTACTTCAAAATGTAACTTTATATTTTTAGATTCTTTATATTCTGAATCATCTACTAATAAGTCTTCTATTGATAATTCTGATTTTAATATTTCACAAGAAAGTTCTATGGTATCTTGTACCTCTTCTTCTTCGTAACAAATAGCAGTAGCTTTTATATTAAATATTCCATTTTCTGTTCTTTCTTTAGGTACATTAAATTTTACCTTATAAGTATCATTATCTAATTTTTCAGCTTCTAATTTTACTGAGTTTACTATTATGTATTTTACATCTTCGTCAGTATTATCATATATTTTATAAGTTACTTCTACTAATTCATTTCTCTTAACATATTCTTTAACTTTGCATTCTTCTTTTACAAATTTTGCAATTATTGGAGTTTTTATTTCTTTATTATACTTTTGAGTTAATTTACTTTCACCATTTCCTACATCATAATAGATTTCAGCTTCTAATGTATATGTTCCAGATGCATCTAAGTTTATATCTTTTGAATAGTTTCCGTTTTCATTTTTTTCTAAAGTTTCTGTTTTTATTACTTTTCCACTTTTATCTTTAACTTTGATTAATACTCTTGTAATAGCCTCATCTTCATCCACTGTATCCATACTTATGTGTAATATGTTTTCTTCAAGAAATGCATTAAAGTCCTTTACTGTTGGAGCATCTTTTAAATAAAAATAATTTAATTTTTTATTTACATTTTCTACATATCCATTTTGAAGTTTTACTTGATCTACTGTTAAAGAATTATTTTGACCTTTTATTCCCTTATTTTCTACTTTAACAACATATTTACCATCTTTTTTCTCTACTTCATACTCTACTCCATCTATTACAACAGACTTTACATCATAGTATGAATCTTCACCATTTTCAAATGAAAGTACTAGTTCATCATCACTTGATACTTCTGATTTTAGTTTCATGTCTTTATTTGTAAATCCATATTTTGCTGTAAATTCTAAATTACCATTTGAACCTGTAAATAGTTCATCTATAAAGTCTTCTCTAGTTAGAAAATCGTCTGCTTCAGCTTTGCTAAAGTAATTATGATCTAAATCATAATCTACTTCAAAATCATAATGATACGTCTTTCCATCTACAAGTTCTGCTTTAAAAGTGTTTTGTCCTTTTTCTATTTTATTTGATTCAAATACTATGTTTCCATCTTCATCCTTAATTACAAATTTACCATTTTTTAAAGCTCCATCTGGATCTTCAAAATTAAAGCTAATTTCTGGAACAGATTTCTTGTCATTTATTTTAAAATCTTTAACTTCAGGTTTATCTTTTAATACATCTATTTTTACTTTATAATTTGTTTTTACTTCAACATTATTATCTAACTTAACATCAGTGACTACTATATCTTGTACACCAGCTTTGTTTGGAGCTACTATAGTTACTTGATAATGATTATTTTCAGCAGCAATATTCATAGTCTCTAAAGCTGCAACTTTAACTGGATTATCTATTGCATTTATTCTTGATACTTTATAATACTTTCCAGCTATTTTTACTTCTTTTACCTTTGTATAAGGTGTTACATTTATAAATAAATCTAATGTAATCTTTGCTCCTTTTTTAGGAGTATAGTTGTTTACATCTACATCAGATACTTTTGAATTATATTTTACATCATCTTTATTCTCTTTATTGTTAGAAAGTTTTTTACTGTTAGAATTACTAGATTTGTTTGAACTACTAGATGAAGTACTATTTTTTGAACTACTAGTCTTTGATGATTTGTCTATATCTACTTTATATTCTTCATCTTTTGCATCTTTTACAGTAGTTCCCACATCATTTATATCTACTTTTCCATCTTTATTAACATCTAGAATGGTTAAATCATTATTGCCTTGTTTTCTAATGTCTAGGATATACTCTACAAGTTCATTTGTATCCTCATATGTAACTTTACCATCTTTATTTACATCAGTATCTTTTTTAAATATGTTTTTAAAAGCAATTATAAGAAGTATTACAATTAGAGCAATTAATATTGTAGAAACAACAGCTTTTCCCTTTTTATTCATTGCGCTAAATAGTATTATTCTTGTAAGTATAAATGCTAATACTATGCAAACTACAATTAGAATAAATCCTATCCAAGGAAATTCTTTTTTTACTTCTTTTGAAATATCTTCTTCTTTTTCTTCTTTGCTTTCTTCAATTACTGGTAAAGATTCTCCTTCTTTTAATCCGTCTTTTATTACAGATACTGTTTTAGTACTTCCAATTAAAGAAATTTTATTAGTTCCATTTGAAGCACTTGCACTGTTTACTGTAATATTAGTATTTCCTGGTTTTGCATCTTGTTTTACTTTGAATTTTATATTTAAAAACTGATTTGTAAGTTCTCCGCTTTTATTTATAAGGGCAAATTTATTGTTTTGACTGTTATAACTAATATCAGACCAATTTTCTTTTTCTTCAAAATTGTCTTCTTTTATAACGTCAAAAACATCTTTATCATAACTTAACTTTGCAGTATAAGCATATAAAGATGTTTCCGTGCTATTTAAGCCTACAGAAACTGTAAATTCATCCCCTGGATGTAACTCAGTTTTTTCTACTTCAATTTTCACTTCATCTGCTGCATAGCAGATAAGAGCATTCATTACTAAAATCACAAATGTAATTATAAAAATACTTATTTTCTTCTTTCCCATATTAACCATCCTTTTTTATTTTTACACTTAAAATTTCGACAATATTATATAAATAATTTGCCGAAAATTCAATATTTTTAAGCATTTTTTTATTTAGAAAATTTTGTTCTTTTTTATTTAATTTTTTTATTAAAATAATTTTATTTTGTTCTAAATTATTATAATTCTTAGTTAAAAAATTCTTTTAAATATTATATTCTATAACGTAATTTAAGTTTTCTATTTTTGTCATACTATATTTTTTTAATAATATAATCTATTATGAGAAAAATAATTTACACTTTAAACTTGATAATTCTAATATCCATATTTTCATTAATTACGAATCTAAATACTTGCTATGCTTCATTAAATGCTACTTATACAACAAATGAAAACAATTTAAATATTTATTCTAGAAGAGCAATTGTATTTGAAAGAAATTCAAAAGTAGTTTTGTACTCAAAAAATATAAATGAAAGATGTGCAATGGCCTCTACTACAAAAATAATGACTTCAATAATTGTTCTTGAAAATACTAATTTAAATGATATAGTAACTGTTTCTAAAAAAGCTGCTGGTACTGGTGGTTCACGATTAGGACTAAAAAAAGATGATAAAATAAAAGTAAAAGATCTTCTTTATGGTCTTATGCTTTGTTCTGGAAATGATGCTGCAGTAGCTCTTGCAGAATATACAGCAGGAAGCATAGAAGATTTCGCTTTTATGATGAATAAAAAAGCATTAGAACTTGGACTTAAAAACACTCATTTTGAAGTCCCACATGGATTAGATAATGAAAATCACTTTACTACTGCATATGAATTATCTTTAATAATGGACTATGCACTAAAAAATAAACAATTTACAGATATAGTCGGAACTAAAAAAACAACTGTATATATAAATAACAATCCAAAACAAATATCAAATACAAATGAGCTACTTGGAAAACTTGGTGTATATGGTGGTAAAACAGGATATACTGGAAATGCAGGAAGATGTCTTGTCACTGTTTCAAAAAATAATGATTTAGACATAATTACAATAGTCCTTGGAAGTGATACTAAAAAAATAAGAACAACTGACTCAGAAAAACTAATAAAATATGCTTTTGAAAATTATGAACTTATAGACTTAAGTACTTACATAAAAGAAGAATATAAAAAAATATCTAACAGATATTTAAAAAATGTTCATATAGATAAATCATATAAAACTAATATAAAAATAGATTTAGATAATTTAAAATATACCAAATATCCGGTACGAAAAGACTCTTTAAAAGATGTTGTTGTAAAAGAGAATAAAAGTATAAAACTTAAAGCTCCTATTTCAAGAGGAACGATTTTAACAAGCATGAGCATATATATAGATGGAAAGTATATTTTTTCAACTGATATTCTAGCAAATGAAAATATAAACAAAAAAAGTTTTTTTGAATATATCTATTTCTTTTTTAAAAATTTTAAAAATATTTTAAATAATGGATATATAGAGATTGACTTTTAAGAAAAATTTTGTTAATATATCTATAATGTTGCTCATGCGGGAATAGCTCAGTTGATAGAGCGTCGCGTTGCCAACGCGAAGGTCGCGGGTTTGAGCCCCGTTTCCCGCTCCATTTTTATTTATGGCGAGTTAGCCAAGCGGTAAGGCACGAGTCTGCAAAACTCTGATGGAGGGTCCGACTCCCTCACTCGCCTCCA
>CANQYZ010000018.1 GCA_947628215.1 uncultured Clostridia bacterium | reverse complement strand
TTAGAATTATTAAAAAGTGCAGGTTTATATAAAAGAGATAATCAAATAGGAGAAGAAGGAGTAACACTTGCTGGAATCATGTTATTTGGAAAAGATGAAGTTATAGCAAGTGTAAATCCATATTGTAGAACGGATGCATTATATAGAGTGGATGATTTAGATAGATATGATGATAGAGATTTTGTCGAAACAAATTTGCTTGATATGTATGATAGATTATTAGATTTTATAAGTAAATATACTATGGATAGATTTGCATTAGATGAAAATTCTAGGAGAGTTAGTCCGAGAAATGTTTTTGCAAGAGAAATTGTATTAAATATGATTATGCATAGAGATATAACAGATGGACACACAAGTAGAGTAATTATTTACAAAGATAAAATGATTTGTGAAAATCCAAATTCGTTTAGAACAATGGAAATTCTTACTATTAAAAATTATACACCATTTGCAAAAAATCCAACACTTGCAAAATTTTTTAGAGAAATTGGATATGCTGATGAGTTGGGAAGTGGTTTTGTAAAAATTACAAAAAATTCGTATTTATATTCTGGAAAACCGCCGATTTTTGAAGACAAAGAAATGTTTAGAGTAACTATTCCGCTTCTAAGAGATGAAAAGTTAGAGGAAAATGATTTAATAAATTTAGCAAATTTTGGAATAAATGATACTTTAAATGATACTTTAAATGATACTTTAAATGATACTTTAAAATTGTTGAAGGAAAATCCAAAATTAAAACAAAAAGAAATAGCAGAACAACTAAAAATATCTGAAATAACAGTCAAAAGAAATATAAAGGAACTAAAGGAACATGGCTATATAGAAAGAATTGGGGCAAGAAAAAATGGCTATTGGAAAGTAAAATTATAAATAAGGAGAAATTTTTATTGAAAAAGAATACGGAAGTAACTATCTGCTCCAGTGCAGCAGAATATTTAACTTATGTTGCAACAATAGGAGATAATCCAGAAACAATAGAAGTTAGATACGAAGATGAAAATATTTGGCTTACACAAAGGATGTTAGCTACTTTATATGGAATTGAATTAAATACAATAAATTATCATATTAAAAAAATTTATGAAGATAATGAATTAAAAGAAGATTCAACTATTCGAAATTTCCGAATAGTTCAAAAAGAAGGCAAGAGAGAGGTTTCAAGAAATGTTGCACATTATAATCTTCAAATGATAATTGCTGTTGGATTCAAAGTAGATAATGAAAGAGCAGTACAATTTAGAAAATGGGCAAACCAAATAGTTAAAGATTATACAATTAAAGACTTAGAATTAAAACCATACAAAAATGAAAATCAGGAACAAATTAAGTTTATTTATGATTTAAAAAAAGAAGTTTATCAAGAATATGTTGAAAATATTTATGGAGAGTGGAATGAAGAAAGCCAAAAAAAGCTATTTGATGAATTTATGAAAGAAAATTCAAAAAATATTGAACTTATATACTTAAAAGATAAGCTCGTACGGATTTTATAATGGAAAAGAAGTAGAGAATAATATTTTTGAAATAGGCAATATTTGTGTAAAACCAGAATATCAAAATAAAGGAATTGGAACTGCAATATTAAAAGAAATTGCATTAAAAAATAAAGGAAAAAGTATAAAGTTACAAGTATTTAAAATAAATGAAAAAGCAATTAGATTGTATGAAAGAATGGGATTTAAAAAAGTAGATGAAAATAAAACACATTATATAATGATGAAAAATGAATAATAAGGAATGCGACTAAGTATAATGAAATTGTGTCAACACTGGTGACACAATTAGTATGATAGAAAATAATAATAAAAATAAAGGAGTATTTATGCATAAAAGTGTAAGAGGAATATTAAGAGAAAAGAGCGGAATTGTTTTAATACATAGAATAAAAAATGTAAAAGGTGAAATAAAAGATTACTTTGTTATTCCAGGAGGAAAAATGGAAGACGGAGAAACTGAAGAAGAGACACTTATAAGAGAAATGTACGAGGAACTTGGAATAAAAGTTAAGCCTTTAAAAAGAGTTTTAGAATATAATAATTTTGAATATGATGGAAGTATTCAAATATATTATGAATGCGAGTTTGTAAGTGGAGAAATTGGAACAGGTGAGGGAGAAGAGATTGTATCTAAAGATAAAGATTATGGAGAATTTATACCAGTTATTATAGATATAAAAGAAATAGAAAAAATAAATTTAGTACCATATTCTATAAAACAAAAAATATTAGAATTATATAAATAAAAAAGCTATAACAAAATGTTATAGCTGTAATAATTATTATTTTATATTATTTTTTATAATTGCTTTTTAAAGAAATATACAGAAGAGATAGAAGAAAGTATTATTAAAAATATTAAAACATTTCTTTCTCTTGGAATACCAGTATAAGGTAAATCATCTGGACTTACTGTATTATCTTTATTATCATTTGGTTTATTTTCATTGTCTGAATTGTTGTTTTCGTTATTGTCACTATTGTTAGTATTTTCATTATCATTATTTGGATTTTGAACATCAGGATCATCTTTATCTTGATTATTATTATTATCTTCTTTATTATCATCAGGATTTTCAGGATTTTCTGGAGTTTCAGGTTGTTCTTCAGGTTCTTGTGGATTTTGTGGATTATCTGGCTCTGGATCGCTCTCATTTATACTTTTGTCATACACAAATTTTCCAACATAATTTGCTCCAAGTGTTTCATTCCAAATATCATTATTTGCTAAACGAATACATTGATAATTATTATCGTTTAAATAGTCACCATATTTTGAAATACGTAAATAAACTTTATATTCTGTTTCTTCAAAATCATCTGGCACAGTAATTGTTAGATTTAATTTAGATATATCTTTTGAATTCCAAGTAGTTGGATCTAAATTAGTTACAAGTTCAAATTTTCTAGAATTGCTTTCTAATATAACAGATACTTTTTTACTATTTACTAAATTTGCAAATCCTACATTTTCTATATCTAAAGCAAGATTTATTGTTTTAGAATCTGGTTTACTTATATTTGAATTTCTTAAAACAAATCTATATCCCATATGATTTGTTATGTATAAATATCCAGATTTTCCTCTATAAAGCTCATCATCACCATTATATGTTTCATCTTTCCAAGAGTTTATAACATCTTCATCATAATCATAGTTTAAATAAGTTGTATGTGTTCTAAATGCTTCTTTTGACATATATTCTGCAGTATTTATTTTATCATTTTCTTGACTTCCACGAGTTTTTACAACTTCACCACCATACAAAGTATGAAGAGCTTGATTTTCAAGCCAAGAGACTTCTATTTCTCTATTTTCGAAAGTTCCAAGATCACTATGTGATCCAAGATATCCATCATTGAAAAGACCAACTCTATATTCTTTAGTTCCTTTTTCTGTAATATTTTCATTTAATTTTGCTCTATCTACTCCTGCAAAATCTACATAATATTTTGGTTGTCTAACACCAATTTTCATATCTTCAGGAGTATTATCAAGCATTACATTTAAAGCTTTAGTTACATTTTGAGGAGTAGAAATTTTACTTGTATGCATTTCACCCCAAGGACCAAAGAAACCAAGTTCTACATATGAAATTACATCTTTATTTTGAGTAAGTATAGGACATATTTGTTCTATATGTTTTAAAATCATATCAAGTGAAGGTTCTAAATCTTCGTCACCTTCGAAATTATCATATGCAAATCTTACAATTGCAGTTCCACCATTTGACTTAATTTTCTTTAATATATTGTCAAACATATTTAACATATCTTCAGATAATTCTAAATCTTTATCTTTATTTACTTTTGAAGAAAAAGCACCAATGCCAAGTCTTAAATGAATTAAATTTCCTTCTAAATACTGACTTTTAGGTTCTGTATTTCCTGAAACTGTGAAATTATGATAAAGATATGTATAAAATCCTCTTTCTGGATTGTCAAAGGTATCTAAAGTTTCTGTATAATCTATTTCTTGATTTACATTTTCACTTTTTAAATTATCTATATCTTTTGTATTTATTAAGTTTGTAAGTTCAGCTGCATTACTATGATTTAGTAACAAAGAAAATGTTATAGTAAATAGTAATGAGACAATAAACATAAATCTAAATAATTTTTTCATTTTTATCACCTTATGGCTTAATATTATAGCACCATTCTAAGGTTTGGTCAATTTAAAGGTTTTTTTAGTTTATATAGAACAATTTTAGTAAATGTGATAAAATGTAAAAAAATTTATGATAGCTATTTTAAAGGAAATTTTAATTATGAAAGCAGAATACAATTTTTATAATAAAATAAAAAATTGGGATTTTAGTAATATAAAAATGGAAGAAGAGAATTTAACTTCATGGGATATGTATAAAATATTAAAAGAAAATTCTAAAGAAGATTTCAAAATATTAGATTTAGGAACTGCTGGTGGAGAAAAAATATTAAAATACTATCCTGATGTAAAAGAAATATTAGGCACAGATTTTTCTTCTCAAATGATAAAAACAGCAAATGAAAATTTAAAAAAATCTGGAAAAAAGAATATAAAATTTAGACAGATGGATAATCTACATATGGATACTGAAAAAGATTATTTTGATATAGTTACAGCAAGGCATACTTGTATTGATGCAAAACAAATATATGATACATTAAAAAATAATGGACTTTTAATAGTAAGAGGAGTAGATAAATTAGACTGTTATAGTTTAAAAAGATTATTTGGAAAAGGTCAAGCATTTAAAGATAAAGAACCAATAAGCAAAATAGATTATGAAAATATTTTAGATGCTGGATTTAAAAAGGTAGAACTTGTTCCAATACATATAAGAGAATATTATAAAACAAAAGAAGATCTTTTATGTCTTTTAATGAAAACTCCAATATTAGATGACTTTTCTGAAATGGAAGAAAATGAAGAATTTGAAAAAAATATTGATATGGGTAAATTAGATTTATATATTAAAGAAAATACTACGGAAAAAGGAATTCTTTTAATTAGAAGATATTATGGAATTACAGCAAGGAAAATGTAAATCTTAAAGTGTACGGAGGTATATAATTTTGGAAAAATTAATAGTTATTGATGGTAATAGCATTGTAAATAGAGCTTTTTATGGAATCATGGGCAGTAAGATGCTTCAAACTGCAGATGGAACATATACAAATGCTGTATATGGATTTTTAGCAATTATGTTTAAAGAACTAGAAGATGTAAAACCAGATTATTTAGCAGTAGCATTTGATTTAAAAGCTCCTACTGCAAGACACTTAATGTATGAAGGATATAAAGCAACTAGAAAAGGAATGCCAGATGAACTTGCAAAACAAATGCCAATCTTAAAAGATGTTTTAAAAGCAATGAATATAGATATAATTGAAATGGAAGGATATGAAGCTGACGATATACTTGGAACTTTATCTAAAAGAGCAGAAGAAAAGAATATTGAAACAGTACTTTTGACAGGAGATAGAGATTCTTTTCAGCTTGCAACAGAAAAAGTAAAAATATATATTCCAAGAACTAAAGCTGGAAAAACTGAAACAGAAATATTTGATAGAGATAAAGTATTAGAAGTATATGGAGTAGAGCCAAAGCAAATGATAGAAGTAAAAGGACTTATGGGAGATACATCAGATAATATTCCAGGAGTCCCAGGAATCGGAGAAAAAACAGCTTTATCTATCATAAAAGAATATGGAACAATTGAGAATTTATACAAAAACATAGAAGCAAATACTGATAATTTAAAAGGAAAGCAAAGAGAAAAAATTGCAGAAAATAAAGAACTTGCAGATTTATCTCGTACACTTGGAACAATTAATTTAAATGTTCCAATAGAAAAAAATATTGAAGATTTAAAAGTAAAAGAATGGAATAGAGAAGAAGTATTATCTATATTTGAAACTTTAAGATTTAATAGATATATAGAAAGATTTGATTTAAGAAGTAATACATCTATAAACAAAAGTGAAGAATCTGTGGAAAAAGAAGAAAGCTTTGAGACTATAGAGGTAGAAAAAAAAGAAGAACTTAAAATAGTTTTAGAAAAAGTAGAAAACGAAAAGAAAATGTTTTTCTATGTAGAATATAATGAAAATCAAAATTCAAGAGTAAATAAAAAAGTAAAAAATATAAGTATAACAATTAATGATAAAGTATATTATTCAAATTTAAATAATAATATAAGTATAGAAGATTTTAAAGAAGTTTTTGAAAATGAGGAAATACTTAAAGTTAGTAGTGACCTAAAAATTTTATATGTTGTTTTAAAAGAAAGTAAAATTTACCCTAAGAATTTTATGTTTGATTTAAGAGTCGCTGGATATTTGTTAAATTCAACAACAAATCTTTATAGCGTAAAAGATTTAAGCTATAGCTATCTAAATAAAAATTTAGATGATTATATAAAAAATGATACGCAAGATACTCAAATGACACTTTTTGAAAGTAGCGAAAATACAGAAGAAAAAGAAATAAGTGAAAATTCAGTAGCATGCAGCTATTTTACATCTAAACTTTATGAAGTTTTGACAGAAGAACTAAAAAAACACGGAATGTATGAATTATTTAATGAAATAGAAATGCCTGTTATGGAAGTATTAGCAGATATGCAATATGAAGGAATGTATGTAGAAAAAGATGAACTAATTGAATTTGGAAATGAATTAAAGAAAGGATTAGATAAACTTACAAAAGAAATATATGATTTAGCAGGAGAAGAATTTAATATAAATTCACCAAAACAACTTCGGAGAAATATTATTTGAAAAATTAAAACTTACAGTTATAAAGAAAACAAAAAGTGGATATTCTACAGATGTAGATACTTTAGAAAAAATAAAGTTTGAACACGAAATAGTAGAAAAAATACTTGAATATAGACAACTTATGAAATTAAATTCAACTTATGTAGAAGGAATGATTCCTTTTATAAATAAAAATACTGGAAGAATACATTCTGCTTTTCATCAAACAGTTACGGCAACAGGAAGGATAAGTTCTACAGATCCAAATTTGCAAAATATACCAACTAGAATTGAACTACGGAAAGTTACTTAGAAAAGTATTTAAACCAGCAAAAAATTGTGTATTTGTAGATGCTGATTATTCGCAAATTGAGCTTAGACTTTTAGCACATATTTCAGAAGATGAAACAATGGTAGAAGCATTTAAAAATGGAGAAGATATTCATAAACAAGCTGCATCAAAAGTATTTGGAGTTCCAATAGAAGAGGTTACAAAAGAATTAAGAAGCAGAGCAAAGGCAGTAAATTTTGGAATAGTATATGGAATTTCTGATTTTGGACTTGCAGAGCAAACTGGAGTATCAAGAAAAGAAGCTAAAAATTATATAGAACAATACTTAGAAAAATATAGTGGAATTAAGAACTTTATGTTTGACATAGTTGAGAAAACAAAAAAACAAGGGTATGTAGAGACTATTTATCATAGAAGAAGATATGTTCCAGAGCTAAATTCTAAAAATTATATGGTAAGAAAATTTGGTGAAAGAGTTGCTATGAATACACCAATTCAAGGAACAGCAGCAGATATAATGAAAATTGCTATGGTACATGTATATAGAGAATTAAAAAATAGAGGACTTAAATCTAAGCTTATTTTACAAGTACATGATGAACTTTTAATAGAAACTTTAGAATCAGAGCTAGAAGAAGTAAAAAAATTACTAGTAGATTGTATGGAAAATGTAATTAAGCTTAAAGTTCCACTAAAAGCAGAAGTTTCAGTAGGAAACAATTGGTATGAAGCAAAATAAAGGAGAATAGATTTGAAAAAAATAAGATTATGGAAGGCTATTATAGTAACTTTAATGATTATGGCTTCTGTAATAGCCTTAGGATTTTTTATGCTTAAAAAAATATATCCTAAATCTTATTCTGAATACGTCGAAAAATATTCAAAAAAATATAATGTAGATGAAAAACTAATATATGCAGTTATTAAAGAAGAAAGTAATTTTAATAAAGATATAAGTTCTAAAAGAAATGCTATAGGACTTATGCAATTAGTTCAGAGTACAGCAGATGAAATAGGAAATGATATAGGAATAGAGAATATTAATTTAAAAAATCCAGAAGTAAATATCCAAATAGGAACAAAATACTTATCGAATTTACTAAAAAAATATGATGGAAATGTAGAAATAGCAATAGTTGCTTATAATGCTGGAATAGGAAATGTAGATAAATGGATAAAAGAAAATAGAATAAATAAAAATGGATCAAATTTAGAAAAAGTACCATTCAAAGAAACAAATATGTACTTAAGAAAGGTAATGAGAACATATAAATTGTACAAAAGAATGTATAGAACATAAAAATAAATATAAATATCTTTGAAAGGTATAGTATGTTTTTTTATTTAAGTGTATTTATACTTATAATTTTTTTAATATATACAAACGCTTTAACAGATGCACCAAATGCTATATCAACAGTTGTTGGTACAAAAGTACTTAAGTTTAAAAATGCAGCTTTTATAAGTGCTATCTTTAACTTGATACGGAATAATTGTTATGAGCATTTTTAATTTTTCTGTAGCAGATTTTATGTTTTCAATGATAGACATGTCAGATAAAATAAATGGTTTATCTGTTATTTTTTCTGCAATTTTTTCTACAATTATTTTTTCCAATATAGCACTTATATTTGGAATTCCAACAAGTGAAACTCATAGTTTAATTGCTGGAATAACAGGAGGAATGCTTGCGTGTGAGAAAATTAATAATATAAGTATAGAGGAGTGGGCTAAAGTTATAGTTCGGTCTTGCTTTTTCAATTATTGGAACTTATATTTTTACTAAAATAATAGATAGATGCTTAAGAAAAGTATTAGAAAAGATACATGAAAATAAAAAGAAAAATTTACAAATAATATCAATGTGCGGAGTATCTTTTATGCATGGGGCACAGGATGGTCAAAAATTTATTGGTGTAATTATAGCTTTTGAAATATTACTAAAAAGCAAAGCTACTTCAAAAATCTTACCAAGAAATTTTATATGGGAAATAATATTAGTATCAATAGTAATGCTAGTTGGAGTTGCAACAGGAGGAAAGAGAATAGTAGAGAATTTAGGAGAAAATATAAGTTACTTAGAAAATGAAGATGCATTAATTAGTGATTTTTCTACAATACTAATACTATTATTTTCAAGCTTAAATGGTATTCCAATAAGTACAAGTCATGTAAAAACTATATCTATAGTATCTTCTGTAGATGGTAGAAAGAAAGTAAATTTTAAAAATGTAATAGATATATTTAAGGCATGGATTTATACTTTTCCAATATGTATTTTTATAGCTTTTTTTACTATGAAGATTTTAATGAATATTCTATAAAATGATAAAAAAGAGATTACACTTTATCGATTGCAATCTCTTTTTACTTTTATGAGCTAGTTTAATTTTTCTAAATCCATTCACCATATTTTTTGATATATATTTTTTTAGCAAAACTTGCAACTATACAATATGCAAAAGAAATTGCAAATAGAAGCATAATTATAGTTCCGCCTATTGGAACAAGTCCAATTGCTTGTCCTAAAATTGTATAAGGAACAAGTAATGAAGCAATTATTATAATTATTGTAGATAAATATACATAAGCACTTGCTTTGCTACTCTTAAGCGGATTTTTTGCAGTTCTTATAACATAAAGTCCAAGTAGGTTAGAAATTATACTATAAGTAAACCAAATTGTTTGAAATGTTGCAGCATTTTTTATGCCATATACAAACCAAATAAATGCAAATATGATTATATCAAAAAGAGAACTAAGTGGTCCCATGAAAAACATAAACTTTTTTAAACTATTAATATCTAATTTTTTTGGCTTTTGAAGTGTTTCATTATCTACATTATCAAATGGAAGAGTCATCTGACCAAAGTCATATAAAAGTCCTTCTACTAGAAGTTGTATAGGAGTTTCTGGAAGAAATGGTAAAACTACACTTCCTATCATTACTGATAAAACTTCACCAAAGTTAAAACTTGTTGCCATTTTTATATATTTCATAAGATTTACAAAAGTTCTTCTTCCTTCTGTAACACCGTCTAATAATACATTTAAATCTTTTTCAAGAAGTATAATATCTGCAGCTTCTTTTGCTATGTCTACAGCAGTATCTACAGAAATACCAACATCAGAATTTAAAAGAGAAGGACTATCATTTATTCCATCACCCATATATCCTACAGTATTTCCAGAAGCTTTTAAAAGTCTTACAACTCTTGCTTTTTGAATTGGAGACAATTTTGCAAATATATTAGTACGTTTTAAATGTCTTAAAAGTGCAAGGTCTGTTAATTTGTCAATTTCACTTCCGACTATAATTTCTTTTGAATTTATTCCTACTTTGTCACATACACATTTTGTAACTTCAACATTGTCTCCAGTTAAAACTATTACACGAATACCAGCTTTATTTAATTTTTCAATTGATTCTTTAGCACTTTCTTTTGGTGGATCTAAGAACCCAATGAATCCTAAAAGAACCATATTACATTCTGTAGAAACATCGAATTTTTTAATATCATTTATATCATTTTTTTGACATACTGCAATTACTCTAAATCCTTCTTCGTTTAAGCTTTTACTAATTTTTAATATGTTTGATTTAATTTGTCTTGTAATAGGAGATACTTCTCCTTTTAAATCTACTAAAGTACATATATTTAATATTTCTTCAACAGCACCTTTAGTTATCATCTGTTTCTTTTTTCCATCATCTAAAATTACAGATAATCTTCTACGAGAAAAATCAAATGGTATTTCATCTATTTTTTTGTATTTATCTTTTAAATCTTCCATACCATTTTTATTTGCTCTTGTAATTACGGCTGCATCTATATTTCCTTTAAGTCCTGTCTGAAAATAAGAATTTAAAAAAGCATGTTTTAAAATACGAGCATCTTCATTTCCTTCTATGTCTAAATATTTTTCTAGAACTATTTTATCTTCTGTTAAAGTTCCAGTTTTGTCAGTACATAAAATATTCATTGAACCAAAACTTTGAATAGAATCTAATTTTTTTACAATAGTTTTCTTCTTAGACATATTTACTGCGCCTTTTGAAAGAGAAGAAGATAAAATAACTGGAAGTAAAAGTGGAGTAATACATATTGCAATTGCTACTGCAAAAGTAAATGCTGTTATAGAATCATGTTTCCAAGCATTTAATAAAAATACTATTGGAACAATTACAACCATAAAATGTATTAAAAGTCTACTTATATTTTCAATTCCTGTTTCAAAAGAAGTTTTTGGTTTTGTGTTTGTTAAAGTATGTGATATTTTTCCAAGATAAGTATTATCTGATGTTTTAATTACAATTCCTTTTGCACTTCCGTGATGTAACATTAGTTCCCATAAAACAAATTGTATCTAAATCTGAAATACTAGAGATGTCATCAAATTTAAGTTCAGACTCTGGCATTTTTTGAACAGCTTCAGATTCTCCTGTTAGGGAAGATTCTCCAACATAAAGATCAGTAGCTTCTATAATTCTTAAATCTGCCGGAATCATACTTCCGTGCAGAGAGCATTACTACATCTCCTAAAACAATCTCTTTTATAGGAATACGACGTTCTTTACCATTTCTAAGTACTATAGCATTAGTAGCAACTAAACTTTTAAGCTTCTCAGCAGCCTTATTTGAACGATATTCTTGAAAGAACTCTAAAAAGGTACTTGCAGCAACTAAAACTAAAATAACAATAATATTTGCATAACTTGGAGTAGATGCTAAATAAACATCTGTGTATAAAAGTATAAATACTATTCCAATTAATATACAATTAAATGGTGAAAGTAAGCTTGCTAAAAGATAGTGATACCATTTTTTAGGCTTACTACTTGAAATTTCATTTGGACCATACTTTTCAATGCCTTCAGCAGCTTTTTTACTACTTAATCCATTTTCTGAATATCCAAATTCTTTTAAAAATTCTTCTTTAGATAGTGTACATTCTTTTCCATATAATTTTTGCACATCCACATCATCTTTATTATTTGCCATTTTTTAAACCTCCTAAAAAATATTATACCACTAAATAAGAAAATTAAAATTATATGAAAAAATATATAAAAAATTACTTTAAATCAAATACTTTTATGGTAAAATGTATTTGATAAAAATAAGGAGAAAAAATATTATGGAAGAAAATAAAGGATTTTTTAAGGGAATTATAATATTATTACTTATTATAATAATATTACTTTTAGGCGTAGTTATCATGTTTTTAGTTAAAGACTATAAAGAACAAGAAAAAGTTGAAACAGAAAATAAACCACAAGAAAATGTTTACATAGAAAATGGCTATGAGAACGAGTCTACTTTAGAAAATATTTTAGTAGAAAATGGAGCAGGCGAAGTAGTAGAAAATACAAATGCTACAGAAAATGTTACAAATGAAAATACTACTGATTTAGAAGCTAAATTAATATCAAGAGAACAAGCTATTGAAATTGCATTTAAAGATTTAAATATAAAAAGAGAAGATGTTTTAGAACTAGAAGTAGACAAAGATTTTAAATATGGAAAAAATGTTTATGAAATTGATTTCAAATATGATAGACACGAATATGAATATTATATAAGTGATGATACAGGTGAAATTGTATATTCATTTAAAGAAAGAGACTAAAGGAGAGTATATGAAAAAGACAGCTATATTAATAACTATAATTATATTAGTAATTGCTACTGTAGTTGCAATTATGGTTATCTTTAATAATAAAGGAAAAGATAGTAAAAATACTAAAAATGAAGAAATATTTTCTACAAGATATTATTTTGCAATGGGTAGTAGAGGCGTAAAAATTTATTCAAATGGCGACGTTTATGAAGATTTAGAAGTTGAAGAACCAGATCATGAAGAAAATTATAAGTTAGTAAAAACTTTAGAAAAAGAAGAAATAGATGATTTAAAAGAAAAAATAAAATATAAATCTAGTGATGAAGAAATTTCAGAATTTGTAATTGAGCTTGTATATGGAGTAGAAGAATTTGAAGAAAATGGAGAATACTAATAAAGAATAAGATAATTTAAAGTGTAGCTTTGCTACACTTTTTTTATAGATAAAGAAAAATTATATTAGATTTACATAAAATTGAAAATAAGAATAATCTGTGATATAATCTTTTTATTCAGGTCTGGGTTAGCAGACTATTCCGAAAGGAGAATGAATATGAAACTAGAAGATGATTTCATCATCGAAGTATCTTATAGCGAAAGTGATTCTGCTATTAAGATGAAGGTCATTGCTTGCCGGCAAGTAACGATCTATGAACTTGCGGAGGCGCTTTATGATTACACAAGTAACAAAAGTACTGATTTGTCTTACGATATTGAGTTTTGCACGTTTGATGGAAAAAAGGTGTATCATTTCACGGATAACAGCCTTTGGATTAACCAGACGACAGTGCTCTCTGACATATCGAGGCAGATCCAAATTTAAGTAGTGCTCCGGCTAACCACGGAGCATTTTTTATGCCCAAAAGTACTGTTGAAATGAATGGAAAATTTTGATAATATAAAGAAAATTTTATATGGAGTAGTTTGAAATGAAAACAATACTTATTATAGAAGATGATGTAGATATTCATAATATGATAAAAGAAATATTGAAAAAAGAAGAATATAAAATACTTGATAGTTATTCTGGAACAGAAGGACTAATGATATTAGAAAAAGAAAATGTAGATTTAATATTATTAGATTTAATGCTTCCAGGAGTAAATGGTGAAGAGATTATAAAAAAAGTAAAAAACATCCCAATCATAGTAATAAGTGCGAAAGTATCAAATGAAGATAAAGTAAGTAATCTTCTTTTAGGTGCAAATGATTATATAACAAAACCTTTTGAAAAAGATGAACTACTTGCAAGAATAAAAGTACAACTTAGAATAAATGAAAATAAAGAAATGTATGATAAAAACAAAATAGAATATAAAGATATTTTATTAGATAAAGATACTAGAGAAGTTTTTATAAAAAAACAGAAAATAATACTTACAAAAACTGAATTTGCAATTTTAAAGCAACTGTTGCTACATAACGGAAAAGTAGTAACTAAATCCAATTTACTTGATTTAATAAATGAAGACACAGAAGATGGAGATGAAAATTCTCTAAAAGTTCATATAAGTAATTTAAGGAAAAAGATTAGAAAAGTAACAAGTGTAGAATATATTGAATCTGTATGGGGAATAGGATTTAAAATGTGCTAAATAATTTTTACTAAATATTAACTTTTTATTAACTATTTTCTTAAAGTTTTTTGTATAAAATCTTTCTATAAGAAAGGAGATTTCAAGTATGGAATATGTTTTAGAAGCAAAGAAACTTGAGAAAAATTATGGAAATAAAAAGATACTGAAAAACCTAAGTATGCATATAAAAAAAGGCGAAATTTATGGACTAATTGGAAAAAATGGTGCTCGGAAAAACAACTTTAATTAGAGTAATTTCTGGACTTCAAAGACCATCTTCTGGTGAATATAGCTTATATGGTGTGCATTATAAAGATAAAAATATTTTAGATGAGAGAAAAAGAATAAGTGCTATTATAGAAAAAGTAGCTATATCACAAGAAATGACAGTAGAAGAAAATTTAAAATATCAATATAAGATTATAGGACTTCCAGAGTATGATGGACTAGAAGAAATACTAGAGACAATTGGATTAAAAGATAATTCAAAAGATAAAGCAAAGCACTTATCTTTAGGAATGAAACAAAGACTTGGGATAGGAATATCACTTGTTGGAAATCCAGATTTTTTAATTTTAGACGAACCAATAAATGGAATAGATCCACAAGGAATAATTGAAATAAGAGAATTAATATTAAAATTAAATAAAGAAAATGGAATAACTTTTTTAATATCAAGCCATTATTTAGATGAATTATCTAAAATTGCTACTAATTATGGATTTATAAATAAAGGAAAAATAATAAAAGAAATAAGTAAAGAGGAAATAAAAAAAGAAAGCAAAAGAAGAATTGAAATAGAAGTATCAAATGTAGATGAAGCTGTTAAATACTTTGAAAAAATGGGATTTAATTATGAAGTAATATCAGATAAAAAGATAAATATTTATGACAAGATAAACATTACTGAACTTGCAATTGCACTTTCAAATCAAAACTGTGACATAAATAATTTTAAAGAAGTAGAGGAGTCTTTAGAAAATTATTTTATTAATTTGATTGGAGGTGTAAGTGATGCTTAAATTATTAAAAGCTAATCTTTATAGATTAAAAAAATCTAATATATTTTATATATTCATAGGAATATGTTTTGGTTCTACTGTGATTTATTTATTATTTTTAAACTTAAATAATCCAGAACTAGAAAATATATCTTTAGAAAAGCTAATAAATAATTTTATAATCATGATAGGACTTTTTATTTGTATTTTTGTTAGTCTTTTTGTAGGAAGAGAATATTCTGATGGAATTATAAAAAATAAGATTATACCAGGACATAAAAGAAAAAATATATATTTATCAAACTTATTAACTTGTATAATTGCATCTTTTTTAGGAGAAATAATTTATATTATTTTAGTTTCTTTAGTTGGAGTTTCTATATTTAAATTAAACGGTTTAGAAATTTTTACTACAAACTTTTTATTTGCGATATTAAATACTTTATTAATCATAATTGCTTATACGTCAATCTTTAATTTCATAGCAATGATTATTAAAGAAATCACAGTATCTGAAATAATATCATTTTTTACATTTATTATTATGTTTTTGCTTGCATCATCATTATCACGGAATTGCTTATGCTAAGCCATATAATATTGTTAGAGACTATTATGATAATGGAAAATATACAGAATACAAAACTATAAATTATGAATATCCAGGAGATAAAATAGTAAAATTTTCAAAGGTATTATATTTATTAAATCCAGTAGGTCAAGCAAGTAATATTTTAAATTTAGATTATGATGATATTAAAACTTTTCCAGTATATTCAATTACACTTATTTTAATCATAAACACATTAGGAATATTTATATTTGAAAGAAAAAGTATAAGTTGAGGAGAAAAAGTTTAATAAATTATGAGTATTTTTAGTTATCTAGTAATAAGTGTATTAGTAATTTTTATAATTTTACTTGTTTTAAAAATTTATTTAATAAAAAAAGATTTAAAATATATAGAATCTTCTTTAGAAAAGATATTAAATTCAGATACAAATAATTTGATTACTACTTCAAATGGGGATAGAGAAGTAACAAAGCTCGTGAAGTCTTTAAATAAAGAACTAAAAGTTTTAAGAGAGCAAAGATTAACTTATGAAAATGGAAATAGAGAATTAAAAAAGAATATAACAAATATTTCTCATGATATGAGAACACCACTTACAGCAGTAAAAGGATATATAGATTTAATTAAAGAAAATGATGATAAAAAAGATGAATATTTAAAAATAATAGATAGAAAAACAAATGATTTAATAGATTTAACAGAAAGTTTATTTGATTTTACTAAGATAATAGATTTTTCCCAAAATATAAAAAAAGAAAAATGTTTAATAAATGAAATCTTAGAAGAGGCAATAGCAAACTATTATAGTATATTTAAACAAAAAAATATAAATCCAAAAATAAATATTTGTAAAGAATTTGTATATAGAAATGTTAATAGAACTTCTATATTAAGAGCGTTTGAAAATATTTTATCTAATATAAGTAAATATAGTACTGGCAATGTAAAAATATCATTAGAAAAAACAGGAGATATTGTTTTTTCTAATGAAGCTAATATGTTAGATACATCAAGCGTAGAAAAAATTTTTAATAGATATTATACTGTTGAAAATGGTCAAAAGTCTAATGGAGTAGGACTTTCAATTGCAAAAGAATTAATTGAATTAAATAATGGAAAAATAAATGGAAGATATGAAAACAATATTTTTACTATAGAAATAAAGATTTAAAAAGGTGATTACTTTCACCTTTTTTTGTATCTAAAATGTTGAATTTTAAGTAAATTTAAGATATTATTTTATTATTAAAAAAGGATGGTTTTTAAGTAAAAAATGAATAAAAAATTTTATATAATAATTTCTATTATAATTTTTATATTAGCAATACTTAGTATACTATTTTTTGAGAAATTATCTGATCAAAATCAAAAATTAAAAGATGAAGTAAAGGCTTTAAAAAGTGATAATATAAAAAAAGAAGAAAGCATAAGTGCTTTAAATAATGAATTAGCAAATTTGAAAGAAGAAACAGAAGAAGATAATGAAAGTACAGAAAAAGAAAAAGGGGAAGATTCAAATGTGCAAGATGATGAAGACAACTTAAGCCCTAAATTAAAAAGTGATTTGTATTATGATGATGTAAAAAATTTAGATGAAAAGGTCTTTTTAAAAGATTTTGAAAGTTATAAACCGGAAAGTAATAAAGTAAAAATCGCAGAAAAAGAAGCTAAAAAAATAGCAGAAAAAGGCTTTGAAGAATCAAAAAGAAGAATAGCAGGAGAAGGAGTAGATAATAAAGAATCTGAATGGGTACAAATAGAAGAAGTGTATGCAAACAATTATTTTACAAGACTGCATGAGGAAGGAGATAAGGTCTACCAAAATATTAAAAGAAAATGTTATGTCTTTAGAAGAGAAAATGATATGGGATGTGGAGTTTCAATCTATGTGGATGTTACGACAGGACTTATAATTGGAGGAAATGCTTTTGGAGACTAAAGAGATAAAAAAAAGTGAGAAAAAAGTAGTAATAATAAATATAATTTCAAGTTTGATTATAGGATTAATACTTGGAGCTATAACAGAATTTTCTTTAATTATAAACAATACTTTTTTAAATAATATTATGCAATCTTACCTTTTCTGGGGAATTGTTTTAATTATATTTGCACTTTTTTCAGAAAATTATATGCTATCTATATTAAATCCAGCTGTAGTTATTTCTTTTATGAATATATCATATTATATGATAAGATTTATAAAATCTGGATATACTGATAAATTTGGATTTTTAATGTATTTTCTAACGGGAATAGCAGGAGCTATTTGTGCAGGAACTTTTTTTACTATTTTAAAGAAAGTAATGAAAAAGAAAAGTGCTAAAAAAGAGATTATTAATTTTGCCTTTATAATAGCAGGATTTTTTATATTTACATTTTCTTTTAAAAACATATACATATTAAACAATTTATTTTATAACATAGATATTGGAATAATATTTGGATTTATTTTAGGAAGTATTCTAAATTTATATTTGAAAATAAGAAAAAGAAAATTAGAGATAGACAAATAATTCAAAAGATAAAAAGGAGAAAAAGTAAAAATGAATGAAAACGTAAGAAAAATTTTATATCTTATTATGTGCTATATTATATCTTTAGTAGTTACATTAATTGCAAAGCTTTTTGGATTTGTAGGTGGTAATATTTTTTTATATGCTTTATCGCTTACAATTGGATTAATGGTAATTGATGTAATTAGATTTTTTATAAATAGAAAAATAGCAAGAGATAGAAAAAGAAGAAGAAAGCTAAATAATAAATCTTAAGATACAGATAAAAAGAAAAAATAAAAGGAATAAAAAAGTTAAATGATAGGAAATTTTTTTGAATGCGAAGCTGATAAATCTAAAAAATATTATAGATTTATAAAGACTGATTTAAAATATAGTGATGGAAGATATTTTCCAATAAATGAAGTAGTAGTATCTGACAAAAAGGTAAATTTAAATGCAACTGATAGAAATGAAATTGGAGGATTTTATATATCTACTATAGAATATATTTTTAGATGGATAATTAGGGGAGATACTTTATGCGAAGTTATAATTCCAGATGATAGTAAAATATATAAAACAACAAGTGAAAATGGAATTTATGTATCAGATAAGATTATTTTAAAAAATCCTATTAAAATGAATGAGATAGAGGCCAAAAAGTTATATTTAAAATCTAATCTTCCAGAAATATCTTATTTTAAAGCACTTGCAGCATGTGCAATATGTGGATATATAGATACTGCTATGAAAGTAATAGGGGATAAAGTAAATAAAGAAAATGTAGATATTGCAATAAAAGAGATAGATGATTTTTGCAAAAGAAGAAATAATGAAAATATGATAACCGGAAATGTTGCAGAAGATGGAATAAAGAAAGTATATGATAAATTAAGGTTAATTTAAGGAAAAAACAATAGACTATATGATAGTAAAAATGATATAATTACATTTGTTTATAAAATTTAAAAAAATAAAAATACTTATAGATTAAGCTTAAAAGGAAGGATTTAGAAAATGCTAGAGCTAAAGGAGATAACAAAAACTTATAATAGTGGTGAAGAAAAAGTAAAAGCACTTAAAGGAATTAGCCTAAAATTTAGAGAAGCAGAGTTTGTTTCTATTTTAGGTCAAAGTGGTTGCCGGAAAGACTACTCTATTAAATATTATAGGTGGATTAGATAGATATACAACAGGAGATTTAATTATTAATGGAAAATCTACGAAGAAGTTTAAAGATAGAGATTGGGATGCTTATAGAAATTATAAAGTAGGATTTATTTTCCAAAGTTATAATTTAATAAGCCATCAAACAGTATTATCAAATGTTGAACTTGCTCTTACAATAGGTGGAATTTCTAAAAAAGAACGTAAGCAAAGAGCAATAAAAGCTCTAGAAGAAGTAGGATTAAAAGATCATATAAATAAAAAACCAAACCAATTATCTGGTGGTCAAATGCAAAGAGTTGCAATAGCAAGAGCATTAGTTAATAATCCAGATATTATCCTAGCTGATGAGCCAACAGGAGCTCTAGACACAAAGACTAGTGTGCAAGTTATGGAAATACTTAAAAAAATATCAAAAGATAAGCTAATTATAATGGTAACACATAATCCAGAACTTGCTGAAAAATATTCAAGTAGAATTATAAGAATATTAGATGGAACTATTACTGAAGATTCAGATCCAGTAGTAGAAAATATAAGTGAAGAAAAAGTAGATACAAAGAAAATAAAAAGAACATCTATGAAGCTTTGGACAGCATTTAGATTAAGCTTAAATAATCTTCTAACAAAAAAAGGAAGAACTATTTTAGTTTCTTTTGCAGGTTCAATAGGAATAATAGGAATTGCACTTGTTCAAGCAATTTCAAATGGATTCCAAGGATATGTAGATAGTATACAAGAAGATACTTTAACATCATATCCACTTACTGTTGCAGAAGAAAGTACAGATCTAACATCTATGTTACTTTCTATGACATCAGAAGATGAAGAATCAAATGATAAATCAGAAGTAAAAGAAGAACAGTATATTTCAAATATATTGTCTGCTCTTACAACTAATGATTTAAAGAGCTTCAAAAAATACTTAGAAGAAAATGAAGACAAAGTAAATAAAAATGTATCATCAGTAGAATATAAATATAGTGTAGAGCCTAATATTTACACAATTGATGCGACTAAAAAAATGGCAAAACTAAATCCAAGTAACTTATTTAATTATGGTTCATCTACTATGATGGCATCAATGACTTCAACATATTCTAAAATGATTAGTGATAAAGATGCAATAAGAAATTCTTATGATATTTTGGCAGGTCGTTTACCAGAAAAATATGATGAAATGATGATAGTATTGTCTGAGCCAAATAAAATTTCAGATTTTTTAGTATATTCTTTAGGATTAAGAGATACAGATGAATTATCAGATATAGTAACAAAAATAATGAATGGTGAAAAAGCTGAAGTAAATAATGAGCCACTTAAATTTTCATATGATGACTTAATGAATGTAGAACTAAAACTTGTACTTCCAACAGATCTTTATAAATATAATGAAAAATATGATATTTATGAAGATATGTCTGAAAATGATAAGTATATGCAGAATATATATGACAAAGCTTTAAAATTAAAAATAGTAGGAATAGTAAGTCCAAAAGAAGGTACTACTTCTATGATGCTAAATCCAGGAGTAAATTATACATCAGATTTAATAGATTATATAATAAATTACTCAGAAGGTACTGAAATAGTACAAAAGCAATTAGCTGACAAAGAAGTAGATGTATTTTCTGGTTCAAGATTTGATGAGAAAAAAGATGAGCTTGGACTAGATTTTAAAGATTTTCTAGATATTGATACTAAAGCTTTAGAAAGTGCTTTTAACATAAAAATAGATAAAAAAGACTTAGAGAATAAAACTAAAAATTATATGAAAGAGATAAATGATGCTCTATCTACTGATACAGATCCAGCTAAAAAAGATTTTTCAAAATATTTAAATACACTTGCAAAAGGAATGTTTAATAGTATAAAAGGTAAAATTGATGAGGAAAAAATAGATAAAATAGTATCAAATTATTTAAATGGAAAAGAGGCTACTAAGATATTTACATCACTTGAGAAAAAATATGTAATTCCAAAGAAAACATTAAAAACAGTATATTCAGGATTATTAAAGAGTTTACTACAAGCGTATGTAGTAGCATATAAGACAATGATGCAAAGTATGGTGCCTGGCGGAAATCTACCTAGTGAATCTTATGGAGAAGTTACAGAAGGTGCAGGAGATACTAATACTAATAACGAAACTACGGAAAATGAAGTAACAAATGGAACTCTAGAAGAGAATACAGATACAAATACATTAGTTCCAGGTGGAGATCTACCAGGAAATGTAGAAGGTGTTATTCCAGAAGTAAAAGTAGTTGTAAATGACCAAATTGTATCTACAGTAATTTCAAGTTTTACATCAAATAGTGCAATAAAAGAGACTGAAAATCAAATGGCAAAAGCAATGACAGAAGCTGTAATGAAAAAGACAGTTTTAACAAAAGTAGGAGAGCTTACATCAAACCTAACAAGTAGTTTTGCATCAGCATTTAATGTAGATCAAAAGAAAATTGCAGGAGCTTTTAAAGTAAATATTACAGAAGAGGAAATTACAAGAATTATAACTTCTATGATGTCAGGAGAAGATAAAACTGCTAAAACAAATTTAATATCACTTGGATATCAAAATTTAGAAGAACCAACATTTATGTCATTCTACTTTGATAGCTTTGATGGAAAAGAAGAATTTATAAAATTTATAGATGATTATAATAACAAAATGGAAAAAGAGGGAAAAGAAGATAAAGTAATTCACTATACAGATGCAACAGGAATTCTTATGAACTCTGTAAAGACTATTGTAAATGCAGTAACTTATGTATTAATTGCATTTATATCAATATCACTTATAGTATCTTCAATTATGATAGGAATAATAACATATATTTCTGTTTATGAAAGAACAAAAGAAATTGGTATATTAAGAGCTATGGGTGCATCAAAGAGAAACATATCTTCAATATTTAATGCAGAGACATTTATAATAGGATTTTTATCAGGTGCATTTGGAATTGGTATATCTTATGCTTTGATTCCTATTATAAATAAAGTACTTCATAGCTTTACAGGTAACATACCACTTACAGTAACTTTATATGTAGGAAATGCTGTATTTTTAGTAATATTAAGTGTTGTTTTAACTTTAATAGGTGGATTAATTCCAGCTCGTGCAGCATCTAAGAAAGATCCAGTTATAGCACTTAGAACAGAATAAAATTAAAGTAATATGTGAAGCTTATAATTTTGATGATAATATAGAATTAAAAAATAACTATCAATTTAAATTTATTTTATATGATAGTTATTTTTATATTTGAATAAAATAAATTTAAAAAAATAAAGTCAATAAAAACTTGATTTTTAAATTAACTAATGATATATTTACAAAATACGAATAAAAAGACACGACACATGTAGAGCTTTGCTCGTAAATCTGATTACGGTACAACTAATCAGAAAGCATGTGTTTTTTTTGCGCGCAAAAAAGAAAGGAGAAGAAAATGCCAAAGACAAAATTTCAAAGACTAATGTTTGCACTTATTACTGTAATTATAACAGTGCCATGCTTTGTTTTTTTTGTTCATCATATGAAGCAGGAGGTTTTAATATAGATGTAATAAAAAATTCACTTATTTTTATACCTATTGAATTTATACTTGCTTATTTATGTGAGATTTTTATAGGAAGTCCTTTATCAGTAAAATTTGCATTAAAAGCAATTAATCCTGAAAAAAATGATCATATGATAGTAGAAACTGCAATAATTTGTGCTACAGTTGGAATTATGTGTCCATTAATGAGCTTTTTAGCTACTATTTTATATAATGGAATCATAACAGTAGGCATTATGGGAGGATCATTTAATAATTTTGTTATTAATTTTATTCCATATTGGTTACAAAAAGTAGTATTAAATTTTCCATTTGCACTACTTTCACAATTATTTTTTATACAACCATTAACTAGAACTATATTTAGAGCAATTTTTGAAAGTAATGAAAAGAAAAGTGCAGAAACAGAAAATTTAGCTGAAAAGCAAGTAGCTTAACTTGTGAAATTTATGTAAAATATAAAAGAGAGTAATTTACTTTTAAATTATTCTCTTTTATAATATTATGCATTTATAAAATAGAGTAAATTGTATAAAATAATATAATAATCTAAATAAGTCTTTTTTAGAATACAGTATTAATTATATAAAACATAAAAAATAAAGAAAAAGTATTTATAAGATACATACAAAATAAATAAAACGTATTGACAAATAATAAAGCATAGTGTAAAATCTATTTTAGAGGGGGGATAAAGATGGCTCAAACGTTAGTTAATTTTAGAATAGAAGAGGAAACAAAAAAACAATTAGAAACATTATGTGCAGAATTAGGAATAACAATGTCAACAGCGTTTAATATATTTGCTAAAAAAATGATTCGTGAAAAAAGAATCCCATTTGATGTTTCAATAGATCCATTTTATTCTGAAAGCAACCAAAAAGCTATAAAAGAATCTATAAAACAATTAGAAGAAGGAAAAGTTGTTACTAAAACAATGGAAGAATTAGAGGAGATGAGCAATAATTAACATTAATTTTACAGAAAAAGCGTGGGAAGAATACTGTTACTGGCAGTTACAAGATAAAAAAACTTTAAAAAGAATAAATATGTTACTGCTAGATATTAAGCGTAATAATTTTTTAGGTATCGGAAAACCAGAAATGCTAAAAGAAAATTTAAGTGGTTATTATAGTAGAAGAATTGATGAAGTTAATAGACTAATATATAAGATTAAAGATAATCAAATACAAGTAATACAATGTAAAGGTCATTATAAATAATAATATAAAGAGAGAATAATTTGCTTTTAAATTATTCTCTTTTATGATATTATTCATTTATAAAATGAAGTAAATCACATAAAATATATATAACAATAAAAAATTTTTTTAGGAGGTTTGTTATGAGAAAAAGTATAAAAACAACAGAGGCAATATTTCCGATGCCAGTATTAATGATTGGAACTTATAATGAAGATGAAAGTGTAGATGTTATGAATGCTGCTTGGGGAATGATGTTAGATAGAGATTATGTAGTTTTAAATTTAACAGAAACACATAAAACAGTAAAAAATATAAAGGAAAGAAAAGCTTTTACAGTAAGTATTGCAGATAGTAAGCACGTAAAACAAGCTGATTACTTTGGTGTAGTATCAGGAAATGATACTAAAAACAAATTTGAAAATAGTGGACTTTCTTGTGTAAAATCAGAAAATGTAGATGCACCAATTATAAATGAGTTTCCAATATGCTTAGAATGTGAATTTGTAGAATACCAAGATAATGAATATGGATGTGGAGTAGTTGGAAAAGTTGTAAATGTAACTGCTGATGAAAAAGTAATGAATGGTGATAATGTAGATATTGATAAAGTAGATGCTATAGCATTTGATCCATATACACATGGATATTATAGCGTAAATAAAAGAGTTGGTAATGCTTTTAAAGATGGATTGGAATTAAAATAATGAAAAATAAAATTTTTTATATAATTGTATTTTTATTTATAATAATTATTTGTATAGGAATATGTATTTTTTTATTAAAAGATAAAAATATAGAAAATAAAAAAGAAACTGATAAAGAAGAAATAAAAAAAGAAATGCAAACAGAAAATACCAGAAATTTATCTTTTGAAAATATAGAAACAGAAGGCATAGAAGAAAATATGATAGATAGAATAAAATTAATAGTAAATGAAAAAGAACTTATAATGAAGTTAGATGAAAATGATGCTACTAAAGAGTTAGTAGAAAAGCTAAAACAAGGCGATATAGTAGTAAATGCAAAAGATTATGGAAGTTTTGAAAAAGTAGGAAACTTAGGATTTAATCTTAAAACTTCTGATACAGATATTACTACAGAAGCTTGTGATGTAATGCTTTATATGGGAAATCAAGTTACTATATTTTATGACTCAAATACATGGAGTTATACAAGACTTGGAAAAATAGAAGGAGTTTCTAAAGAAGAATTAAAAGAAATTTTAGGAGTAGGAAATACTTCTATAACATTTTCATTAATAAATTAGTTTTTTTAGCAAGCTAAAAGGCAAGAATAATATTGAAAAATTCTTGCTTTTTTGATATTATACTTAGGTAAATATTTTTGCAAGAAGGGGAAGGTTTAGGAGGACAAAATGATAAAGAAATTAGCACAAAATATCGGAGAATATAAAAAAGAAACAATACTTACACCGGTTTTTGTTGGAATTGAATGTTTATTTGATGTAATAATACCATTTTTAATGGCATTTTTAATTGATAATGGAATAAACAAAGGTGATATAAAAGCAATTGTATTTATAGGAATTTTACTTATAATCTGTTCTTTTATTGCAATATACACAGGTGTAAAATCTGGGGATTATTCAGCTAAAGCAACGGCTGGATTTGCAAAAAATCTAAGAAGAAAAATTTATTATAATGTACAAGACTTTTCATTCTCAAACATTGATAAATTTTCAACTTCAAGTATTATAACAAGACATACAACAGATATAAATAATGTTCAAATGGCTTTTCAAATGATAATTAGAATGGCAGTTAGAGCTCCACTTATGATTATTTTTTCTTTAGTTATGGCATTTTTTATAAATGTAAAACTTGCTTTAATATTCTTAGTTGCAGTTCCTTTTTTAGGACTTGGTTTATATTTTATAGCAACTACAGCACATCCAATTTTTGAAAGAACAATGAAAATATATGATAAATTAAATAGTACTGTTCAAGAAAATGTAAGAGGAGTAAGAGTTGTAAAATCATTTGTAACAGAAGATGAAGAAATAGAAAAATTTTATAAAACTTCTGACCTTATATATAAAGAATTTTCAAGAGCAGAGAGAATAGTTGCATTAAATAGTCCATTAATGCAATTTACTGTTGCTACTATAATCGTACTTATTTCATGGTTTGGTGGAAAAGAAATTGTTGCAAATAACTTAACAACAGGACAATTTACAAGCTTAATTTCTTATACAATGCAAATATTAATGTCTCTTATGATGCTTTCAATGATATTAGTTGTAATTATGGTATCTAGAGCATCTGGAGAAAGAATTGTAGAACTTTTAGATGAAAAAAGTAATTTAACTAATAAAGAAAATGCTATAAAAGAAGTAAAAAATGGTTCTATAAAATTTGAAAATGTTAGTTTTAGTTATGTAAATGATGAAAATAAATTATGTTTAAAAAATATAAATCTAGATATTAAATCTGGTGAAACAATAGGAATTATTGGTGGAACTGGTTCATCAAAATCTACTTTAGTTCAGCTTATTCCAAGACTTTATGATGTAACAAGTGGAAAAGTTTTAGTAGGTGGAGTTGATGTTAGAGATTATGATATAGAATCTTTAAGAGATAATGTTGCAATGGTACTTCAAAAAAATGAACTTTTCTCTGGAACTATTAAAGATAACTTAAGATGGGGAAAAGAAGATGCAACTGATGAAGAAATAGAAAATGCATGTAAGCTTGCACAAGCAGATGAATTTATAAAAACATTTCCTGACGGATATGATACATATATAGAGCAAGGTGGAACTAATGTATCTGGAGGACAAAAGCAAAGACTTTGTATTGCAAGAGCTCTAATTAAGAAACCAAAAATACTTATTCTTGATGATTCTACTAGTGCTGTAGATACAAAAACAGATTCCCTAATTCGAAAAGCCTTTAGAGAAAGTATACCAAATACTACAAAAATAATAATTGCTCAAAGAATTTCTTCAATAGAAGATGCAGATAAAATAATAGTACTAGATAATGGAGAAATAGATGGAATAGGAACTAATGACGAACTAATAAAATCAAATGCAATATATAAAGAAGTATATGAATCACAAGTAAAAGGAGGGGAAGAATAATGGATAAAAGTAGAAGACCTAAAATGGATTTTGCAGTTTTAGGAAGAGCTTTAAGTTATATTACAAGAAAATATAAATTAAGATTATTTGTTGTTATTCTTTGCCTACTTATAAGTACAGCATCTTCAGTTGGAGCAAATTTATATCTTCAAACTTTAATAGATGATTATATAATTCCATTAGTAGGAGAGACTAACCCTACTTACATACTTTTAGCAAGGGCAGTTGCTACTATGGGATCAATTTATATGGTAGGAGTTATTTCAAACTTCTTATCTAGTAGACTTATGGTAAAAGTTTCAGAAGGAACTTTAAAAGATATCCGTGATGAAATGTTTGTAAAAATGCAAAAACTTCCAATAAAGTATTTTGATACACATTCTCACGGAGATATAATGAGTCGTTATACAAACGATACAGATACTCTAAGTCAAATGATTTCACAAAGTATTCCACAGATGTTTTCTGTTGTAACTACTATAGTAGTTATATTTATAGCAATGGTAGTAACAAATATTTATTTAACTTTAGTAGTAATTCTTTTCTTAGGAATAATATTACTAACATCTAAATTTATGACATCTAGAAGTGGTAAATATTTTGCAAAACAACAAGAATCAGTTGGAAAATTAAATGGATATATAGAAGAGATGATAAACGGACAAAAAGTTGTCAAAGTATTTTGCTATGAAGATAGAGCTAAAAAAAGATTTGATGAGCTAAATGAAGAATTATCTCAAAATGTATATAATGCAAATAAATATGTAAACTGCATAGGACCAGTTAATGGAAACTTAGGAAATACACTTTATGCAGTCCTTGCAATGGTAGGCGGTATTTTAGCAGTGCAAAAGATAGGAAATGTATCAGTAGGGTTAATTGTAGCATTTTTACAATTAAGTAAGACTTTTATAAGACCAATAAATGAAATATCACGTCAATTAAATTCTATAGTTATGGCAATAGCAGGAGCTAAGAGAATATTTGAGTTTATGGATGAAGAGCCTGAAAAAGATGATGGATATGTTACTTTAGTAAATGTTAAAGAAGAAAATGGAAAGCTAGTTGAGACAAAAGAAAGAACAAAACATTGGGCTTGGAAATATCCTCATAAAGATGGAAGTATTGAATACATAAATCTTGAAGGATATATTGAATTTGATAATGTAGATTTTGGATATGAAGAAAATAAAACAGTACTTCATGATATAAGTTTATATGCAAAGCCTCGGTCAAAAGATTGCTTTTGTTGGTGCAACAGGAGCTGGAAAGACTACAATTACAAACTTATTAAATCGTTTTTATGATATTAAAGATGGAAAAATTGTATATGATGGAATAGACATAAAGAAAATAAAAAAGGATGACTTAAGACTTTCACTTGGAATGGTACTTCAAGATACAAACTTATTTACTGGAACTATAAAAGATAATATTAAATATGGAAGACAAGATGCTACAGATGAAGAAGTAATAGAGGCTGCAAAACTTGCAAATGCTCACGGATTTATCTCAAGACTTCCAAACGGATATGATACAGAACTTTCAGGAGATGGAGCAAGTCTATCTCAAGGACAAAGACAACTTTTAGCAATAGCAAGATGTGCTTTAATAGATCCACCAGTAATGATACTAGATGAAGCAACATCAAGTATTGATACAAGAACAGAAAAGATAGTACAAGATGGTATGGATAAACTTATGGAAGGCAGAACTGTTTTTGTAATTGCTCATAGATTATCTACTGTAAAAAATGCAAAAGCTATTATGGTTTTAGAGCAAGGAAGAATTATTGAAAGAGGAAATCATGAAGATTTAATTAATCAAAAAGGACAATACTATAGACTTTATACTGGTGCTTTTGAACTTGAATAATTTAAATAAAAAGGAAAAAATAAATGGAAAAAACATATGAATTTTTTATAGCTGGAAGAGCTAGAAATAAAGAAAATATATTAAAAATATGTGATTTATTTGATAAATATAATATTTCATATTATTGCTTTTTAAAAAATGAAGATGAGTGGGGATATGGCAATAAAGATCAAACTCCTGAAGAAAGACAACAAGAATTTGAAAAGCTTGGACTTAAAAGTGATGTTGTTTTAAATTTATTTCATAATGACTTAGAAGGAGAAAAAAGCTCAAAGAATTTATTACTTGTTTTACCTGCCGGAAAAGCTGCTCATATAGAGTCTGGTATAGCATATGGACTTGGAAAAAAGTGTTATGCAATAGGAGAATATGAAGCAACAGATACTTTGTATAATATTTTTGAAGAAATATTTGAAAATGAAAGTAATCTTGAAGATTTTTTAAAGAAATATAATGGTGAAAATTAAAGAAAATATATATTGTAAATTGGCAAGATTTTTTGAAATAAAAAATATTAATAAAATGTAATATAAATACGTTATTGATTAAAAAAATATTTTTGATATACTAAAAATCAAAAAGGGGGAGCAAGAGATGAGAAACTTTTATAAAATGATGAAAGAAAAATATAAAGAGACTAAAAAAAGTTCAATTGCAATATATTTAATATTAAGACTTTTAGTTATTATATGTGCGGTATTTGAAGCAATTCACGGAAATTATGCAAATACATTTCTTTGTATATTATCATTAGTGTTATTTACAATACCAACACTTATAAAAGAAAAATTTAAAATAGAACTTCCAACAGCATTAGAAACAATAGTATATTTATTTATTTTCTCAGCTGAGATACTTGGAGAAATAAATAATTTCTATAAAGTAATTCCATATTGGGATACAATGTTACATACTCTAAACGGATTTTTATGTGCAGGTGTAGGATTTGCTCTAATCGATCTATTAAATCAAAATAGTAAAAATATAAAATTAAGTCCAGTTTATGTTGCTCTTGTTGCATTTTGCTTTTCAATGACAGTAGGAGTTTGCTGGGAATTCTTTGAATATGGTGCAGATGTATTTATAAGAACTGATATGCAAAAAGATAGAATTATAACTTCTGTTTCTTCTGTAGCTTTAAATGAAAAAGGAGAAAATGTTCCAATTGTAGTAAAAGATATTGTAAAGTCTGAGATGATAACAAAAGATGGAGATAGGGTAATCGTAGAAAATGGATATTTAGATATCGGATTAAATGATACTATGAAAGATTTACTTGTAAACTTAATTGGAGCTACAGTATTTTGTACATTAGGATATATATACATTAAAAATAGGGATAAAAACAAAAGTAACTTTGTTAAGAACTTTATTCCTAAAAAAATAGAGTAAAAATATATAGGAGAAAATTTTGTGAAAAATATAGAAATAGTGCAATGTGATATTACTAAGCTAAATGTAGATGCAATAGTAAATGCTGCAAATAATGAGCTAATTGGTGGTGGAGGAGTAGACCGGAGCAATACATATAAAAGCCGGCAAAAAGCTAGATGAAGCTTGCAGAAAATTAAATGGATGTAATACTCGGAGAAGCAAAAATTACACCAGGATTTAATTTGAGCGCTAAGTATATTATTCATACAGTTGCACCAATGTGGTTTGATAATAGAGTAAATAATAAAGAAGAACTTCTTAAAAATTGCTACGAAAATTCATTTAAACTTGCAAAAGAAAATAATATAAAAACAATAGCATTTCCTTGCCTTGGTGCACGGAATATATGGAGTTCCAATTGAGATAAGTGCTAAAGTTTCTATAGATATTTCTGTAAAATATAGTGAAGATTTTGATAAGATTTTTCTTGTATGTTTTAGAGATTTTGAATACGATTGTTATAAAAAATATTTTGATACATTAAAATAAAAGATTATATAAAGACACTTCTATTTTAAAAGCAATAGATGTGTCTTTTAAAATTGAAAGCAAGCGTATTTTATGATATATTTTAGACAGTTAATTTGTAGGAGAAATAAAAAATGACTATTGAAGAAGAAATATTTAAAAAAACAAAAATCGATTTAAATAAAATATTAAAATATGGATTTAAAAAAGAAAAATCTTTATATAAATACTCAAAAAACATTATGAATGATTCTTTTAGAATAGATGTTGAAATAGATAACGGAAAAGTAAAAGGTAAAGTTTATGATTTATCTTTTGGAGATGAATATACTAATTTTCGTATAGAAGATAATATAGGATCTTTTGTAGGACAAGTAAGAGATGAATTTAATAATTTGTTAAAAGATATTAAGAATAATTGCTTTACTAAAGAAGATTTTATATACAATCAATCAAATAGAATAGCAAAAGCAATAAATGAAAAATATGGAGATGAGCCAGAATTTGAATGGGAAAAGTTTTCGGGATATGCTACTTTTAGAAACAAAGATAGCAGAAAATGGTATGGAATAATAATGAATATTGATAAGAGCAAATTAGGTGAAAGCTTAAGCAGGGAAGTTGAAGTAATTGATATAAAATTAGAAAAAAATGAAATAGAAGATTTGCTAAAACAAAAAGGATTTTATCCAGCATATCATATGAACAAGAAAAGCTGGATTACAATTATATTAGATGATACTGTACCAGATGAAAGAATAATGGAATTAATTGATAAAAGTTATTCATATACAGTAGTAAATAAAAATAATGCTAAAAATGAATGGATAGTTCCAGCAAATCCAAAATATTTTGATATAGAAAAAGCATTAAAAGAAAGTAATATAATTAGATGGAAACAAAGTACAGATATTAAAGTAGATGATATTGTTTATTTATATGTTGCAAGTCCTTATTCATCAATTATGTATAAATTTAAAGTAGTAGAAGTAAATATTCCGTATGAATATAAAGAAAATAGACTTAAGATAAAAAGAGTTATGAGAATAAATTTAATCAAAAGATATGAAAAAGGGAAGTTATCATTTGAAAAGTTAAAAGAGTTTGGTATAAATGCAGTTAGAGGACCAAGATATATGCCATTACCTTTAAGTGAATATATAAATAAAATTGAAAAATAAATTATGGAGGAAATAATAATGGACTTAGTATTATATCCAGCAATTGTATTAATACTAACTTTTTTATTTCAGAGTTTTCTTATATTTATGTTTGAAAAAAGAAAAAGAAAAAAACAAAAAGATATGAGCATAGAACAAGAATATAAAAGAAATATGATAGTTATAATAAAAATTTTAGTTGCACTAGTAGTATCTGTTATTTTAGCGTATTATATAGGTGGTATTGCTATATTAATAATAGAAGGTGGAAAATTTAGATGATATAAACTAAAATTTATGTGAGGAATTATGTCGGAGGTAACTTATGGAAGAATTAAAAAATGATTTTATAAAAATAAAAATTGAAAAACTAATTGATTGGAATGAACCTAATGGAGAAGGATGTATAGTATCAGATAAAATTACTAAAGATGGTTTTAAGGTTGGTTATATGTATAGAGAAAAGCCTGATGAGGGAAGACCTGATAGTGGATGGAGATTTATGGCTGGAAATGAAGATGACGAATATAATAACAATCCTAATAATCATCATATATTTGCTATCAATACAATTTGTAATTACGATAGAGATATTATTCCATATTTAAAATCAAAAGTAGGAAGTGTTTATATTAGAATTAATCATACAGATTTTGAAATAGATGATGGCTCTAAACCTATATTTGTTGACAAGCAAAATATATAATTTATAATTTGTAGGAGAACATATGGAAATAGTAAAATATGATAATCAAACTTTAATTAAGTTTTATTCAAAAAATGGATTAGAATTTGATGAAAATAAAGGATATTTTGGAATAGATGTAAAATCATTTGCTTTGATAAAAGATAATAATATTATAGGAGCAATTTCTTTCTCAATCTATAAAGATAAAAATTTTATAGAAGCAATAGCAATAGATAAGGAATATAGAAATAAAGGATATGGAAAGTTATTATTAGAGAAAGTAATAGAAAAGTTAGAAAGACCAATATATGTAATTTCTAAAGTTAGATATTTTTTTGAAAAAAATGGATTTGTTCTTGATCATACTGATTTAATAGATAAAGAGTGCAAAAAATGTAAGGAATACAATATTACTTGTTTTCCAGAAGTTTTAGTGTATAAATGATTATTTAAATTACAAGTTTATGCGTAAAAGTGTAGGAATGAAAAATAATTTCTATACTTTTTTATTTTATATTGTAACCTTTTTTGAAAATTTAGTAATATGTAAGTGAAATGTTCAAGTAAGGAGATTTAGACTAAATTGAATGAAAAAATTAGCGAACTAAAAATAAATAATGAAATAAATATGGAAAAAGTTATAAATGAATATAGCAATTATTTGTCAGTTGTAGTTAAAAATATATGTGGAAATATGTTGGCAAATGAAGATGTT
>CANQYZ010000017.1 GCA_947628215.1 uncultured Clostridia bacterium | reverse complement strand
AAATTTTAAAATTACAATTTTACTAAAAATATCAGAAAACCCCAGAAAAAATATCTGGGGTTTGTCAATAATCTGAATAACCGTACATTTCTATGTACGGTTATTTCTATATTTTTACCAATTCTTTTATTTATTTTTATCATAATTAATAATTGCATCATATACTCTTTTGCAATTATTATCATCGTGATAAAAGAAAAAGTCTTCACATCTCTTTTTATATTTATCTTCCATAACAAAATTATTTTCTATACATTTTATTATTTCATCAATAGTTTCATCCAAAGTTTTGCAATTTGGTCCAAATCCATTTACATCGTAATCAAAGTATCCTTTATTATAATAATGTATTTGATAAATATGATCTAAATCAAAATTTGCATATACTACTGGTTTCCTTAAATAAGCGAAATCACATGCAGCAGAAGAATAATCTGTAATTAACATTTTAGAAGATTTTGTTTCGTATTGAGAATCTACATCAATTGCAATTTCAATAAACTCATTTCCTTTAAAATCTTTATATTGTCCTCTAAAACTTGGGTGTATACAAAATTTTATTTTATAATTATACTTTTTCAAAGTTTCCAAAAGTCTTTTATTATTAAATAAATCATTATAAAAATTATAATATTCGCTTTTTTTAAATTTTGGATTGTATGCTCTTCTTTGTGTTCCAGGAATTTCTGGTCCAACCAAAGAAGATCTCCAGCTCGCCATTATCAAAATTTTATTTTCTTCTTCTATATCTTTTTTTATCAAATTATCATGTCTTGGAAGTCCCGTTTTTATTAATTGCTCTGGTTTAAAATAATAATTTCCATCCAAAATACTATTATATTCTAAAGGGCTTGTTACTACATTTAATGAAATATTCTTATTAATTCTATTAAGCCATGATGATGAATCATGTAATAAAATTCCATGCGTTAAATAAATATAATCAAATCTAAATAAATCGGCATAATATTTTCTTGATTTTCCAAATGCGTTATTTACGTATCCATCTGCATGAGAAGAAATAATATATTTTGCATTTAGAAAAAATAGCCTATATTTCATTGTATGATAGCTAATTACATTTCCGTACTGTTTCATTCTTTCATAATCTTCATAATGTTTATCTATAACAAAATAAGTATTTCTCTTTTTGTCTGTCTTCTGACTATTTGTATACTTAAACATAAGCTCACCACTATCTCTTGCCATAAATTCTCTATCTGCAAAAAGCCATATATTCTTTGACATGAAAGGTTTTGTTATCCAATATATAATTCTTTGAAATGCTTGTTTATATAATCTCTTTTTTATAATAAGATACGCTAAGAATCTTATTTCTCGATAAATAACAGTTGTTATTAATGGATTGCGTTTTACTTTTATAGTCATATTCTTTCTTGTTAATAAGTAATGATTATCATAATAATAACCTTGTCTATACTTTATTTTTGAAAAATGAATATATTTACTATTCAAATCATGATATTTATTGCCAATCTTTATAACTAGATTTATACTTTTTACACCATCAAGTGGTATTTCTAAATAATATCCACTTTTTTGTAAATTATATTTATTCTTAAAAATACTTTTTATATTTCCCCTACTAAATGTTTCTATTTTAGTATATTGCTCACCATTTACTAGATAATATATTGGAAGATTATAAGTTACTAGATTTCCCTCAATTATAAGCTTATTCTTTTCAATGTGAGATAGCTCAACATCATTTCTAATATTATCATATGGGATAAATAGAATATCTTTAAAATAAATTCCATCTTCTTTTTGAGTTATGTACTTTTTTATATCATCTTCATACTTTACATTTAGTGCTATCATTTTATAATTATCATTCATTTTTATTTGTGCAAGTATAACCTCATCATCAATTAGTTTTAAATATTTTCTAATTGTATTTACATAATCATTTTTTTCTTCTTCAGATAAATCTGCTACAATATCAGTTCTTATTCTCCATTGTAAATCATACATAATAAAATATTGCACATATTGAATTACTTTTCCATATTTTTTTATTGATAAGTCAATTAAATAATCATGGCAGTTTTTAATGGTATTTATATACCAATCCCTACTTGTTTTTGAATTTTGTATAGCAGATGATTGCTCTTTTCTTCTTCTGTAATGGTATATACAAGATTTAATTACCCCGTATTTTTCTTTTTGTAGTATTATTTGATATAAAACTTTTGTATCTTCACTTATTTTTAATGTCTCATCAAATCTTATTGACTTAAATACATCTTTTCTTATTAAAGCTGTAGTTATATGCAAAACAATTCCTTCTGGTTCTTGCATAATATCAATAATTCTATCAGATGTAAATTTATAATCTAAATAATGAAATGATGTTTTGTATTCAAAAAATTTTAGTCTAAAAACTACTAGATCTATATCATCATTCTTCTCTAGCATGTTATAAGCTTTTTTATAGCAATTTAAATCAAGATAATCATCACTATCAATAAAATTAATATATTGACCATTTGCTACTTTAAGTCCTTCATTTCTTGCAGCACTTACCCCTTTATTTTTTTGGCTAATATAAACTACATTGTCAGGATATTTTTCCTTATATTCTTTGCAAATTTTTTCTGAATTATCAATACTTCCATCATTTACAAATATTAATTGAATATTTTTTTCAAATCCTATTGATTGATTTATTATACTTTCTACTGTTTGTTTTAAATATTTTTCAGCATTGTATACTGGAATAATCGTTGATATTAAAAATTCTTTGTTCATTCTTCTTCACTCTTTCTTAATAAAATAAAAAACGGTAATAAAACATAGACTATATCTGTCTATTTTTATTACCATTTATTGCGCACTAAAATAAAAGCTAAATTTACTTCGTTAGAAGTATAGCTCTCTCTCTCTCTCTCTCTACAGTTGCACAGTTTTCAAGCTTTAGCATTTGTTTTAGTCTCCTTTCTTTTTAATTTTCTATAAGTTCATTATATAATTTTTCTTGTGAATTAGAAAAATCAATAAAAAATTCTTTTTCTCTATTCAAATATTCTTCATCATCTGTACAGTTATTATTTATTATTTCTTCAAGCTTATTTATCAAATCTTCTTGATCCATTGTCAGTTTTCCAAAAGCTTTTTCATATGGCAAATCTAGTTCTCTATAACTATGAAGTCCTGCCTTAAATTCTTCCATATCTGGCATAAAATAAATTATCGGTCTTTTAAGTGCTACAAAATCAAATTGGAATGATGAAAAATCTGTTATTAATATTTTATAATCACTTATATTGGTGTTCTTTACTATTTTAATTCTATCATCAGATAATTTAAAGTACTTTTGGTATTCTCTAAATATTGGATGAATTTGAAAATCTAATTCTAAATTATTTTCTTTTAAAAGATTTATCAGCTTTTCAGAATTTAAAAATTCATTCATTTCTTTATAATATTTAGATTTTAAAAACATACTAGTTTTAAGTCTTCTGACCCCATTTACTGGTTCAGATATTAGATATGCTCTCCACGATGGTGCAAATAATATTTTATTCTTTGCTTCCCCATTTTTCAATTTATGTTTTGCCTCTTCTTGCAATCTTGGCATTCCAACTTTTATTATGTTCTCCTTGTCATAATTATACTTACTTATGAAATTATTTTCTTCAAAATTCGATGATACAATTATTTTTTCTATTTCTGTATAGTCTTTTGAATATAACTTAACTAAATTTGCATGTAATATACCATGTTGCAGATATATTAAATCATATTTCATCAAGTCTCTATATTTCTTAAATTCTGTATCATCTAAAGGACAATATTCATGGAGTGTTGAATGTGATGAAAGTATTTTTTCACTTCTTAAAAATAATATTTTATGTTTTAAGCTTCCATATTTGATTAAATATTTATGATATTCTTCATCTATATTCTTTAAATATATATTTTCGTCACCATCATAAATATAATATCTATCTATTCCGTCTTCTTTCTTTATGTCATTCTTAAATTGATACAAACCATTGTCTATTGTTCCTACTCTATCTGTGTATAACCAGATTCTCTTTTTTCGTTTCTTTCCTAAATCTCTTAAAAATAATACTTTTGGATTTTTATATCTTCGTATATTTCCAAGTTCATATTTAAACTTATTTATAAAATTCTTTTTTAATAAGTAAAATTGATATGGATTTTTATTACTTTTTATATTATAAACAATAAAATCTTTTTTTCTCTCAAATTTATATCGTTTTATTATTTTATTATATGGACACCACTTTGAAAAAGCAACCAATGTATTTATTTCTATTCCTTTTTCATCTACTATAAATAAAAATTTCGATATTTCATTTAAATTTATCTCTGTCTCAAATGCATATAATTTATTAGTTTTAATCTTCGATTTAAAATAAGACATATTTGATTCAAATATTTTATCAATTTTTTTCTTAAACGTTTTTCCTTCAGAATCTTTATATTTTAGATAGATTTCTGGTCTTTTGTCTAATATCTCATATATAAGAGTTTGTAAATATCCATATATTTTTATTTTATCTTCATTTATTTTAAATCTATTAAGTACTAATCTAATCTTATCGCTTTCATGTAATAACTTATTATCACAATAAATCTTATAACTTCCATCTTCTTCAAAGTCTACTTTAAATTTAGCACCTTTCATTTTCAGTAAGAATACTTTATGAAGCAAATGCATTTTAGAATAATTTATTATTATTTCACTATCTATGGATTTAGCTAATTCATTTAGTTCTTTTATTGCTTCATCAAATTTTTCATTTTTAAGATGATAAGGGAATAACTTATCTCCTGTTATCCTCCAGCGAAAATTATTTAGTATCAAATATTGAATATATTTAGGTACGTTTTTATCATAATATTCTTTAACAAGTCCTAAATAATATTTAACCATTTTCTCAAAATAGTGATAAATTAATATATTATTATTTATTGCAGAAGATTGATTTGTTTTTATGTAATAATATTTTGCTTCTTTTACATATCCAATTTTTAATTTTTCCATTAAAATTCTTGTATTATATTCTTCGTCTTCATTAAAAGGCATTTCACAATTAAATAAAGTATTATTATTATCTTTATTTTTTGTAATAATATTAATATTTGCTTGTGCTATATAAGGATACTCATTTAAATCATATACACCTGTTCCCTTATCAAAATATTCATATCTAAAATGTTCTTTAGTTTCTTTTAATCCAATATTAATCATTGGATATGTTACTAAATCAACTTCGTCATAATGTTTTTCAAAAAAATCAAATAAACTTTTTACTGCATTTTTCGAAATTGTATCATCAGAATCTAGAATCATTATGTATTTTCCTTCTGCTTTCTTTATTCCTGCATTTCTTGCTGATGATACTCCACCATTTTCTTTATCTATTACTAAAATATTTTCATTATTTTTTTCATACTCTTTACATATTTCTAAAGACTTATCTGTTGAACCGTCATTTACTAATATAAGTTGAATTCTTTTAACATTATGCGTTTGTTTAAGTACTGATTCTATACAGTCTTTTAAATATCTATCATTATTATATACTGCTACTACTATTGATACGTCATATTTAAACATTCCAAAACTCCTTACTAATCAATTAACTTAACAATTTCTTTTGTATTGTTTTCAAAATCATCTATATACTTTTCTTTAAAACTTTCTAATCGTTTATAATCAAAATCATTTTTTTCTATTGCATCTAATATTACTTTTATGTCTTTTGAAATAAGACCTGGCATTTCTTTTTCATAATCAATATAAAAACCTCTATTTTTAATGTACTCTTCATAGTCATAATTATAAAAGTATATTGGTTTATTTACCACAGAAGCTTCATATACTATTGCAGAGTAATCTGTTATTATATAGTCAGCAATATGTAGAAGTTCCATCCCTGTAAATTTACTATTTTTTGAGTAAAACTTATCTTTTGATGTATAAACTTGTTCTGTATCATCATGCGTTTTAATAATTAAATCATATTTTTCGTAATTAACATTATTTATAATATCTTCTAATAAATTATCCATATTTTTTCTAAAAGTTGGAACATATAGTATCTTCTTTTTTTCATCTTTTACTTCACTATAGCAACTATAAAATTTATCAATAGTTTGTTTTTTATAAAAATCAGATTTTAAAAAGTCTACCCTAGGAAGTGGTATAACTTTCATTTGATCTTCTCTAGCATCAAAAGCTTGTCTAAAATATTCTTTACAATATTCTCCAGATGCTAAAATATACGTATAATTTTTATGCATATTCATCACTTTTGCAATTTTACTATCTGAACCTTCATTTTTATCTAATATAGAATATGCAAATTTTTTTAGACATCCAAGTGCATGCCATATTTGAATTACTTTTAAATCTTTTTTATGTTTTAATATACTAATTACAATGCAATATCCATCAATAATTACAACTTTAGAGGTTGCTATATGATACATTTGTACATACATATGCATCATATATGATATTTTCGATGCTAATCCTTTCTCTAATTTTTTATTTAAAACTACAATCTTTGGAGCATTTTCTTTTTTGTTTAATTCTTCTATTATTAAATTAAAGTCAACATTATTATCATTTGTTTGTCTACTAATAAAAGTTACTTTATTTTTAGTTTTAAATAACTTCATAAAGGAATATATTAAATTATTAAAAGCTTTCCAAATTTTTATAATTACATATTTTATAGTTTCCATATTATTCCCTATTAGCAATTTTATCTTCAAAAATCCATTCATATGTTTTTTTAGTTGAATTTCCATCACAAGCACTTAAAAATTTATCCATGAATTTTTTTCTTTTTTCTTCTTCTAAATCTTCTGCTTTAATAGCGTCAATTAATTCATCATCTGTTTTTGCAACTTTTCCATATATATAATCTTCAAAAGGAAAATATAAACCTCTTCCTTCTTCGTATTCTTCTAAGTCATATGTAAAATAAACTATTGGTTTGTTTAGAAATGCATAATCAAATATTACTGAAGAATAATCAGTAACTAATACATCTGTTATTAATAATAAATCATTTATATCTCTTTCTTCAGAAAAATCATAAAAGAAGTTTGGATATTTTTCAAAATCATATGGATTTAATTCATTTTTTTTCATATTAAAATATAGTCCTGGATGCCATTTAAAAATAAATACATACTCATCTTTTAATTTTTTATATAATTTATCTATGTCTAACTTTTCGAAATCATAATATGAATTTTTTAAGGATGTTCCTCTATATGTTGGTGCAAATAAAACAACTTTTTTGCCTTGTAAATATGGATAATCTTCATATAAATTTTTCTTTTTTTGTTCAATTTCTTCTTTATTAAAAAGCATATCTGTTCTAGCAAATCCAGTAGCCTTAACATTATTTATATTCGTTCCAAAACCTTCTGCGTAACACCATCTAATATCTTCTGACGTAACTGGTACTTTTGTATAATTTCTATGTGAATTTGCTTTATTTATTTTAATATTTTGCTTATCATATCTACTATATCCGAACTTTTTAAAAGCCCCTGGTCCATGCCATAATTGGCAAACTTCTTGATTTTTTCTTACTTTCATTAATGATATATTTGTGCAAAAGTCATCTAATAAAATATATTTAGCAGTAGATATTTCATATACTAAATTCAATCTTTGCTTAATACTTCTTTTTACTCTTCTATCTGGTTTTAAATTTAGAATAATATTATATTTATCTTTTGGAATATAATTATACATATACTCAAGATTGCCACCAAGGTGATCTCTTGCATCAGATACAAACAATACCTTTTTATCATCTAACTTACAAAAAATAATTAAAATTCTATTTAAAAATTTAAAATTGAATCTAATAATACCTTTTTTTATTCTCATTATTACTTTTTTTATCATCTTAAGAATTGTTTGCACTAATGATAATTTTATTTCTTCTGGATTTTCATTATTTTCTACTATATTACTTTGATTTTTTTCTGTATTTTCTGTAGTTTCTACTTGCACTTTAAAAAATTCCTCTACAAATCTTCTACTTGCTTTTCCATCACACATCTTTAAATGTTTTTCTTTAAAAGCATTTAACTTTTCTGTATCTACTTTATCTGTATGTATATTTTTTAGTAATTCTTCAAAATCAAATATTTTTTTGCCATATACATATTCTTCATAATCACTATAAAAATCCCTTGATTCTTTATAATCATTATAATCTGGTATATAGTAAATAATTGGATTTCCGAATTAATGCATATTCAAATATTACAGAAGAATAATCAGTTATCAGTAAATCAGTTATAAGTAATAAATCATTAATTTCTCTTTCTTTTGTTAAATCTACTATTTTATCTTTATATTCATCTTTGATTTCTAATTTATTTTTTATAAACGGATGATATTTTATAACAAATACTTCATTGTCATTTAATTCTTTATATAATTTATCTAAATTAATAAATTCTTGATTATAATGTGCAGAATTTTTTCCAGCGCCTCTAAAAGTTGGTGCAAATACAATTACTCTTTTATCTTTTAAAATAGGATATTTTTCATATAATCTTTTTTTAGTATCTTCTATATAGTTCTTATCAAAGAATAAATCTGTTCTTGGTGTTCCTATTGGATGAATTATATTCTTATTACATCCAAAAGCTTCTGCATAACAATCTACTATATTTTCTGAACTTACTATTACATCTGTATAATTTTTATGAGTTAATGAACCATTTTTAGCTTTTTCTGCTTGATCAGGTCTACTATATCCTACTTTTTTAAATGCTCCTATTGCATGCCAAGCTTGAATAAATCTTGCTCCTTTTCTTATTTTTAAAGCATATAACAATGGGAAAAAGTCATCTATAATTATTGTTTTTGCATTACAAATTTGAGAAATAATTTTCAATCTAAATTTTACTTTTTTAAAAAAGCTGCTTGTTTCTTCTGCTGTAATTACTATAATTTTGTATTTATTCTCTTTTTCTAGTTCATTTTTTATAAATAAAAGATTTCCAGATAATGTATTTCTAGAATTACTAGCAATTACTACTTTGTTTTCATCAATTTTAGTAAAAAAAACAAATATATTATAAAGAGCTATATATATCAATTTCATTGCTTTCTGCAACAATCCATAAATTCTCATTCTATAAATTCCATTTCATTACTGTTTTAAAATTATTATTTAAGTCTGAATCAAATGCTGTATATATATCTTTTAAAGCATTTATTTCTACTCTATCGCAAATTATATTTTCAACATAATCTTGTATTTGTTCACTTTGTAATAAGTCTACTGATTTTTTGAAATCATCATACCCACTTCTACTATTTCCAAGAATAGTTAATCCTTTTTCTAATACCATTCTTGTATTTATATGAGGTGGATCTTCTGATACTCCTAATAAGTTAATAGTACCTTGTGGCTCAATGCAATCTATCATTTGGTCTATTGCAGATTCTGCTCCGCCACCACCCACACACTCAAATGCATGGTCTACTTTGAAGTTTTTATCTACTTCATCAACTGTTTTTACATCGTCTACAAAAGAAAAATAACTTAATTTTTCTCTATGAAGTCCAAGTACGGTTATCTTTGCTTCTGGAAAATATGCTCTTAAAACAAGTGCTGTTACATAAGCAACGCTCCCGTCACCCCATATAGCTAAAGTATTTCTTCTTTCATGTGCTTTTTCTTTAAAGTTTTCTATACCATTTACTGCAACAGACATAAGTTCAAGCATAGATCCTATTTCTGGATTTATATTTCCTATTGAAATAATTCTATCTCTTCTCATGTAAACCATATTTTGCATAAAACCAGCATAGTTACTAGATCTAAACTTACTGCTTCTTCTATAATTTTCTTTAACAATATTGTCTTCTTGATAAGGAGTATTTGGAATTAATACAACTCTATCTCCCATTTTATATTCACCTTTTGGATCATATAAAACTTCTCCTATACATTCATGAATTAATGTTAAAGGAAGCTTTTTTTCTAATACTTCTTTTTTTCTTTTTCCTTGATAATATCTTTGATCTGCGGCACATATTGACATATAAGTTGGTTTTACTATTACGTCTTCTTTTGGTAAGTCAACTTGTTCAAAATTTATTTCTAATTTTTTAGGTTCAATTAATTTTATAATTTCATTAATCATTCTTATTCTCCACTCCTAACATAAGACTTGCCATTTTTAAATCATATGGCGTAGTAATTTTCATATTATATGATTCTCCGTTTATGATTTTAACTTTCTTTTCTTTAATTACAAACATTTTGCACGCGTCTGTTAGAATATCTTTTTCTTCATCTGATAAAGATCCATATACTTTTATAAAAGTATCAACCTTAAAAGATTGAGGAGTTTGTCCTAAATACATATAGTCTCTAACTGGTATATTTGAAATAACATCATTATCTTTTGCTTCAACTATTGTGTCATATGCAGGAATAACTGTATCTACTGCATCAGCTATTTTACATGCTTCAACATTATCTTTAATTATTCTTTGAGTTATGAATGGTCTTACAGAATCATGTGTTACAATAACGTCATCACTTTTTGAACCATATTTTTCTTTTATATGATTACAAATATTTAATATTGTATCATTTCTTGTTATTCCACCATTTATTACATCTATTTTTTCACTAGGACAATATTTTTTTATTAAGTCCTCTGAATATGTTCTCCAATTTTGTGGTACTGCAATTATTATTTTGTCTATATCTCCAGATATTAAGAATTGTTCAACTGTATGAATTAAAATTGGTTTATCTCCTAACATTAAAAATTGCTTTGGTAAGTCACTTCTTCCCATACGTTTACCTACACCACCAGCTAAGATTCCTCCATAATTCATAATATATACACCTCCATAAAAAGTTCATTTGGTATTTTAAGTATTAGTTTATTTTATAATTAAATTATTAATTACTTTTGTATCATATCATATTTTCACCAAATTACAAACATTATACTAAAAAAAGTTAATTTTGTGAAGGCACAAAATTAACTTCAAAAAGCATTTTAAACAATAAAATTACTTTTATATTTATTTTTTTAATTTTGATATAAAATTACTTATTTTTAAATAAAATTTTAAAAATTTTCTATCATAAATACTATCTTTTATTGTACTGTATTTTATTAATCTATCAGCAGCCTCTTCTTTAGACACTTCAAATAATGGTTTTACTGGTTCATTAAATTTTATATTTTTTATCTTATCATCAAGTTCAGATTTTCCATCATAATTATATATATGATCTAAATTATTGGTTTCTAAAAATTTAATAAAATTATCAAAGTTTTTTGGTTGTACTTCATAAAATTTACTAAAATCTAAACTCTTATACAATTCTTTTAAATCTAAGTTTGGATCACACTCTTTTGCAATCTTATGAGGAATGCCATGAAATTCAGCAAGTTCTTGTGTTCTAGAATCTGCTGTAAATATAAAACAAGGAGTTCCTGATATTAAAGAAACAATATTTCCGTGAATTCTACACCCAACAGAAAAATCTGCTTTTCTTAAGAAATCAAACCAAGAATTAGGATTAGTAAACATCCTACACTTTCCTTCAATATAATTTTTATCACTTGGTAAACTTATATACTTATCTCTTGGCTTTTGCAGAGGAATTCCAGCATACATTAGAGACATAGCTTCTATTTCTTGAAAAATAAAATAATTATTTTTATATTCTTTTCTAATATTCTCAAATAAATCTAAGACTTTTTCTGGAATCCATGGATTTCCATTCATACATATAATAGAATTGTCATCTAAGCCTTCTTTTTTATTAATCTTCCATGTTTTTCCGTTCATATACATAGAAGGACATCCTATTACATTTATTCTTTTTTCATCAAATCCAAGATTTAATAAATATTTCTTAGTAAATTCACCTCTAACGCCAATCTGTTCAGACTTTTTTAGTACTTCTTTTACAAATTTTTTTACTACTTTATCGAATTTATATTCTTTTTTAGCATCCGGATTATTAGATGTTTGAAGTCCAACACCAACAACAATACATGGAATTTTTAATTTCTTTATTAATTCTGTTAGCTTTTCTAATGGTTTCATAAAAGATATTCTAAATGCATTTGCAAGTGGTATTACGAAACAATCATAGTTTTCATTAATATATTTAGCATCTTTAGGATTTATATTTCTATATTCTGTTACTTGAACACCTTTTACAGATAATAATTTTACCATTGCATACGCAAAAATCATGTTTCCTGTATTATTCCATACATAATTATTTTTAATTACATCAATTGTTTCAAAATTTTGAGTTGCTGGGCAGCAAGCTCTTATAAGTATTCTTTTTGGATATTCCATTTTACTTACCCCATTTCAGTATATGTCATTTTTTTACAAATATTTATAAACGCAAAAAAGCTAGATAACTTTTTTAAGTTACCTAACTTTTACGTATCACAAATAAAAGTGAAATTCACTTTTAATAATTTTTTTAATATATACGTGTGTGTGTGTGTGTGTGTGTGTGTACAGCACCAATCATTCTAGCTGTTTTCATAAGGTATATCTCCTTTACAGTCGTAGTATATATCTTTTTTACTTTTTCTGTCAACTGAAAAAGTAATTATCTTTAATTTAGTATTTATTTTTCTCTATTTTACCTATTTTACTTAAATACATCATTAATGATATTGTAAGTGGTAAGCAAAATGTCATCGGAAGATTATATCTCCAATGTCCATTTACTGGACTTAAAATATTTATTAATAATGTAATTAGTAGCGGAGAAATTACAGCAATATATTTAAATTTCTTTTTATTCATAATATAACCCAATATTATTAAAACAAATAATGTATTAAATCCTACACTGTATAACATATTAATTACAGGAGCCTTATAAATTAATTTATAAAGTTCTACAATAGCATTTCTTTCTTTTTTAAATTTTTTTATAAATTTTATTTTCTTTGCTCTTGTTAAAGATTTTTTCTGCTCTGTATATCCTATTGAAGTAGTTCTATCTGTATAGAAATATCCATAAGTATTATTTAATGTTGCTTGCACATAATCTGATGGATATTTAAAAAAGTTTATAAACCAAACTTTAAAATAATTTTTCAAATCATCTTTTGTGCTTTCTTTTTTAAATGTCTCTTTTACATTATCTGATAATTGTGGAGCATAATTTTCTTTTAAAGTGTTATATTGTAATATTTTATCGATAATTTCTTTTTCTTCATCATTAAAAGCATCTTCTCCATGAATAAAAACTACCCTAGCAGTTTGTTGAAAAGGAACTGATAACATTTCTTTTATACTTCCATTTGGTATCTTTAATGCTGGATATAAAACATTTAAAGCAATTTGATAAAGAACAACAGGAACTACTAATAATATACTCATTCTTTTCCAATATTTTTTATTAAATAGTATAAAAATAATACCTGGAATTATTACTTTATAAACTCCATCATTTCTAAATAATATATTTAATAAAAGAACAGTAAATAAAATAAAACAATATTTTTTGCTTTTAATTTTATCTGGATCAATTGTCATTTCAAATAATAATAGCATATAAAATAGCATCATAATTCCACTAGAAGTATCTTTTAGGCAACATATTGCACATAAAGGAAAATATGAAACTAAAATACATATAAGCAAACTAAAGATTCTCCCCCAATAAGGAGTATTAATTTTTTTCATTAATAAAAATACAAAACTTAACACACATGCAAATAATAGCATTTGAGTAATTGTATATAAAAATATTCCTTTATTGTAACTGCCAAGTAATTCTCCTATTTCCATAAAAATATTTACTATTGCTGTATGAAATACAGGATGATGATTATTTATATATACATCTTCAGACAACAAATTTACTGTATCCACAGTCCAATCATCTAAATGGTACCATTGAAAAATTTGATCTTTTCCATCAGGACTAACAACCCCAGGATAAAAGAATGCTATAAATGGAATCCACATTAAAAGTATTATAATAAAAGGCATTATAAATGCATGCTTTTCAAAGATAAAATTTAAGATAGTACTAATTTTTTTATTATATTGTTTTTCTTCTTTATAGTAATCTAACCACTCATAAAGTTTTTTTACAGTAATATAAAACATTGAATAATATCCAAATCCAACTATGATTGATTTACATAATTGTATTGTTCCATCAAAAACCAAATTCCAAGAATTAGACTTTTGGTAGCTATATCCAAATACCATTACAATTGAAAAGAAAATAGATAATATTGATGCTACTTTATTTACTTTCTTTCCGTCAAAATACCATTTTGAATATAAGTAATAAAATGCAATAAACATTGGAATATATGCTACATTATAACCATTAATTGACATTGATATTTTCTCTATTATTCTCGATAATCTTCCAGATGCAGTTAGACTTGAATTCTTTATTATATCAAGCTTTAAGAAAAATACTGACATAGATAGGAATGTTAATACTACTAGAAAAACTGTTTTAAATGTTTTAGATTTTAATAAATTGCTAATTTTATCTTTCATTTTACTAATCCTTTCTATTTTTCTCATTATGCATAATTACTATTTGATTTAGCATAACTTCAAACATTTGCTTATTCTTCTTAACTATTACTTGTAGTATTAAACTTACACTTGTAAGTAATAAACTAATTACAAATAAAATGCTTGCTACAATTAGCGTTGGAAATCTTGGTACTAATCCAGTCTTAAAGTATTCTATAAATACAGGTACAGCAAGTATTGCAGATAATATCAATACTAAAAAAGAAATTATATTAAAAAATATTGCTGGTTTATATTCTTTAAACAATGTTGCAATTGTAGCAATAACCTTTACCCCATCTTTATAAGTATTAAGTTTTGATACACTTCCTTCTGGTCTATCTCTATATTGAACCGGTATCTCTTTTAAAGTAAAGTTCTTATCTATTGCATGTATTGTCATTTCTGTTTCTATTTCAAAACCTTTTGAAAGTACAGGATAGCTTTTTACAAAGTTATAACTAAATGCTCTATATCCAGTCATAATATCATTTATTTTACTTCTAAATATTGTATTGATACTCCATCTAACAATTCTATTTCCAAAATTATGAAATGCTCTTTTATTTTCTTCAAAATAAGTAGATGATAATCTATCTCCAATTACCATATCTATTCCATCATTTAATACATAATCACACATTTTTCTTGCATCTTCAGCAGGATAAGTATCATCTCCGTCTATCATTAAATAGCAATCATCATCAATATCTCTAAACATTGTTCTAATTACATTACCTTTCCCTTGTTTTTTCTCATATCTTACTATTGCACCAGCTTTTTTTGCTATTTCATCTGTTCCATCCGTTGAATTATTATCGTAAACATATATGTCTGCATCTGGTAATTCTCTTTTGTAATCTTTTACTACTTTTTCAATTGTCATTGATTCATTATAACATGGTATTAATACAGCAATTTTCTTTTCCATTTTTTCATCCCTCTTTTTAACATTTATTAATATATTTTTGCAAATTAAAAAATGGCAAAAAATATAGAGTTAAATATCTATATTATTGCCATTTTTTTGAATATCAAAATAAAAGCTAAAAGCACTTCTATAAAAGTGTAGCTCTCTTTCTCTCTCTACAATTGCAACAGTTCTAAGCTTTAGCATTTATTTTTGTTTTTCCTTTCTTTTTACTTTTTCATTATCTTTTTAAATTTTTCCAATTTTAATACCTTATAATATTACCATTTTTACCGTAATTTATCAACTATGCGGAATTTATCTTTTTTACGCAAAAAGAGTAAGTAATCTTACTCTTTTATATAATATATCTTGTTATCTATCTACCTTGCTACATCCATATTTTTACTCTTTTGAGTTGTAACTTCATGATTTTTATATGTTAGCATATTGATAAAAGCTTCACTATCCATCTTATTTATATCTACAAGAACTCCATCTAATTTTACATCCATTACACCTTGTACCATAGAAAGAGTAGAGTCTGTATCATTTACTACATAATTACAAAATGCTTGATGAGATGATGTTAATGTTCCATCATTATTTCTAAAAGTAGATGCCCATACATTTGCAGGACCTGATTCTAGCATATCATTATATCTATCTAGATCAAAGATTTTTTCACCGCTTAAAGCTGCTCTATATGCAGTATACACTATTGTCTTTCCAGTATCTTTTTCAAGTAAGTTTGCAAGTTTTGCTTTTGCTTCTGTTGTATCGATTCCAGCTTGTCTATCATTATTTGCAAGTTCAACATCAACAGCAAATGGAAGTATGTTATACTTCATATCTTTTACAGAGTCTAAAGCTTCTTCAATACGTTTTGCTTCCTTTTTAGCCTCTTCCTCATTTACACTTGTTGAGTAATAATAAAATCCAAAAGGAATTCCAAATTCTTCGCACACTTTTGCTTGTTCTACATATCTATCACTCATAAGTACTTTAAAAGGATTATTTTTTCCGAAAGAAGAAGCTCCAAGTTTTATGTATACATAATTTATATTTCCTTCTAAATCTTCTGTATTTTTTTCATTTATATGAGATGGTACTTTAGAATCTCTTAATAATTTTCTTAATTCTTCTGGAGTCGCAGATGATATATCTATTCCTGTTACTTTGCCATGGCTATTTTGTGTATAACTATTTTTAACATCTCTTACTGCTTCTTCTTGGTCTTTTGCTAACTTCTCAGACCTTTCTTCATCTTTTACATTTTCAGTATAAGTTTTATCTCTTAGAAAAGAATAAGAAACATATCCAGTTGTTCCATCTGGAAGAGTAACCTTTACCCAATCTCTTTTATCTGCTTGTTTTAAATTTTCTATGTCATCTGATGACAATTCAAGTTGTGTTCCATGTTTAATTGTTGCTATTATTTTACCTTGCAATCCTGGTTCTTGTCTTAAATTTAAATCATGATAATTATCAGATGTTGTATCTACTACTTTTACTATTTTATCTTCTTTTAAATATGAGCTTACAACCCATCCTCTATTTATATTTCCATCTTTATCCTCATACTCTATTTCAGTCCAAGTATGATCATTATTTTTTACTGTATCTCCAACTATATATACTATAGAGCCATTTGGTATTTTAGCTATTATATTTGATTTATCAATTATAGTATCACTTCTTAGTTTTAAATCTACGTTATCGTCTCTTGATGTATCTACAATTCTCTTTTCTCTTTTTTCTGTACTTGCCTCTTCCTTAACTTCTGATGTATTTTCGTCTTTATTTTCTTCAAAAGTCATTTGTTTCAAAAGATCTGAACGAATAAATCCTTGTTCATATTGATTTTCTTCATTTACATATATTACAGGAACCCATAAAAATTTATTTGCATCTGTGTATGTTTTTGTAGAGCCTAAAACATATTCATCATATGCTACAGCACCTATTTTATTTCCCTCTTGTTGAACTGGAGTCTTTCTAATATTTGCTCCTACTTCTGGAATTACTTTATAAATAGTATCGAATTTTTCAAGTTCTTTTTCTTTAATCTTTTTAATTTCTGTTAAGTATTCGTTTGGAATCATTCCTTCTATTAAGTTTCCATCTTCTGATATTGTTCTAACTCTACTTTCTTCGCCACTTTTTTTAGAAATTTTTCCATCCACATATACTATCGTACCATTTTCTAAACTCGCAATTACTTCTCCATCTTTATTTAAAAGTGGAACTGTTTCTTCATACATATCTCCTTCTATATCTTTAACTGTTGCAACTGTATCATAACTTCCAGAATTATTATTATTTATTACTAATGCACTTGCCACAGCCATTGTTCCAATTCCAGCATAAAGATAGATTTTTTTACCTAATGGATTTTTTAATAATTTATCTTTTAAAGTAGTTCTTCCTGTTATTTTTCTCATTTTATTCCCCCTCGTTTAAGCACTTTTTACTTTTTTTACAAAATATCTTAAGTAAAACTTTTGGAATCTTTTCCACAGTATCTTTATAATACGCATTTTCTTTTTCAAGCTTTATTTTTTCTTCTTCTAGCTTGTTTATTTTTTCATTCATTGATTCAATAATCTTTTCACTATTTTCCTTATATTCAACAATTATCTCTTTACACCCATCTGCTAATTCCTGCATTTTTTTATCTTTAATCTCATTTTCTTTTTTTAATCTTTCAATTTTATTATGCGTATTTACTTTATTTAATTTTAATAATACTTCTTTCATATTCATTCTCCATAAAAATTCTAAAATTATTATATTTATAAATTACATATATTTCAATAATTTTAAGCATAAAAAAACGTCATGTCATAAGTCTATAAACACAACGGATTTTTTTTAAATTTAATCATATTAAATCTATATAATAATTATTATTGTTTTCTTGCTAAAATTACAATTCTATGTGTTTCATCATCAGAACAAGTAGATATACTTATTTCTGGAGTATCTGTCTTTCTTTTAAAGAAACTTGCATCATCATCAGTTGTTGTAAATTTCTTATAAATTGTATAAGTTACTTTTGTTCCATCTAATGTAGTTATATATATTTTGTCTCCTACTTTTAGTTTCTTATTGTTTGAAAATAACTTTCCGTTATTATAATTATGTCCAATAATTACTGAATTTCCACTTTTATTTAAAGCTCCATTTGTATATAAAAGACATGATGCAAATTCCATACCGCTTGCATATACTTTTTTTAGTATTGGAATATTAACTCCTGTTTTTGGAATTTCTATTCTTCCTATTGTTTCATATCCTTTATAGCTACTGCTTACTTTAGATGTACTAGTTGTAGTTTTCTTTTTTGTAGTAGTCTTTTTAGCTGATGTAGATGTTTTTTTAGTAGAAGTTGTTGCTTTTTTTGTATTTGTATTTTTCTTTTTAGTTGTTGTTGAAGATGAAGTTTTTGCCTTTGTAGTAGTTTTTCTTACTGTTACTTCTTTAGTAGCATTACTTTCTTCTCTTATACTGCTTTTTGAAGCAATTTTTTCTAATTCTTGCTTTCGTTTTTGTAAACTACTTGCTTCATTTTCTTTTTTTTGTCTTACTAACTCTTCTAAATTTGTTTCTAATAATTTTTCAGCATTTTCTTTAACTTTTTCTTCGTTCATATTGATAACTGCTGATTTTTCTATTGTATCTTTCTTTAACTTATCATTAGTGAAAAATCCTAATCTTAGTACTATGAATAAGGTGTCACAAACAAGTAGTCCAAATACTATCATAGTAGCTACTTTCTTGCTTATCTTAAGCATAGTATTTTTCACTCCTTTTCAAAACAACTTTCTACAATATTGTAACACATAAGTTTACATAATTCAATAGTTTTTATGAAAAAAATGCTTGAATTTTCAACTTTTTTTAATTGATACCTTTATTCTTTTATGCTATAATCTTCTTTGTAAAAATAAATGCCATTATAGCTCAGTTGGTAGAGCAACAGATTCGTAACCTGTAGGTCGGCAGTTCAATTCTGCCTAATGGCTCCAAATTAAGACAGCTTACGAACTGTAAAGTTTTCGTAAGTTTTTTCTTTTTTAGAAAAGAAAAAAGAAAAACTAAATCCAGAAAATAATTTAAAAGAATATACCATAGAATATAGTTTGAGTAATGATAGTCGGAAATGTAGATTATATTTCATTAACGGATTTAGCAAAATATGAAAATCCTAAAGATTCATCTGGTATTATAAGAAATTGGATGTCAAATAAAGATTCTTTTGCCTTTTATAGCTTATGGGAAGAATTACACAATGATAATTTTAATTCCGTGGAATCCCACAGAATTAAAATTGACGAAGTCGGTTATAATCATATTACAATTAGTCATTTTAGTAAATTTAGAAAATTTAAATGCAGAAATGATTGAACAAGTTTTACCACAAATCAAGAGATTGGAAAGGTTAAATGAAATTGCAAGAGAACAATTTGATATTTTACAGTATTCTTCAGGTATAAAAAAGATAGAAAATTTAGATAGCAATATGCCAAAACTTTTAGGAGAAAAATAAGAAAAAAGTTAGTAATTAAACTAACTCTTTTTAGTTTGCTTATAATGAAAAAGATAGGCATATTCGAACACAAAATAACATATAAATATTATGCTACTTTTATACCAGTATCTATTATTTCTTTGACAAAATAATTAGACTCTTCATCAAAATCTTTTTTCTTTATAGGATGTGGTTCAATCCTTGCATCTATATCCCATGTCATCCCCATTAAATCTGCCATACTATCATAAATGTCATCGAAGTCTTCTGAAACAATTGCAATATCAATATCGCTATCTTCATGTTCTGTTCCTTTTGCATAAGAGCCAAATAGAATTATAGCAACAATGTTATAATGTTTTTTTATTTCTTCAACATATTTATTTATACTTTTTAATATATCTTTGTTTATTGTTTTTTTAACCATTTCTGTATCTCCTAAAAATTCTTAATTTGTTCATGATTCGTCAGTGTATTTTTCTAAAAAAATGTCTTTATAAGTTTTTCTATATTTTGTAAAAGACTTAATTTCTTATAAATCATTAAATTTACTTAACTTTTTTATTTAGTTTTATTAGTTTTATAGTAGATATAATTATTGCAATTCCAGCTATTAAAAATATTGGAAGTCCAAACATAATATATACAAAAAAACATGTTCCAAAAGCTTTTAATCCATATGTCTTTGGAAAATCAAATAAAACAAATCCATTTCTAGTCGACATAATTGAATATATAAAATTACATATAAATGGTAATAAGCCTATTGCAAGTAATACTCTATAAAAAAGAATTTCTCTATTACCACACCATTTACGAAAAATTATAAGCATAGCAAGAACAAATAATATAATAGCTATTTCATACATAGTCTTTTATTCCTCTTTTTCTACACATGAATCAACTACATACTTTCCATTTAATAGTATAAAAGTAAAGTCATATTCTCTATTTTCTTTCGTATCATTTGCATCTACAAGAGTAGCTTCAGAGATTACATGGTAACTTCCATCATCATTTTTAGTTATTTCTTTTATGTTGTGCTCTACTGATCCGCCACCGCCTTGCTGTTTTACTAAAAATCCTTCTTCATTTTCTCTAAATTCTATACGATTACTACGAAAACTTCTTTCAAATTCTTTTTCTGATACATAATTTAGCATTGCAGATTTATAATCAGAAAATTTTACTTTTGTAATAACTTCTTCATCACTTATTACATTATCCTCTTCTGGATTATATTCTAACACTTTTTTACTTGTAAGTTCTTCTAAAAGGCAATCACATCCTAAAGCAGCATCTAAGCTTAAATAATCTTCAGCTACTTTTTTTGCTTGTTCTAAAGTAATTTCATTTTCTGCATCGGTTTGATTATCTGCCATATTTTCATTAGAATTTTCTAATGCGTTTTCAGTATAAGCATTAGTATTTTCTTTTTCAAGCTCTGAAACTTGATTTTGAAGTTTTGCTAAATCTTCATTTACTCTCTTATTATCTGAATAAAATCTAAAAATTATAATCCCCATTACAATAATAATTGCAATTGTTAAACATAATAATACAAGTGGTACACTAAACTTTTTCTTTTCCATAACTTTTCTCCTTTTTATTTAGTCCTAAGATTTAAAAAACTAAACAATCTTAGTAAATTATATATTATTATTAAAAAAAAGTACATTACATTTACTTTACTTTTTCCTCAAGATATTTCATTATTTTAAGTTTATATATATAATTTAATATAGAAAGGACTACAGATGAAAAATATATTAAAATTCTTATTTAAACTTTTTATAATTATCATTGCAATTGCTTGCAGTTTACTTGGTATCTTTTTTATTTCTGGATATTCTTACTATAAAAGAACTATCTCAGACAATACTATAAAAGAAAAGTTTGATAAAATACAAAAAAGTGATACTTATGTTCAATTAGATGATCTTCCACAAGACTTTTTAGATGCTGTAATTTCTATAGAAGATAATAGATTTTATAATCACCCTGCAATTGATATAACATCAATTGTAAGAGCTGTTTTTGTAAATATTAAAGATAACAATTTTACAGAAGGTGGAAGTACTATTACTCAGCAAGTTGCAAAAAATGTATTTTTTACTCAAGAAAAAAAGCTTACTAGAAAAGTTGCAGAAATGTTTACTTCATTTGATATAGAAGAAAAATATTCAAAAAGAGAAATCTTAGAAATATATGTTAATATAAACTACTATGGTAGTCGGATATTATGGAATATATGATGCCTGCGTAGGATATTTTGATAAAGAGCCTAAAGATATGACACTTGCAGAATGTGCACTTTTAGCAGGGATTCCAAATGCACCTAGTATATATTCTCCAAATAGTAACAAAAAATTATCTCTAAGGCGTCAAGAAATTGTTTTAGAATCTATGCTAAAAAATGGATATATTACAAGTGAAGAATATGATGACGCATATAATGAAATACATAAAGATGATTTAAAAAAAGAAGAAAATGTAAAAAAGGATAAAAAATAAAAAAATCTCTGCAAAAATAAATCTTGCAGAGTATTTTTTATTTTACAATCATCTTTCCAAAACCAATATTATTTTCTTTCATCTTTCTTAATGTCTTTTCATATACATCAGGATTTCCAATTGATTTACTTCCCATGTCAATTACAATTTCATGTCCACCATTTGTTAAACTATGATATTTCGCTTCAATTGCAATCTTATCATCAATTGAAATATTATAATCTTCTGGTATACAAAATCCTTCAGAATACTTTTCCTTATCTGTGATACCTTTTTCTTTACCAAAAATAGATTTATCTAAAGTCATAAAATTCTCAAGAACTTCTTCTCTTCTAACCGCTCTAATATTAAAGTTTAAATGATGCTTTATGCTATATTCATCAGCTTTTTTTCTAATATGTTCTACTATTTCAAGTCCTAATTTTTGTGATTCAGCACTTTCTCCATGATGTTTTCCAGTTAGTGCCTTTAAACACTCAGCAAGTCCAATTATTCCTATAGATAAAGTACCATGCTTATTTACTCTACGAAGTCTATCATATGGCTTTAGTTTTTCACTATCTATCCATATTCCTTGTCCTATTAAAAATGGAAAATTATATACTCTTTTATCTTCTTGACTTGTAAATCTCTCAAGTAGTTCTTCTTTTATTAATTCAAGTTTTTTATCAAGCTCTTCATAAAATCCTTGCATGTCAACTTTTTCGTGATTTATAATTCCATGTTTTATTCCTATTCTTGGAAGATTTATACTAGTAGTTGCTAAATTTCCTCTTGAAACTGATGTCTGTCTTGATTCGTCAATAATATTTTCATATACTCTTATTGATGAATTCATATAAGCTACTTCGCTACTATAATCTTCACTATCATATTTTTTTATATTAAAGTCTGAATCTAAAAACGAAAATGATATAATAGACTTTCTAGAATTTATTTCACAAGCAAGTTTTAGAAGATCATAATTTACATCATTTTTATTATAATTTACACCTTCTTTAACTTTAAATACAGTTTTAGGATACATTGGTATTTCATTATTTCCAATTCCAGCATCTATAGCTTTTAGATAATTTAAAGTTATCATTCTACCTTCTTTTGTAGTATCAGTTCCAAGATTTACTGTAGAATCTGGAACTTCTGCTCCTGCTCTAGATCTCATTGTATTTAAATTATGTATTAAAGCTTCCATAGCCTGATAAGTTAATTTATCTGTTTTAGTTAAAGCTTTCTTATATGCTATCCTAAACAATCTTTTAAGTTGTTCAGATTCTCTACAATAAGTATCAAAAATAGAAATATCAAAATCTATTTTTGTAATTTTATCAATTTCTCTTTCCATACCGTTTACAGCAGCAAATATTCCAAAGTCCGTATAATCTAAAAAATCATATACAGCTTGCTTAAATTCCTTTTTAAATGATTTTACAATTCCTGGTGCAAAATAATAGTCTAATGCTGGAATAGATTGTTCTCCAGCTTGATCATTTTGATTTGTTTGAATAGCAATAGATGTAAGTATTGCATAAGTCATAATGTTATTAGGCTCTCTCAAGAATCCTACTCCTGTTGAAAAACCATCAGTAAATAATTTATTTAAATCTATATGAGTGCTATTTGTAGTTCCCATTGGAAGATATTCCAAATCGTGTATGTATATACTTCCACCTTCATGAGCATCTGCTACTTTTCTTTTTAGTAAATATGACATAGAAAATTCTTTAGATAAAGTTTGACCATATTTTAGCATTGTTCCCATAGAAGTTGCAGCTTTTTTTGGTACTTCATTTTCATTTTGTGGTTCTATATTTAAATTTTCAATAGCCTTTAAAAAAGTATGTTGTTTTTTTTCATCTATAAATAATTTTCTTGATTGATTTCTTCTTTCTCTATAGCTTGAAAAAGATTCAAGTACATCTTCATACCCTTCTTTTTTCAAAGCCTCTTCTATCAAATCTTGTATCTCTTCTATTTTAATCTTGTCTTTTCCTGAATTAGATATATTTTGAAGTACAAGATTATATATTTTATATATATCTTTTTCTGTATACTCATCTTGTTTTGGATTTTCATTTTTTATACTGTCAAATCCTTTTTTTATAGCAACTGCAATTTTTGACTCATCAAAAGCCACTTTTTTTCCATCTCTTTTTATAACAGTAATGCCTAAAAATTTATTATCTATATCTGACATAAATGTAATCCTCCTTAGTAATTTAGATTATAATTTTTATAAATTTACTTGTCAATTGAAAATTAAATAAAGAAAAGCCAAAAAAAGAGACAAATATTTTTCATCTTTGTCTCTTTTTTATTTAGCTTGCTTTAATCTCTTCAAATCTTTTGATTTTTGCTGTCGTAGTTTTAATCATTGGAACATCAGTTAAATTTAAATTTTTAATATGTTTGTAGGTAGGAAGTTTTTTATTTATATTTTTTATATCATTCCAAATAATATTTTTTAGTTCCTCTTCTGTTATATTTCCAAACTTTTCTCTAACATAATCTTTATTATAAACAATTTTTACAGAAAGTAATAAGTCATCATCTTTTTCTTTTCCATATACCATATTTTCTTCAACATAGCTTAAATTACTTATAACCTCTTCTAATTCTTCTGGATATATGTTTTTTCCATTTTTAAGTACTATTACGTTTTTCTTTCTTCCTGTTATAAAAAGACATCCATCTTTATCTAAATATCCTAAATCGCCAGTATAAAACCATCCGTCTTTTAATACTTTATTTGTTTCTTCTTCATTTTCATAATATCCAAGCATTACATTTGGACCTTTTGCAACTATTTCCCCGATTCCATCTTCATTTTTATTTTCTATTTTAGCTTCTACATTTATAAGTGGAATACCAACAGATCCATATCTTATTAAATCTTCTTTTTCTGCAAATAGAACTGGTGATGTTTCAGTTAGTCCATATCCTTGTACTGTTAAAAATCCAAAATCATTAAAACTTTCTGCAACTTTTCTATCTATTCCAGAAGCACCGCTTACTATAAATCTTAAGTGACCTCCTAAATTATCACTAATTTCTTTAAATACTTTTTTTCTAATATCTATATGGAATTTTCTTAAGAATTTAGTAATTTTTAATCCTAATTGTACTTTTTTCATTTTGCCTTGTTTTTCAATTGTTGCCATTATTTTTTTATACATTGATTCTATTATAAGTGGTACACATACAAACATTGTAACTTTATATTCTCTTAAATTCTCTTGTATATGTCTTATACCATCACAAAATACATTTGCTCCACCATTATTTAAAACTAATAAAACTGCCATTGAACCAAATGTATGATGGAAAGGTAGAAATGCCATATTTATATCTGTACTATATATTGTTTCTGAACAGTTAAGCCCATAAAGATTAGAAGCTAAGTTTCTGTGACATAGCATTACAGCTTTTGATGCAGATGTTGTTCCAGAAGTAAATAATAAAACGCTCATTTTTTCACTATCAATACTTGCATCTATATATGATCTATCTCCGCTATCTACTTGCTTTATACCATCATTTATCAAATCTTTTAAATTTAAAATTCCATCTTCTTCAATATCATCCATACAAATAAAGTATTTTAAATTTAATTCTTTATTTGTCATAAGTTTTTTTATAGATTCTATATATTCTTTTTCAAATATAATTACATCACTTTTACTTATTTTTAAAGAGTTTTCAATTTCGCCTTCTGGAAGTCCTTTATCAAGTGGAACAACAACTCCTGTACCATTTATAACAGATATAAATGAAAGCATCCATTCATATCTATTTTTTCCAATTACAGCAATTCTTTTATCTTTAAATCCCATATTTAAAAAAGCAGTTCCTAAAGCATTTATCTCTTTTCCTAGTCTCTCATAAGTAATATTTTCATAATTTACATTTTTCTCTTCTTTATGTTTTACTATAAAAGCATTATTTTTACTGTATTTTTCTATAGAATAATTCATAAGTTCTTTAATATTTTTAAATTCTATAGCATTATTAAACTTTACGTTCATAAAATCTCCTTTGGTTTTGTTTTTCAAAACCTTTTATCTAGTTTTCATTACTAGATTATCATATAAGTAATACATTGTCAATAGATTGACTTTATACTGACTGTATGGTATTATAAATGTGTTAGGAGTGCTGATATATGAGTAAAAATTTAGAAAAAGAGATAGAAAAATCTGAAAGAAAAATTGAAAAAGAAAAAAATAGAATAAATAGAAAAATCGTTGAATTTAAAGACAATAATATAAAATCATATATAGAAAGTTTGCAAAGTTTTCATATTCCAAGATGGGAAGAATTACCTTCTATAGATTTATATTTAGATCAATTAGTAACACTTTTAGATAATTGTTTATCTCCATATATTGCAACATCAGATGATCCACTTATTACTAAAACTATGATAAACAATTATGTAAAACAAGGAATTATCGTAGCTCCTGAAAAGAAAAAATATGGAAAAAAGCAAATAGCTTCACTTTTTGTAATATGTACATTTAAACCAATGTATAGTATAAGTAATATTCATAGCTTAATAAAACTTGCAACTACTGATTTTAGAATTGAAACATCATACAATAGATTTTGCGAATTATTTGAAAACTCACTAAAATCAATATTTGCTCACAATGGAATAGACTATTCCGAAAAAACATCTTTAGATGATATATTACTTCAAAATGCAGTAAAATCTGTAGCATATAAAATATATGTAGAAAAAACATTTTTAAATAAATAAAAAATAGATAAAAAAATTGATGGAAAATACTTTCCATCTTTTTTAATTTAAAAATAATTTTCCAATTGAAATCAAAATAAGTAATATCCCTGATATAACTTTCCATATATTTTGTGGAATACTAGATGCTATACTTACATTTTTTCCAACATACATTCCAAGTTTTAAAAAAGTCATATGGCATACCATAACTAAGATAGGAAAAAATATGCTTCTTATTCCAATTAAGCTTGCACTAATTCCTGAAGTTAGAGCATCTACTGAAATACACATTGCAAGATATATTGCCTCTGTTGCTTTTATATTTTCTATTCTTTTTACTTCTTTACTTTCTTTTTTATTTCCTCTAAAATCATTTTTAGGTTTTAAATTTATTATTTCTTTAAGAACAATAAAAACTCCAAGAATAAATAAAATTAAACTTCCAATTATCTTAAGTAGAAAATCACTTAAAACAAGAGATAATAAATTTCCAAGTAAAAGACCTATCAAACACATAGAAAAAACTATAAAAGCTATTAAAAATATTAATCTTATTCTTATGTAAGAATTTCTTATTCCATAAGATATTCCAATTCCAATTGCATCTATACTTACAGAAATTGCAAGTAATATTACATTTATCATTTTTTACACCTCTTTACATAATATGTAAGGAAAATGTAAATTGACAAAAAAATAATAGGCTTTTTTGCCTATTATTTTTAAAATTAGTTATTATTTTATTTTTTCTCTATATCAAACTTTATTTCCTTTTTTAAATCTTCAACAACGTCTTTTCTTTTGATAAAATCATTTGTAAGTTTTAAAGTATCTTTTATATATCCAGTTTTATTATCAAATACTAATCCTGATGTTAAAACAATTTTTAAATAAGATTCATCATCATTCTTATATAAAAATACAGCCTCTGATTTATTAGTATCTACACTATATCTTAATTCTTTTCCATTTATAGAAATCTTTTTTAATTTATTAAAATCGCTATAATCTTGCATAACATCTTTTTCTACAAAAAAGTAATCTAAAGATATATTAGAAGATTCATTCTTTTTATTATATTCGAAATAAGTTGAAAAATTTGAACCATTTGATGGATGTCCTGCTTTTTGAGAGCTAAGCTTTACTATATAATTTTCTGTTTCAAACATTGTATTTTTAAAGCTACCTGTATCTCCTACTTCTTCGGGATTTACTGTATTTGTTACGGTATTTTCTACACTATTTGTTTCTACTACATTTTTATTTGTATTTACTTCATTTTTTACAACATTTTCTTCTACTTTTGATGGAGAATATACTTCCATATTAGTAATTCTATAAAGTGCAATTGACCCTATAAGTAATATTAGCACTATACATACAATTATCATTAATATTTTCTTATTCATATGTTTCCTCCCAAGTCTTATCTTAAGTATTTTAATTATATATTAAATAAAATTTATTTTATACATCTTTCTTAAATTTTTTTATATAATCTTCTATTGCATTTTTTACTTCTTTTATTTTTTTCTTAGAATCACTAGAATATATCTTTACCATGTTTTCTAAATCAGAAACTTTATATCTTAAAAGTAAAGATCCTGAAAAGATTTTTAATTCTAATACATCATATACAGAAATATTAAACTCACCAAATGATATTTTTTTATCTTTTAAAACTATATTTGGTATATTCATTTTTCTTTTATAAAATTCCATAAAAACAATCAAAAAAACTACTATATAAGAAAAAGATAAATCAAATAATCTTAGATTTAATTTATATATTAAAATATAAATTATATTAATAACTTGCAAAACAAGAAGAGCTATAATTCCTTTTTTCATAGTTTTTAAATTATCATTTTCTAAAAAGTAAATGTAAACATTATCATTTTCTTTTTTTATCATATTCCTTCTCCTAAAGAAAATATTTGCTTAATACTTAAAATTTATTTATTTTTTTGTTCTAATATTGTATTTATAAGTCCACAGCTTTCTCTTCCTTCATTACATACATAGTCTGTCATACAAGTTGGACCAAGTCCTTTTCCAAATAAAGGAGACACTTCTTTTATTTGTTTTGCAACTTCTTTGGCTACATTTCTTATTTGCCATTGTGCTTTATTACAACAACGAAGTCTACAAATCCATTGTGCTGTTCTTGCATTAAATGTAGTCATTACATTTAACATTTGACATCCAAGATAGAAATATATTAAATCCTCTTCTAAAATATCATACTTTTTAAATTCTTCGAACATCTCTATATTTTTCTCTACGGCACTATTAAACAATTTTAAGCATTTTTCATTTGCCTCTATAGTAGGTGGAGTAATATGATTTTTCATATCCCACATTGGTAAAAATTCCGGAATTAATAATGAATGCATACGATGACGTGTAAGATGAGTAAGTATTGATAAAGAAATTGGAATTTGAAATGTAAATTGTACTTGTTCAAGTTCTCTTCTTTCTTCTTTATGTAATATTACATCCATAAGTTTTTCCTTAAAGTTTACATCTTTTTGAACTGCGTCTTCTATAATTTTATTTGCAGCAATTCTATCTACTTGATAATGATACATAACTGAGCTATTTAATATAACATCATCAGCTGAAGGTGTATAACTTACTAAATGTGGTTTATCTATAATTGATATTTCAGGTCTTTTGCTTACACTTTCTAAATATTCAAAAGGAGTTTTGTCAGAAGTTTTTTCTATTTCTGCTTGCATACTATCTGTAAGATATGGAACTGCCTCTTCTATTATGCTTCTAAAATTTTCTCCAAGCTCTCTAAGTTCTGAAATTCTACTTAAAGGTCCTGCTAAAAGTGATACTGTAAGTTTTTCAAGTTCTCTTGCATCTAATCCCATTATTATATTTGCATGGAAAGAATATGGAAGTACAAATCTTGCATCTTCTACATTTATTCCTTCATCTACGATATCTCCATATGTATTAAATAAATACTTCATATGTTTTTCATAAAGTTCTTTTAATTTTTCATTATCTTTATGTATGCTCATATCTTTATTTCTAAATTCAGGAACATAAAATCCTGCATTTCTAAAATCAACTTCACGTCTTGATTTTATAGTAAAAGAAGTAAGTCTGTTTCCAATAATAGTTTGCTCTACAATTGGTGTAACATCGCAAAGTGCAAATACTAAATAATCATGTTCAATTATTGACTTATGTCCCATTCCAATTATTCTTTTAATAAGTTTTATATTTTTTTCTGTATCTGAACATGTTTCTACTACTTCAAATACATTGCCTGGAAATCTAGATAATTTTCCGGCAGAAGCTACTTTTTTAATTCTAGCATCTAATTCATCTTTCGTATATCCACCTAATAATTCAATTTTCATATTATTTATTACTCCTAAAACAAAATTAATTTATTTCAGTTTAGGTATATCATAATGAAATATATTATTCAAGAACTATTTTTAAAGCTTACAAAAAGAATAATTTTTTTATAAAAAGGTATTGAAATGTAAAAATCTATAATATATAATAATTTTGTTCTAAAGAAATATTCCTCTTTAGCTCAGTTGGTAGAGCGCTCGGCTGTTAACCGATAGGTCGTTGGTTCGAGTCCAACAAGGGGAGCCATTTGGTAGTAATCCGCAAGTAGCATTTTATGTGATGGGTTACAATTACTGTTAAAAAAAGCTAGCGATTTGCTAGCTTTTTTTCATATATTATATAAATAATAAATATACACGTTGATACCGCAGAAATAATATAACATACGATGTATGAAATAGGAGTTTTATAGAAAACTTCAAGTTTTACATTTTCTAATTTTTCTTTACATTCAACTTCAACGAATCCTATATCAGATTCTGAAATATCAAGTTTTAATCTATCTCCATTTCCTTTTTCAATGAATGCTGTATATCCTGCATAATATAAATATGGCATCTCTATTTTAGTATTTTTATCAATATAATTTATATTTATTTCATATTTTAAATCACTTTTATTTTCACTTTTTATATCACATTTTCCGCTTTATAACTTTTGCACTTTTTCTATATATTTCTCTATTATTAGATAAATAAGCTTTATATGTTTTAGATGGCAAATATTCTCTATTTATATTTCCATACATAATATTATCTATATTATTATTTATAAATCTTAAGCTATTATTATCATCTTCATTTCCGATAAATACTGGGTAATCTATATAAAATGCAACAATCACTGAAAGAAGAGAAATTGGTATAAGTATAAAAATTAAATTATCTTTATTTTTAATCAATTTTTCAGTAATAATTACAAGATTTATTGCAGATACAAAGCTCATAAAAAATCCGTACAAATCCTAAAAGTCTCCATGGAAATTGTATCATGCAAAGTAAATTCGGAGCCTTTAGCCATAAAAAGCTAAACAATATGCAAATTGTAAGTAAAATAGAAAGTATTCCAAAAGCAATGTAAAACTTTCTATATTTTTTATCTACAAATTTTTGAATATAAGCAAATGGAATAAATAATAAAAACTGAAATATATTAAATACTAAAACAGGTTCTTCTTTATCTATAACAAAAAATAATTGTTTTACATCAATTGTTTCTTCTGCTACTCTCTCTCCATAAGTTCTAAGAAGTTCATGATCAAATACAACATAATCTCCTATTATTTTATGAAGTCCTAATGGGAATATAAAAAATAAAGTAATTAATATTATAAAAAAAATATTAGTAATTAGTTTTATTATTACATCTTTTTCTTTTAACTTTTTTATATTAATTATCATATATATAAAGCAAAAAATTGCAGAATATAATGTAGTAATATTATGTGAAAGTAAAAGTCCAATTGCTCCAATTGCTATAAAAAAATGTTTTTTTCTATCACCATCAAATAAGTTATAAATTCCTAAAAAAAGTAATGGCAAAAATGTAAGTGCTGCACATTCTCCAATTGCTCCTCTTACATAAATGTTTGATAAAAAATAAGGAACGCTTATATAAAAAATTGAAGATACAAATGCTATTTCTTTCTTTTTTGTTACTTCTTTTGCAAAATAAAACATGAAAATCGCAGAAAGAACTAACATCAAATACATTAAAGCCTTAGTTCCTATAATATAATTATTAAATATATTACTAAAAAATACAGCAATATATGTTGTAAGAGGATTATAAAATAAATTTATAGCATATCCATTACAAAAATTAGGATTAATGATTGGTGGAAGTTGTCCTTTAGATATAATATCAGAAACTCCGGCAATTTTTAAAATATGAATATATCCATCATGAGTTTTTGTAATATTATAAGCAAAAATAACTTTTCCAAGCAAAATAATAGTAAGTAATATTACTACTATAATAAAAAAATTTTCAATTAATTTTTTCTTTTTCTCTTGCATAATTTCCTCTTAAATTAAAATAAACTCTATTATTAATTTATAACATTTTATTTCTTAGATAACGTACTCTTTCTTCATGAATTCTGCTTGCGAAATTGGCTTTTAAATCAATTTTATATTTTTCTTTTATACTATTTCCATTTACAGAATTTATTACTTCATATCCAATTTTCGCAAATTGATTTTTATTTAAATCATTATTTTTATTATCAGCATCTACTATATACTGAAGACCATCTAATCCTAAAATAGTTTTATTAATTCTTTCTATAAAACTTACTTTTTTACCTGGTGTCATTTTATCAAAAATTCCACCTCTCATATGTTCTTTGCATGAAGTAATGCCACATTTTATCATTCTATTTGGAACCTTCAAACGTTTTCCCATATTTTTCACAAGATCTATTCCATTAATATCATGTCCTATATGATGTGGATATTCTTCTTTTGGAGTTATTCCTTTTCCTAAATCATGAACTAAACTAGAAAATCTAATTTCTGCTTTTCGTCTATCAACTAAATTTTTAGTTGCATCTGCAACTTTATCTAATACAATCATAGTATGATTAAAGCTATCACCTTCTGGATGATATTCAATTGGTTGCTCTGCTCCTATTAAATCAAAAATTTCTTTGAAATGAACATCTAATATATTCGCTTTTTTTAAAGATTTAAAAAATATAGAAGGCCTACTAGAAAGTAATGTTCTATAAAATTCTGCATACACTCTTTCTACTGATAATGTTAAAAGTTCTTCTTTTAATGAATTCATCATTTTTATCGTGTTTTCTTCTATATCAAAATTAAAACTACTTGCAAATCTACATACTCTATATGCTCTTAAAGGATCTTCTATAAAATGATTGCTTACAGCTCTAATAATATGATTATTTAAATCATCTATTCCTGAAAAAGGGTCTATAATTTTTCCTGTCAAAACTTCTTTTGCAATTGCATTAATTGTAATATCTCTTCTTAACAAATCTTCTTCTATAGTTATACTTTTATCAGTACAAATATCAAAGCTATTATGACCAAGTCCAATTTTTCTTTCTCTTCTAGCTATTGCAAACTCGCTATCATTAATTATAAAAACTGGAAAGTCTTTTCCTCTAATATGAGCATTTGGAAATATTTCTTTAAACTCATCAAAAGATAAACCTGTTACAGAATAATCATTATCATGACTTTCAATGCCAAGTAATTCATCTCTAATAGCTCCTCCAACTAAATATAAATTACCACCATTTTCTTTTATTTTATTTGCAATTTCAATTATTAATTTATTTTCTATTGCCATTATAACTCACTTCTTAATTGTTTTATTCCAATTTTTATCAATATTTTTGACTATATTCGTTCTCTTTCGTCTATTTTTTTATTATAATACATATTTATGCTAAATCCAAGTCATTAATATTTCAGTATTTTCTATGTTTTACTTTTGTTTGCTTTCGTCCACTTTTAGCAATAAAAAACTTAAACATGGTCTTTTTGCTGTATAAGTATCTTCTCTATTTGTATTATATTATCAAAATTATATAAATATTTTATATAATCAATATCAATTTTATAAATTCTTAAATTATTCAAAGTTAAATCTCTTAAAAAGAAATAAAGCAAGGTCTTTGATTTTCCTTGCTCTTCTTATACCCTATTTTAGGCTAGGGGTTTCCTTTTCATAATATTTTGCAATATTACTTATATTCATTATACATTTTTTTATTACTTTGTCAAACTAACATAAACTTTCTTAAGTGCATAGAACGTGGTTTTATTGCATAATTGTAAGAGTTTCTGCAGACAATAAAGATTTTATTTTTTCTAAATCATTTTTCTTAGCTTTACTTACTTTTATTTTGTAAGCAATATAACTAGCTGTATTTCTTGTTGAAACTTGAATTAAATCACTGCTAATTGTTTTACTAGTTGATTCATATTTTACTATCCTATATTTGACTCAAACTATTACTAGAACCATGATATCCAACTTTTAAAACATCCACCTTTAATTGTAAAATTTTTTATAATTATAAATTCTCTATATTTATATATCATCTTTTGCACACTAATTATATTTTAAACTAAAACTAGGTAAAAGCATTGATATTTACCTAGTTTTAATTTAAATTAATTTTTTGTCCATATATAAATTTAAAAAAAATTAAATTACTAATAGATTAAAAATAATAAAATAAAATCCTAGATTGCCTATATATTAAGCTTTCTAGAATTTATTTTTTTGGCTCCCCTTGTTGGACTCGAACCAACGACCTATCGGTTAACAGCCGAGCGCTCTACCAACTG
>CANQYZ010000016.1 GCA_947628215.1 uncultured Clostridia bacterium | reverse complement strand
GGTTAATATTTATTTAAAATCATTTTTAGCTCTTATATTAGTTTCTATATTAATGTTATCTGTGGCTTCACCAGTTTTTGCTGAAGACATTCTTAATGAGCATAATTTTACAGAAGCTGAACAAAAATATGAGAAAGCTTTTCCTGTTCAAGGAGATGTACTTGACTTTTCTGATTTGACATTAGACGAAAATAGATATTCTACAGGAGCAACTCTTGTAAATGGAGACGTTGTTACTGGAAGTTATTCTATTACAAAATCAGGAAATGATTACACAATTAACTTACACAATGTAAATATAAGTAAATTAATTCTTCCTTTTGATGATGCAGATACAGAAGAAGAGGAAGGCGTAAACGAAGACGGAGAAAGATATTATCATATTAAGAGAAATAAAGAGGGGAAGCCAGAAGAACGTAAAACTCATATCACTATTAATCTTTCTGGAACAAATGAGATTAACGGATATGGTATAGAAGGACACTATGTAAAAGGCATTACTTTAAAAGGTTCTGGTGCTTTAAATATTAGAACTCATTTAGAGCCAAGAGAACAAAATGTTGATAGAAAAGTAAAACCAGAAGAACAAGCTTCTAATCAAGAAGAAGAAAAAGAAACAAAAACAGAAACAATTTATTATATAGTACCTGGTATATCAGTTGAAACAGATTCTATTGAAGACAAAGAAGGAGAGACAAAAACAGGATTTGTTATAGACAACGTTCGTCTTACAGTTATAAATCCATATTATTGGGGAATAATTTGTAATGGTGATATTGATGTAAAAAATCATAGCACAATAAATGTAACATCTTACGAAGGAATCCAAAAAAGAGCAGACGCTGGATCTATCAGTACAGATAAATTATTTGTAGATGATACATCTTCAGTAAAAACAGATGATAAAACTTGGATATTTAAAGAAGATGAACAAAAAGAACAAGAAAGAGCTAGAGAAAAAGCAAAATATAAAGATGACAAAAAAGAGCCAGAAATTGAACTAAAAAGTGTAAATGGTTCAGAACTAAAAGGTAAAAAATTAAATGAATCAACTGAAAATGAAATAACAATTTATTGTGAACAACCAAGAGTAACAGTTAAAGATGATAAAAAGATTTATAAAGTAACTGTAAATAATGAAACAATAAAAGATTTTGAAGAAGGTTCAAATGATACACAAAAAACATTTATAGTTCCAGGATATTTAGACTGTGAGAAAACAGTTGAAGTTGAGGATATGAATGGAAACAAGAAAACACTTAAATTCAGATCTAACAGTGATCATATCTCAAGTGCAATAGCACAAAATAGAAAAAATGCAACTTGTACAGAAAGTGGATATGAAGAACTAGAATGTAAATGCTTAATATGTGGTGAAAAACTAGAGAAAATTACAAATACATTACCAGCATTAGGACATGATTATAAAGTAACAAATTATTCAAACTATACTTTAGAGAAATGTACTAGATGTGGTGATGAAGTAAGAATAGAAAAACCAGTACAAGAACAAGCTACTACACCAAAAACATCAACACCAAAAGCAACACCAGCACCACAAGTAACACAAGAACAATCAAAACCAGAAGTTAAAGAAACACCAGCAGCACCTGCACCAAAATTAGAATCAAAACCAGCACCTGCTGTAGCAAAAACAACACCTGAAGTTAAGAAAGCAAATACAATAGTTGCATCAAACTTTACAAAGAATTATTCTACAAAAGCTCAAAGCTTTAATATAAATGCTAGAAGAAATGGTAGTGCAAAATTAACTTATAAGAGCAACAATAAAAATATAACAGTAAATAGCTCAGGAAAAGTTACAGTAAAAGCAAAATATATAGGAAAAGCAACAATTACAATAACAGCTGAAGCAGCTGGAAACTATACAAAAACTACAAAGAACATTACAGTAACAGTAAACCCACCATCAGTAAAAGTTTCTAAATTAACAAATAAGAAATCTAAAAAGATGGAAATAAAATGGGCAAAGAATACTGCAGTTACAGGATATCAAATCCAATACTCAACAGATAAGAACTTCAAGAAGAATGTAAAAACAGCTACAGTAAGTAAGAATAAAACAGTAACAAAGACAGTATCAAAACTATCTAAAAATAAAAAATATTATGTAAGAGTTCGTACTTATAAAACTGTATCTGGAGTAAAATACTATTCAAGTTGGAGTGCTTCTAAGAGTTTAAAAATAACAAAATAATTTAAACTTTAATAATAGAGAGATTATAGATAAATATAATCTCTCTATTTTTGCTCCTAGCATAAATAAGTAATAGAAAAGTTCTTAAATAAAAAATAGTAAAACTTATTAAAATTTTGAAAAAAGATATAAAAAAATGATAAAATTGTGGTAATAAATTTTAAGGAGAGATTATTAAATGAACAATATTAGACCAGTATCAGATTTAAAAAATAAATATCAAGAAATAGAGGAGCTTGTTTTAAAAGAAGATGAAACAGTTTATTTAACAAAAAACGGACATGATTCAATGGTAATAATGAGCTTAGAAAAATATTCTAAATTAATGAGCGATTTAGAGTACAATGAATACATTGAAAATGCATTAGATGAAGCAGATAAAGAAGCAGAAAATCCTGATGCTAAATACTATACTCACGAAGAAATGATGCAAATGGCAAGGAATATAATAGATGGCTAATTTCTCAATATCAAACGTTATGCTGGAAATGAAGTGTGAGAGAAAGAAATTTTGAGAATAAAAAATTTCTATTACTAGTTTATTTGATCTTTTAAAAATCCTTTAAATTATGCGAAATTTTTTTAAAATATATCCCTCAAAATATTGACATTATAAGTGTTTTATGATAAAGTAGTAAAGCGTAATTAAAGATTACGCTCACATCGTTAAAAAATAATAATAAAAAAAAGCTTCACAAAAAGTAAACGGAGGTGTAGTAAATGGCTGCAAAAGGACCAAGAGAATCTATCACATTAGAGTGCACAGAGTGTAAGAGAAGAAACTATATGACATCTAAAAATAAAAGAAATAATACAGATAGATTAGAAATAGTTAAATACTGCAAATACTGTAAAAAACGTACAACACATAAAGAAACAAAATAGTATAGTCCTTTAAGGAGGAAAAGAAATGTCTAAAGATACAAAAAAAGAGAAAAAAAGAAAAAGAGAAGGAAAAGGATTTTTCAAAGATTTTAAAGCTGAACTTAAGAAAGTTGTTTGGCCAACACCAAAGCAATTAGCTAAAACAACTTCTGTTGTTATTGGTATGATTTTGGTTACAGCTGCTATAGTATTTTGCTTAGATTTTGTTTTCGATAAAGGATACACATTTGTATTTGATAAAGCTCAATCAACTATAAAATCAATAGAGAGCAAGAATAATACAAATACAACAAAAAGTAACGAAAATGCAGTAGAAAATGCAACTGAAGGAGCAGAAGAAGGAGAAAACTCTACAAATACTGCAACAGAAGAGTAAAATAAAAATTAAAGGAGGCTAAAAAATAATGTCTCAAGATGAAAATGAAAACGAAGAAGTAAAAGATATAAAGGAAGAGAAAAAAGAGCTAGTTCCAAGATGGTATGTTGTTCATACATATTCAGGATATGAAAATAAAGTTAAGACAGATTTAGAGAAAACTATAAAAAATCGTGAATTAGAAGATTTCTTCTTTAATATTGTTGTCCCAATGGAAGAACAAGTTGAAATAAAAGAAGGAAAAAGAAAAACTAATTTAAAGAAAGTTTTCCCAGGATATGTTTTAGTAAAAATGATAGTTACTGAAGAATCTTGGTATATAGTTAGAAATACAAGAGGTGTTACAGGGTTCGTTGGTTCAGGAACAGATCCTATTCCATTAACAGATGAAGAAATAAGAAATATGGGATTTGAAGAAGTTCCTGTAAATATTGACTATGATGTTAAAGATAGTGTAAGAATAATGAATGGACCACTAGAGAACTTCGTAGGCGTAGTAGAAGAAATTAATAAAGAAAAGCATAAAGTAAAAGTTCTAGTATCTATGTTTGGTAGAGAGACTCCAGTAGATCTTGAATTTTCACAAGTGCAAAAAATTGATTAGTTTTCAGTAGAAGGAGGTGCTATAAATGGCAGAGAAAGAAGTTGTAAATGTAATTAAATTACAAATTGAAGCAGGAAAAGCAACACCAGCTCCACCAGTTGGACCAGCATTAGGATCTAGCGGTGTTAATATTATGCAATTTGTTAAAGAATTCAATGATAGAACAGCTAACCAACCAGGAATGATAATACCAGTTGTAATTAGTGTATATAAAGATAAATCATTTACATTTGTTACAAAAGTTCCACCAGTAGCAGTTTTAATTAAAAAAGCATTAAAAATTCAAAAAGGTTCAGGAAAACCTAACAAAGATAAAGTTGCTAACATAACAAAAGAGCAAGTTAGAGCAATAGCTGAACAAAAAATGGAAGATTTAAATGCTGCATCAGTTGAAAGTGCAATGAGAATGGTAGAAGGAACTGCAAGATCTATGGGTGTTGTAGTTGTAGATTAGTTTAAACTTAAAATTTAAAAATATATTGGGAGAGATTTTCTCGTTAGTACCAAAGGAGGATTTTATGAAAAGAGGAAAAAGATATCAAGATAGTGCTAAATTAGTTGAACCAAATAAACTATATGAAGCAAAAGAAGCTATCGAAATCATCGAAAAGATGCCAAAAGCAAAATTCGATGAAACAGTTGAACTACATGTTAAATTAGGTGTAGATTCAAAACATGCTGACCAACAAGTTAGAGGAACAGTTGTACTTCCTCATGGAACAGGTAAGACTTTAAGAGTTTTAGTTTTTGCTAAAGGAGATAAAGCTAAAGAAGCTGAAGCTGCTGGAGCAGATTATGTTGGAGCAGAAGAATTAGTACCAAAAATAGAAAAAGAAAACTGGTTTGATTATGATGTAATCGTAGCTACACCAGATATGATGGGTGTTATAGGAAGACTTGGTAAAGTTTTAGGCCCAAAAGGATTAATGCCTAACCCTAAATCAGGAACAGTAACAATGGACGTTACAAAAGCTGTATCAGAAATTAAATCAGGTAAAGTTGAATATAGATTAGATAAAACTAATATTATTCACTTAGGATTTGGTAAAGTATCATTTGGAGCAGAAAAATTAGTTGAAAATTATAACACTATTATAGATGCTATAATCAAAGCTAAACCAGCTGCTACAAAAGGACAATATATTAAGAGCGTAGCCATTTCAACAACAATGGGTCCAGGGTTATTTATAAACCAAAAATAAAATAAGAATAATTAGCCAAAGACAATAGGCAATAAAATAAGTCCTATCGAGGTAAATTAAAGTGAAGCAATATATAAAACTTCAATTTGCCTCTTTGGCGAATTGAAGTTTTTTTGTTAAAAAATAATGTATATATAAATATAGGAGGTGTAAAACATTGGCTAGTGAAGTTATACTTAAACAAAAACAAGAAGAAGTAAAAGAATTAGCAGAAAGAATGCAAAAAGCATCTTTAATACTTTTAACTGATTACAGAGGAATAAATGTTGCAGACGTTACTGAACTTAGAAAAAACTTAAGAAATGCAAATGGTAAGTATGCTGTAATTAAAAACAACATTACCAAAAGAGCTTTAGATGAAAGCAAAATTGAAGGACTTGATGATTTATTAGTAGGTCCTACTGCTGTAATCACAGCTGAAGGAGATTATTTAGCACCACTTAAAGCTATCTACGGATATGCAAAAGAGAATGATTTTTATAAAATCAAAGGTGGAGTAATCGACGGTAAAGTTGTATCTGCTGAAGAACTAATTACTTTAGCAAAATTACCATCAAGAGAAGAACTTATTGCAAAATTGGCTGGTGGCTTACTTGGAACTATTTCAAAACTTGCAGTTGCTATTGACCAAGTTGCAAAACAAAAAGAACAAGCTTAAGATTAAAGCTTAAATTAGAGTAGTAAACTTAAATTACTAAATAATAAAAAATAAATTGGAGGATTTTAAAATGAGTGAAAAAATAGAAAAAATGTTAGAAGAAATTGATAGCTTAACAGTTATCGAATTATCAGAACTTGTAAAAGGAATTGAAGAAAAATATGGAGTTTCTGCAGTAGCAGCAGCTGCGCCAGCATCAGGAGCAGCAGCAGGAGCAGCAGCTGAAGAAAAATCAGAATTTAACGTAGTATTAAAAGAAGCTGGAGCTAATAAAATAGCTGTAATCAAAGTAGTAAGAGATATTACAGGACTTGGATTAAAAGAAGCTAAAGATTTAGTTGAAGGTGCTCCAAAGACAGTTAAAGAGAATGTTGGAAAAGATGAAGCTGAAGAAATGAAAGCTAAATTTGTTGAAGCTGGAGCTGTTGTTGAATTACAATAATTCTTATGTTTTATATATACAAATTTTAAAAAGTATGGAATATTCCATACTTTTTTGTTTGCTAAAATTTCTTCTTTTTTTAATTTTAAATATAAAAATGATTGCAATTATTTTCGTTATAAGATATTATATTTAAGAGGTGTACGTATGAAAAATCAAAGAGGCGTAACTGTTGTAAGTTTAATATTGTATGTAGGAGCACTACTTATGGTTGCCATTATCATTGGTAGGATAACTACTTTTTTTTATAACAATGTAATGTCAGTTCAAGAATCATCAGATTATTCAGATGCTTATTCAAAGCTTAATTTAGCAATATTATCATTACTAGAAGATGACGAGATATCAAATATTGAAATAGGGGACTTTAAGAAAGAAAAAAACGAATATGTATTTATGCCTTCTGATACTAGTGATGGAACTGCTATAGAAGTTACATTAGGAAAAGATGAAAATAAAGTTACAAAAACTATTGGAATAATAAATAATCAAGTATACGTAGACAAAGTTTTAATAGTAGAAGATGCTTCTAATTTTAACTTATCAGAAAATCATGATACATTAGAAGATAAAGAAAATTATACGATAGACCTTAAAATAAAAGTTGGAAAAGAGAATTTTAGACACACATATACAAGTGTAGTTAAGTAAAATTAAAGTATATAATATTTTTTTAAAAATTTTATATAAACAAAAATTTAAGAAGGGAGATTTTTATTCATGGAAGAGTCAAACAATCCAAACCCTGAAGTTACTTCAGAAAAAAAGCCTAAAAAATCATTTAAGAAGTTTTTGATTATAGGTATTGTGCTTGTTTTACTTGTAGTTGCAGCTATTGTTGCCTTAGTTTTAACAGGTAAAGTTTCTTTTTCTAAGAAATCAAAATTATTTAATACAATTTCAAAAGCAAAAGAAGTAGTTGCAGCACCTATAGATGCTTTAATGTCTGGGGAAGAAGTTAAGGTTGCAAATAAAATTGCTGATAAAGATATTGAATATTCAGCAGAGATTTCAGCAAGCTTAGATACTTTAGAATTACCAGTTGCAGGATCTCAAGTAAATGAAAAGTCAATTGAAACTATTAAGAAATTAGTTAATGGTACAAAATTAAATCTTGACATGAAAGTAGATCCAAAAGAAAAAGCATTAGAAGGTACAGCAAAAGTTAGTGTTGCTGATTTATTAGATGAAATTTCAGCAAACTTCACTTATAAGAACAATGCTGCAGCAGTTAGCATTCCTACTTTAAGTGATAAGAAAATTGGTGTATTTGCTGATTCTTTAACTGGAACACAAAGTTCTGAACTTAAAGAAATATTTGATATGATTCAAAACATTGATATGGAAGGAATGGTTAAATCTATTTCTAAACTACAACTTACAGAAGAAGAAGTAAAACATTTTAAAGATACTTATAAAGACTTATTCAAAAAACAAATTGAATCAGATATGTTAAAGACAGGTTCTGGTGAGATTAAAGTTGATGGGAAAACTAAAAAATGCAATGAAGTTGTTTTAACTTTAAAAGACAAAGACGTTCAAAAAATCGTAAAAGCATATGTCGAAGCTTTCAAAGATGATAAAGAAGGAAAAGAAATTATTGCAGATAAAGTATTTGGAATAATTGACATAGTAAAGAAAGCAGTTCCACAAGCAGCTTCTAGTTTAAATGTTGGATCTAAAGAAGATTTCATAAAACAATTAGACACAGCTGTTGATGAATTAAAAGGACAAATTGATTCTATAAAATTTGATGGACAAATAGTAATAACTGCATATGCATCACTTGTTAAAACTTATGGATTAGACATCGAATATAAACAAGACAGCAATAAAGCTGGTGCTTATATAGTATTTACTAAAGATGGTGCTGACTTTGACGTAAAAGTAAATGGTGAAAAAATGCTTAGCGGTGAATTCGTAAACAAAAAAGATAACCAAGCTTTAAAAATAAACTTTGATCAAAGCGGAGCAAAAGCAAACGTTGAAGTTGGAGTAAAAGCTGCTTCAAAGACAGAATCATCAGTTTATGTAAAAGGTGATGTAGAAGCTGAAGGTAAAAAAGGAACATTTGATATTTCTGCAAATACTAAAGTAAATTCAAATACTGATAGCGAATATGCTACAGAAACAAAACTTGCAGTAAATGTTGATGTACAAGATGTAATAAAACTAGTATGTTCTTTAAAAATTAAAGACTCTATAAAATCTACAGATGTTAATATTGAAAACATTGATAGAACAAATACTATTGACGCTTTAAGTCCAGAAGGACAAACTGAACTTCAAAAATATATGACAGAAATTGAACCAAAACTTAATGAAATAACAAAGAAAGTTCAAGAGTCAGATCTTATGAAAGACATTCAAAGTTTAATGACATCAGTACCAAGTACTAATACATTTGGAACAAATTCATATGACTACAATTCAACATATGGATCAAATACATATGGAACTAACTCATATGATTATAACTCAACATATGGATCAAATTCATATGACTATAATTCACTTTATACAAATATGTATGATACAAATACATATGGAATGAACTCATATAATCTAAATTCTTATGATTTTAATTCATACATGGAGCCAGATGGAACAAATAGTACTTCAATGAATGGATTTGGTTTCTAAAATATAAAAATAAAAGTAGAAAAGAGATGAACTAAATTTAAAGTTTGTCTCTTTTTTTGCTTGAAAATGAATATACTTAAATATATAATTATTTTTATAGAGGAGGACTTTAAATGTTAGATGAGAGAATTAAAAAATTAGCATATGGACTTGTAAATTATAGTGTTAAGTTACAAGAAAATGAGAAAATCTTAATATCACTTGGAGGAAAAGATTCTTTAGAACTTGGCAAGGAAATAATAAAAGAAGTATATAGAGTAAAAGGAAAACCTTTTGTTAGAATAAATGATGAAAATATTACAAATACTATAATAAAAGGTGCAGATAAAGAACTATTTAATATGATGAGAGAAGAAGAATTAGAGCAAATGAAAAAAATGGATGCTTATATTGCAGTTAGAGCATCTGAGAATATTACAAATTCAGTAAATATTTCATCATCTCAAATGGAACTTTATGAAAAAGAATATATGGAAGATGTATTAAATGAAAGAGTAGATAATACAAAATGGGTTATTTTAAGGTATCCAAATGCATCAATGGCTCAGCTTGCTTCAATGAATACAGAAGAATTCGAAGATTTTTATTTTAAAGTATGCAATCTAGATTATGCAAAAATGAATAAAGCAATGGACGCTTTAAAAGAGCTTATGGAAAAAACTGATAAAGTTCATATAGTAGGACCAGGAACAGATTTAAGTTTTTCAATTAAAGGAATGGGAGCTATTAAATGTGCTGGAGAATGTAATATTCCAGATGGAGAGGTGTATACAGCTCCACTTAAAACATCTGTAAATGGAAAGATATCATATAATGCAACTTCTACTTATAGAAATACTAGTTTTTCAGACATAGTATTAGAATTTAAAGATGGAAAAATAATTAATGCTACTTCAAACAATACTAAAAAGCTAAATGAAATATTAGACACAGATGAAGGAGCAAGATATATCGGAGAATTTGCGTTAGGAGTTAATCCATATATAACAAAACCTATGAACGACATTTTATTTGATGAAAAAATTGCTGGAAGTTTTCACTTCACACCAGGAAGAGCATATCAAGATATGTTTAATGGAAATGTTTCTGTTATTCACTGGGATCTAGTATGTATTCAAACTGAGCAAATGGGTGGAGGAGAAATTTACTTTGATGATGTATTAATCAGAAAAAATGGTATTTTTGTTTTACCAGAACTTAAAGCTCTAAATCCAGAAAATTTGATATAATAAAAAGAAAACAAAAGAAAAAAGAATAAAAATACATAAGATATTTAGGAGGAAACATAAGAAAATGGAAGAAGATTTACTTTATTCTTATATGAATTTTTTAAACAATTCAAAAACAGAAAGAGAAGCTGCTAAAAATATAAAAGAGCTTTTAGACAATAACGGATTTAAAGACTTTAATGAAGTAACAGAAGTAAAAAAAGGAGATAAAATTTATTTTTATAATAAAAATAAATCTATTTTTGCTGCAATAATAGGCGAAGAACCACTTTACAATGGAATGAATATAATAGGAAGCCATATAGATTCTCCAAGATTAGATTTAAGACCAAATCCACTTTACAATAAAGATACTTTAAATATGTTTAAAACACATTATTATGGAGGAATAAAGAAATATCAATGGGTTACAATTCCACTTAGTATGCATGGAATTTGTAAAGATACAAATGGAAATATTATAAATATTTCTATTGGAGAAGATGAAAATGATCCTATTTTTGTAATTAGTGATTTACTTCCACACTTAGCTCAAAATCAAATGGAGAAAAAGCTAAAAGAAGGAATTTCTGGAGAAGATTTAAACATTCTAGTAGGAAATAGTGGTGGCAATATATCTAAAATAATAGAAGAAAAATATGGAATAAATACTAAAGAATTTATGGTAAGTGAGATAGAATTTGTACCAAGTTTTAAAGCTAGATTTGCAGGATTTGATAAAAAAGTAATTTGTGCATATGGTCAAGATGATAAAAGCTGCGCATATGCTTCTTTAAAAGCTCTTTTATCAATAGATTCAAATAATTTAAAACATACAGCAGTATGTATGTTTCTAGATAAAGAAGAAATAGGCAGTGAAGGAAATACTGGTATGAAATCAAATATATTTGACTATTTCTTAAATGAACTTATGAATAAAAAACAAGAAAACTTTATAGGTGGAGCATTAAAATCATATATGAATTCTAAAATGTTATCTGCAGATGTAAATGGTGCTTATGATCCAAATTTTGATGATGTATTTGAGAAAAACAATGCAGGATATTTAGGAAAAGGCATAAACTTCTGTAAATACACAGGATCAAGAGGAAAAAGTAGCGCATCTGATGCAAATGCTGAATATTTGATGAGCTTAAAAGAAAAGCTAGACAATACTGACATTAAATATCAATTTACTGAAATGGGTAAAATTGATATTGGCGGTGGAGGAACAATAAGCTTTATTTTAGCAGATAAAGGTGTTGAAGTAGTAGATTGTGGATTCCCAGTTCTTTCTATGCATTCACCTTATGAAATGTTATCTACTGATGACTTTATAAATGGATTTAAAACATATAAAATGTTTTTAGAATTATAAATTATTAGAGGAAAAACAAATGAAAAAAGAAAAATATCCAGATGAATTTGAGGACATATGTTCTTGGGTGGAAGAAAAAGTTGCAAAAGAAAAGTATAAGTTACAATTAGATGTACTTGAAATAAAACAAACGCAAATGTTTTTCGCTGGAATTCTGCTTTTGCTTTTATTTGTAATTGCTATTGCAACTAGTGATATTTTAAAAATAGTATTATGGATAGCACTTTTAATTGCATTTATTATAGCAGCTATATATACTATCATATCATCACGTGAAATGAGAAAAAAAAATGATGTTGTAAAAGTAGATGTTTTAAATGAATTTGCAGTTCACTTAAAAGATGTTTTTGTCTATGATGAAAATGGAGAAGTGTCAGAATCTAATTATAGAAAATCAGGATTTGATAAATCTTATACAAATTTTTCTTCAAAATGCTATATGGAAGGTGACAGAAATGGTAGAAAAATAGGTATAGGAAATATAAGCATAAAGAAACATAAAATAAACACTAAGCACATACAACTTCAAGGATTTAAAGGAATTTTCATGTATTCTTCACTAAAAAGAGAAGTAAATGAAATTGATGTTATGAAAGTAAATAGCAAAAACAATAAAAAAGAAAAAATGGAGATAGTAGGAGAAAACCTTTTCATGTATGCAGAAAGTATAGAAGAGGCAAAGAAAATTATAAATCCAGAAGTTGTAGAAGAAATTTCTAAAATAAAGAAAGAATTTAAAACTACTTTAGAGCTTATGGTAGAAGGAAAAATGTTATATATTAGATTATTTATGGATGATATAAATAATGAATATTTATTTGATATTATAAGTGAAAAGGAGATTTTATATAAATATTATAGATTGATTAAATTTATAGAAAATATAGCACAAAAGATAGAAAATAATGTAGTTTATAGTAATAAAACAAAATTAAAGTAGGAGAATAAAAAATGCTAGATAAATTTAAAATATACCCTAAATTAGACTATACAAATTTTTCAAAAGAGTTTGAAGATGAAGTACATAGTGCTAAAGGAATAGAAATACAATTTTTTGATGAAAATGGTTATATGTCAAATATTGATATTAGAAAAAGAATAGACATGATATTAGGCGTATATCCAAATATAAAAGAAGTTACAGTACATACACCACTTGATAATTATTTAATTGAACAAATATTATTCAAGGATGAAACTATTTTAGAAAATCAATTAAAAGATGCTGTAGATATTTCAAAAGAAAAAAATATTACAGTAAATATCTTATACCACACAGAATGGAATACATTACAATTAGAAGAAAGCGGAGTATTAGATAAATTAAGAAAATATTTAAAAATATTAGAAGGAAGCAATTCTAAACTTTTACTTGAAAATTTATATTTATTAAATGAAAAAGCATGTACGGTACTTGAAGTATGTGAAAAGATAGATCATCCAAATTTAAAAGTATGTATAGATACGACTCATATAAAAGTAAGAGCTACTATATGGAAAAAGAATCTTCTAGATTTTGTAAAAGAGTATTTAGATAAAGATTTGTGCGAGAAATATGTTCACCAAATACATTTTGCAACTGCATTAAATAATGATGGATATATAGTTAAAAAAACTCATGGAAGAGCACATGAAAATAATGATACTTTAGACTTTGATTTAAAATGGATGAAGGATAGAAATCTTTTAAATAAGATATTTGTAACTGAAGTATCAGAAGATGACTATAGAGAAAGACCAGATCAATTAAGAGAAATAAAAATGCTACGTGAAGAGATTAAAAAGTATATAGAGTAAAAAACAAAAATATCTATAATTTGACAAAAACCGCAAAGTGTAGTAAAATAAGCGTGTTTAAAAATTCTTAGAAAAGGAATTAAAAGGATGTTAAGTTATAGGGAATATTTAAGAGAAGAATACAAGCAAAAGAAAAAATCAGGATTAAGTTTAAGTTCATTATTAATAATACTTATTATCCTGATTTTTGTTATTATTATGCTATTTTTAAGCTTGCAAGAGTTACCAGAAGAAAAGATTGCAACTATTGAGCTTGAAAAAGTTACAGAAAATCCAAGTGATGAAGAATACTTAGATAGTGATATTAGATTTTCTAATGCCAATAGAGTAATTGCAGTATTTACATCAGATAATGATATAAGAAAAGATACTGAGGAATTTAATCAAGATGAGAATTTAAATACAAATCAAAGTGCTGAAAAAATAACAACAACTTCTAATAGTAAGATAGTATCTAAAGTGGAAAAAGAACAAAAAAATGAAAATAATTCTTCTGAAAAACAAGAAACACAAAAAGAAGAAAATAATGAAGAAGAAAAAAATAAAACGAGCACAGATACTGAAAATAGTATAAATAATGAAACTGAAGAAAATACAGGAAATAATACTAAAGAAGTAGAAAATGATATAGATGAAAATATAGTAAATAATGATACTATAAATAATTAGGAATAAATATTTTTTAGATTTAGAAAAGCATTTTGCTTTTCTTTTTTTCATAATTTTAAAAAGAATTACATATTCTTTACTATAGAAGAATAGGAGGAGAATATGAAAAAGTTTTTTTATGTATTAGTTCCAACATTTTGCTTTCTTGCAATTATTTTAGTAGCGTCTTCAAATGTTAAAGCAAATGTAAATTTAGATGAAAAGATTTGCTTTGGAATAAAAAGAGGGGTGAATCATGAAAGACCAGATTTAGGAAGTAAGAATTTAGAAATTTTTAAAAAATATAATGTTTATGCATTGGGAAATGAAAATTCAAAAAATATATATCTTACATTTGATCTTGGATATGAAGCTGGATATACTTCTAAAATATTAGATGTATTAAAAGAAAACGATGTTAAAGCTACTTTCTTTATAACAGCACATTATTTAAATACAAATACTGATTTAGTAAATAGAATGATTAAAGAAGGTCATATTGTAGGAAATCATACTGTAAATCATAAATGCATGCCAGAGCTTTCAAGAGAAGAAATGGAAAAAGAAATAATGGATTTACATACTGCGCTTTATGAAAAAACAGGATATGAAATGAAATATATAAGACCACCAAAAGGAGAGTATAGTGAAAATTACTTTAAAACATGTGAAGATTTAAATTATATAAATGTAATGTGGTCTTTTGCATATGATGATTGGGATGAGACAAAGCAAGGAAGAACGGAGTATGGAAAAAAGAAAATATTAGATAATCTTCATAATGGAGAAATTATGTTACTTCATGCGACTTCTAAAGATAATAGTGAGATTTTAGATGAATGTTTAAAACAAATAAAAAATCTAGGATATTATATAAAAAGTTTAGATGAATTTTAAGTAAAATATGAATGTTATGTTTATTTTTGCATATATATTTATAAGAGAGGTTTTTATATGAAAATGAAAAATAATTTATCCAAAATTAATGAGTTTTTGGAAATACCAAAAGAGGTATCTTCTGATATTCCCAAAATTACAATGGTTGGAAATGAAGAGCTTTTAATAGAAAATTGTAAAGGAATTTTAGAATATGAAGATTTTTTTATAAAAGCAAAAAGTAGTATGCGGAAATATCAGCATAAATGGATTTAATTTAAATCTTGAAAAGGTCACTGAAGATAATATTTGTATAAAGGGTGTAATAGAAAATATTGATTTTGAATGTAGGTGATATGTTTGCAAATAAAACAGCTTTATTCATATTTTTCAGGATATGTAAACATCATTGTAGAAGGATATTACATAGAAAGATTTATAAATAAATGTGCAAGTGAAAATATTTATTTATGGAATATGAAAAGAGATGGAGAATGTATATTATATACAAATGTAAGTACAGAAGACTTTAAGAGACTTAAAAATATTGCTAAAGTTACAAAATGTAAGTTAAAAATAAGTAGAAAAAGAGGAATACCTTTTAAAGCAAATAAATATAGAAAAAGAAAACTATTTTTTATTTTGCCTTTAATTATTTTAGTATTCCTTTTTGTAATTTCTAAATTTGTATGGAATATTGAAGTAATAGGAAATGATATTAATAAAGATGAAATATTAAGCATAACAAGTAATAATGGACTTAAAACAGGAATTCTAAAAAGCAAAGTAGATAAAGATAAAATAATAAATCAAATAAGACTAAATAGAAGTGATATATCTTGGTGTGGAATAAAAATAGAAGGAACAAATGTAGTAATAGAAATAGAAAAAGCAAGAGAAAAACCAGACATAGTAGATAAGAATGATTATTGTGATATAGTTTCTAGCAGGGATGCTATTATAGAAAGTATAGAGGTAACTTCTGGAACTGCAGCTGTAGAGAAGGGGGATGTTGTTAAAAAAGGAGATACTTTAGTATATGGAATAATAGAAGGAAAATATACAGATAGTAGAAAAGTTCATAGCCTTGCAAATATAAAAGCTAAAGTATGGTATAGTGAGAGCAAAAAAGAGTATAAAGAACAAAGAATAGAAAAATCTACAGGAAAAGAAGAAAATTATTATCAAATTTCTCTTAATAATTTTAAAATAAATTTTAATAAAAGGGTGTCAAAATTTCAAAATTATGATACAATAAAAAACAGTAACAGACTAAGGATATTTAACAATTTTTATTTACCAATCGAAATTACGAAATTTACAAATATAGAGAAAAAAGAAGAGAAAATAAATTATTCAGAAGAAGAGCTAAAGAAAAAAATAGTAGATGATTTAAAAAATAAATTAAAAAATAAGATAAAAGATAAAGAAATAATAGATGAAAATGTTATAGTAGAAGATAAAAACTCGATTTTAAAAGTAAAAGTAATTTATGAGGTAATAGAGGATATAGGAATAGAGCAAAAAATAAACTAAAGAAATAAAGGGGTGTATAATCTTGGCAGAGAGAAGTCTAAGAGTAATTGATACAAATAAAACATTTTTTGGAAAGCTATCTAATACGCTTTCTAAATTATTAATTCCAACTAAAATTGGAATTAACGGAATTGTAATTACTCTAAAACGTAATAATTTACTAAAATCATATGAGGCAGTAAATAATGCGAAAAATTTAGATGATGCTAAGAAAAATGCGCTTTCTGATAAATATGAAGAATCATATTCTTTATACTTAGAAGCAATTGATAAACATATAATGGATACTGTATATAAAAAAGTAAAAAATGATACTGCAAGTGAATTTGAGAAAAAAGCTATGGCAGAGTATTATTTAATTACAAATTTAAAAAATACAGATTATGCTCAATATAAGTATAAAAAGCAAAAATATTTAATTAATTTAGATTATGATTCTTTAAAAGTATCAGACAAAACTAAAGTTATAAATAAATATAATGGATTTTATGTATCAAAAATGGATACTTTTTATAAGGGAATACTTAAGAATTATTCTGTTGTTCTTGCTGATTCTACTAAAAAAACAAGTAGTGATATAGAAAAGAACTTCTATAATATCTTTAGTACTATTGATGAATACATGAAAGAAATTATTCCACTAAAATTAAATCAAGATGAAAGTGATTTATTAAATAAAATAAAAGAGATTTTTGATAAATACGAATCATTATCAAATAAAGAATTATCTTGTAAGCAGGAACTTGAAAAGAAAATACTTCTTCTAAATATGAGTAGAATTATATTTACTCATAGCCTTCCACTTACAGCAGCTGAGAAATGTTATGAAAAAATAATAGATGATTGTAGGAATCTAGTAAAAAATACAGAAGATAAAAAACAAAAAGAAGACATATATTTATTATTACTAGATATATTAAAAGAATATAATGAAAAATTATTATCAACAAAAATATATTGGGAAGATTTAAAACAAAGAGAAAAGTTTAAGATATTCTGGGAAAAATTTGAAAATTCAAAGACGGAAAAAGATAAAGAAATCTTATTATTAAAAAGAGAACTTTTACTTGTAGATGAAGATGTTTTTGGAATTGATTTAATTAAATTTTACAAAAATAAATTAGTAAAATTTGGAGTTATGAGAGAAATTAAAGATTCATGCAGAACATATGGAAAATTAATTAAAGTAAAATAAAGGAATAAATTATGAGAAAAGTTGTAGAAGTTGAATTCTTAGATATACCGGAAACTAACGAGTTTGATAATCTAATTAATACTGTATTTGAAGAGTGCTTTAAAGAAGAAAATATTTTAGATTCTAAATTATATGTTAGTGTTATTTTAACAGGGGCAGATAGAATTCAAAAAATGAATAAAGAATATAGAAAAATAGACAAGACTACAGATGTACTTTCTTTTCCAATGTATGAAAGAGATGAAATTAAAGACTTAAATAAAGAGATAGAAGAGCCAATAGGAGATATAGTAATTTCTGTTGAAAAAGTAAGAGAGCAAGCAAAAGAGTATGGACATTCTTTTGAAAGAGAATTATCATATATGCTTGTACACGGATTTTATCATCTTATGGGATATGATCATATTAAAGCTATAGAAAAACAGGAAATGAGAGAAAAAGAAGAAAATATTTTAAGCAAATTAAACATAGTAAGAGAATAAAATGTGCAAAAAAATTTTTCTTTATTAGTAGCTTAAAATATTTTGGAGGAAGTTTATGAATGTAAATGAAAAATTTCTAAAAAGCCTAGAATTTGAACAATTAAGTTATAATGAAAAAAAATATATAGAATCTGCAGTAAAATATCTAGATGAAAGCATGTCTGAAAAAATGAAAAATGTTCTAGAAGATGAATATTTTGAAACTTATATAAGAGAAATAATGAGAATAGTAGATTCAATTAAAAGTAGATCTACTGGAGATAGTACTTTAGATTCTATGGTAATGCTTCTTCCATATACAGATTCTTTTATAGCAAGCATTGCTGAAAATGGAGGAATATATAGAAATATAGTAAAAAGTGATCCAAGCATGAGAAAAATAAATTATTTGCTTGAAGAATTTTCAAAACATAGAAATACAGAAAAAAGTGATTCATTATCAAAGAGTAGAAATCGTATATTACAAGAAATCAATTTATCTGATGAAGATAAAGAATATATAGTTTCTGCAAAAGATTTTATAGAATCATCTATAGATGAAGCTATGGAAAATGAGCAGCCAAGAAAAGACTTTATAGAAGAATATACTAAAAGAATGATTGAAACAGTAAGAAGAGTAAAATCTAAATCTACAGGGGTTCAAAAAATAGATGAAGGAACAATAAGTCCTGATATGGCAGACTATTTCATATCTATTCTTTCAAAATATGGCGGATTTTTTGATTATGTAACCTCATTTTATGCAAAAGAGATATATAGTAGTTTAGAATATTCAGAAGATGAATTAGAACAGATGTCTAAAAAACCTTCAATCATGGAAATATTATCTGTTTTAAATAAAATGAATAGAAATAGGTCAAATAGTAATTTAACAAAAGTAGCTTATGATCATGATGATAGATAATAAAAAAATAAAGCTTTAACCAATGGTTAAGGCTTATTTAATTTCTCTTTTTGATTAAAATGTAGTATAATATAAAAAGTTAAAATAAAACTAAAATATAAGATTAGATAAAATTAAATGCAAGGAGATATAGATGTCACAAAATAAAGAATTTAAATCTGGGTTTGTTTCAATTCTTGGAAGAACAAATGTTGGAAAATCAACCCTTTTAAACAATTTAATAGAAGAAAAAGTTGCAATTACAGCAAATAAACCTCAAACAACAAGAACTGCTATAAGAGCAATAGTAAATAGAGAAAATTCACAAATTATATTTATTGATACTCCTGGAATTCATAAGCCTAAAACGAAACTTGGAGAGACGATGGTAGATACTGCTTTTTCAAGTATTTCTGATGTAGATTGCTTACTTTTCTTAATAGAGGCAACAAGTGATGAAATTGGAAAAGGCGATAGAATGATTTTAGATAAAATAAAAGCTTCTGGTAAAAAAACAATTTTAATTATAAATAAAATAGATTTAGTTCCAAAGGAAAAACTTTTAAATCTAATTTCAGTTTATAGCAGAGAATATGATTTTTCTGCTGTAATACCAGTATCTGCTTTAGATAATAAATATGGAAAAGTTATATTAGATGAAATTGAAAAGTTATTAAAAGCAGGACCAAAATATTACGAAGAAGATGAATATACAGATCAAACATTAAGGCAACTTGCAGAAGAAATTATAAGAGAAAAAGCTTTAAGGCTTTTAGATGAAGAAGTACCACATGGAATTTATGTTGAAGTAGATAAATTTGAATATAGAAAGACAACAAAAAAAGAAGATATATATGATGTATATGCTATAATTTATTGTAAGAAGAATTCTCATAAGGGAATTATTATTGGAAAAGATGGAAATATGCTTAAAAGAATTGGAACATATGCAAGACATGATTTAGAAAAATTAGCTGGCGCAAAAATCAATTTAAAATTATGGGTAAAAGTACAAGAAAATTGGGAAGATAGTACAAATATAGTAAAAAAATTCCAGTATAAAAATAAGTAAAAAACAAAGGATATATGCAGGAGATGATACTTATGATAAATAAAATGGTATGGAATGTTTTTAAAAACACAGGAAGTATTGATACTTTTCTTGAACTTAAAAACATTGAAGAAATACAAAATAGTATAAAGGTTGATGAAGATGAAAACAGTCAAATTAACGGGAATTGTAATTTCAGAAAATAGTCTTGGAGATTCTGATAAAATGCTTACTATTTTAACTCCAAACTTAGGAAAAATATCTTGCATTGCAAAAGGTGCTAAAAGACCAAAAAGTTTACTTATGGCAGGGTCTCAATTTCTATGCTTTGGAGAATACATATTATATAAATCTCAAGATATATATACAATGAATTCTTGTGAGACAATAGAAGTGTTTTATAATATTAGAACAGATTTAGATAAGCTAAATTATGCTTCTCATATTACAAAAATAATTAGTGATGTAACAACAGAAAATCAAAATAATTATAATATTTTAAAATTATATTTAAATACTTTATATGCAATTTCAGAAACTGATAAAGATTTGAATTTTTTACTTTCAGTATTTAAATTTAGACTTTTAAAAATACTTGGATATTCTCCAAACATAACAGAATGTGTAAGTTGCAAAGAAAAAGAAGAAAAGAATTTTAAATATTTTAGTATAAAAGATAATGGATTTAAATGTAAAGAATGCGGAAAAATTGATAAAAGTGCAATAGAAATATCTGAGGGAACTAGATATGCGATTATTTATTCTATTATGGCAGATAGTAAAAAGATTTTTTCTTTTTCTATTAACAAGCAATCTTTAGTAGAATTTGAACTTATATCAAGACTATATTTTAATGAAAAACTAGAAAAAGAATATAAAATAGAAAAATTATTTTAAGAAAAATCAATTTACATAAAATTGACGAATATTTAAACAGGTAGTATAATAAAAAAAGAGTTTGCTTATATCAAGGCGCAAACTTTTGTGCTGCAGGCCATGACATCTTATGAAAATGGAGGTATGAAAAATGGCAAGCAAGAAAGACATAAAGGACGCTATCTTCCGGAAAATTGCCCATGAGGTGAAGGAAGATATGATCGTCTGCCTGCCGGCGGATACGAAGACCGACTATGAGGTGTATGCTGCAAGATGGAGCGTATTTATCATCATAGCCACGTCTTACAAAGACGGCAGAATCGTGGTAAAGGTCTTTTAAGATGGAAAGCCCTGCCGTATATGCGGCAGGGCTTTTGTCTATTTTTTTACTTGTTTTTGTAATTGACAATTATAAGCAATACTTATATAATGTTTTTATCACGAGAGGAGGAGAAGGGGTATGAATATTAAAATTACAGGTAAAGACTTAAAAGCTACTGAGGCTATAAAAGATTACACTGAGAAAAAATTAACAAGATTAGTTAAATATTTTGATACAGAAGATTTAGATGCATCTGTAATAATTAGAACAGAAAGAGAAGACCAAATTGCAGAAGTAAATGTAACATATAGAGGTGAAATTTATAGAGCTGTAACAGAAAATAAAGACCTTTATGCATCTATAGATAAAAACATAGATATACTAGAAGGTCAAGTTAGAAAAATGAAGACAAAAAGAGAAAGAATGAATAAAGATGATTCAATAAAAGTAAAAGAGACTTTAGTTTCAAATGAGAGAAAAGTTCAAATAGAAAATGAAGTTATCAAAACTATGTATTATGATATAAAACCAATGTCTGTTGATGATGCTAAATTAAAATTACAAGAAAGAGCTGGTAATACATTTTTAACATTTATAAATGTAGATACTGGAAAAGTAAATGTAATATACAGATTAAAAGATAATGTAAATTATGGTTTAGTAGAACCAGAAGCTTAAAAACAAAGCTTAGAAATAAAAAGATAAAAAATTAAACAATTAAATAATATAACAAAAATTCCAGTGATGTTTTCACTGGAATTTTTGTGCATATATATATTATTTTGGGGAATAGCAATAGCCTCATATGCTATTACTGATTCTTTCTATGTTTTTAAACAATATTAATTATAATACAAAAAAGTAAAATAAGCAACATCTATGTTGCTATTATTCTAAAACTTTATATTAAAATCAATTCATAAATCTATGGAGATATTATAATTTATGAATAATACGATTAAATATAAGGACAATTTAAATTCTATTGGAAATATAATAAAAGAATATAGAATAAAAAATAAAATGACTCAAAAAAATTTATCAGAAAAAATGCAATTATATGGGATTGACTTAAATAAAAATTCATTACAAAGAATAGAAAAAGGTACTAGAATTATAAAGGAATATGAACTTGCAGTTTTCTCGATTATTTTTAATGTTTCTACAGATGAATTACTAAATGAGTGCATAAAAGATTATAAGAAAAATATTGTTTAAATAAGAAAGGCATATCAATTATTTTTTTGATATGCTTATTTTTATACTGCAAAATTAAAAATAGGAATAACTAATAGAAAAATAGTAGTATAAACTAAAGAAATTGTTCCATGAAGAAGTTTTCCTATTATATAAGGCTTTATAGATAGATCTGTTTTAGATATTATACTATATACTTGAAGTAGAACAGATAATCCACCAAATCCTAAGAAAAAAGAAGTAATAACAATGTTTGGAATAAGACTTTTTGAATATATAGAGGAGATTAGATTTATTCCATTTGTTATTTCTAAGAAAGACAAAAGTATACTTTTTATCCATATAGAATAGGGTAAGGTATTAAATATATCTAGAATATGTGAAGATACAATTATGTTTATAATAATTGAAAATAAAATTATATACCCTAAAATCATTCCTAAAGTTTTAAATGAATTATAAATGCTATTTGTTAAAACAGTTGAAAAATTTGAAATTGAAAGTTCTTCTACTTCAGATGTAGAACGTGTATTTTTGTAATTTCTAAATATTATTCCGACTGTAATAGCTCCAAGAATATGTGCAAATAAAAGAAGATATCCAATTTCAGTATTAAAAAATAGAGAAGTTCCAACTGTACCTATTATAAAAAGTGGGCCAGAATTATTTGTATATGCTAGCATTCTTTCACATTCTTCTTTAGAACATATATTATTTTTTCTAAAATCACTTAATATTTTAGCTCCTGTTGGATAGCCACTTATCATTCCCATTAAAAAAGGAAAAGAGCAACTACCAGATACATTAAATATTCTTTTCATAAATGGTGATAAAAGATTGTTTAATATATTTATGATATTTGTATGTGAAAGTAATTCTGTTGCTATAAAAAATGGAAACAATGAAGGAAAAACTTTACTAAAAAATAAACTTATGGAAGATACGACTGCTTGTATATTTGTTTTTGAATATATTATTAAAAATATTGTAAAAAGTATTAAAAATACTTTTAAAATAAACTTGCTATTTATTTTAATAATTTTAACAAATAATAATTTCATATTTCATTTTATTTAAAAAATATATAAATTATGATAAAAAATGGTAAAAATATTGTATTTAGAGATTTCTTAATAGTATAATAAACAATAGATATTGAATCTAAAAATAAGTTTACATAAATATTGAAAAATAAAAGTCAGTATGCTATAATATTCAATGTATTAATTTTTTTAGGAGGAAAAAATGGACGAAAATTTAAGAAATTTATTAAATGAAATAGAAGAGGCAATTAGAGATATTGATGACATATATGCAAGAGGTCCAATTTATGATTCAAATAATAGAGATAGTGTTTACGGAAGAGAAGCAATATATGGTAAAAACTTTTCAAATGGTATAAGACTAAGATTAGTAAATGATGCTTCATATTCAATAGGAGAAAATGCTACACCAGAACAAAAAACAGAATTTTTAAATCAATTAAATCAATTAATTAGTTCTGATGAAGTATCACAAGATACAAAAGACGTAATTTATAATATTATAGATGCTGTTCAAAGATCAATTGATGAACCACAATTAGATGCAAGAATAATAGATAATGGAGAAGCTCCAACAGTAGAACCAACAGTAGAACCAACAACAGAACCAACAGTAGAGCCAACAGTAGAGCCAACAGTAGCTCCAACAACAGAGCCAACAGTAGCTCCAACAACAGAACCAACAACAGAACCAACAGTAGAACCAACAACAGAACCGACAGTAGAGCCAACAGTAGCTCCAACAACAGAACCAACAGTAGAGCCAACAACAGAACCAACAGTAGAGCCAACAGTAGAGCCAACAACAGAACCAACAGTAGAGCCAACAGTAGAGCCAACAGTAGAACCAACAACAGAACCGACAGTAGAGCCAACTGTAGAACCAACAGTAGAGCCAACAGTAGAGCCAACAGTAGCTCCAACAACAGAACCAACAGTAGAGCCAACTGTAGAACCAACAGTTGAACCATCAAGTGAAATTGGAAAAAGAATAGATGAAGATTTAGCATTAGTAGATGAGGCTATAGCTACATTTAAGAGAATTAGAGATGCTTATTTAGAAGCTGCAAAGAAAAGTAAAAATAAAAAAGATGATTATTTAGAAGAAGCAGATATAATTCAAGATAAAATATTAAGAGATTTAGAAGGTTTCAAAAATCTTATAGGAAGAGAAAAAAATAATCTTGTAAGAATGGAACAAATTCCAAAGAAATATAATCAAATTCTATTCAATATATTAGATAGAGCATTAAGAGAATATGATGGAAAAGTTGATAAAAAACTTTTAAGAAAAGAAGGATTTTCTAAAGAAGATATTCAAGATGCTGAAGATTTAATGGATAGAATTAATGATAGAAATAACGAACTTGATAAATTAGCAAATAGAAATGATTTATTAATAAGATATGACGATAAGACAGGAAAATATACTTTATATGAAAAAGGAGAAGCTTTATATGAGATTAAAGCTGATGAAGCATTTAGTTTATTTTCAAATACAATACAAGATCAAATAGTTGATGAAAATGATGATTTAGATTGCACAGAAAAAGACTTAAGACGTGATGTAGATCCAGCAATATATACATTATTAGTTGAGTTCGATAAAGAGGCCGGTACAGACTATGCAAGAGATTTTGCAAGAGCTGTAATTGAAGGCAAGAAAAAATATATGCCAGCTGTAATCGAATACAAAATGGGAAAAAGAGAAAATGCCGGATTATATGCACATAGCAATGTTGCAAAATTTGCAAGAAAATATAAAAAATATGGAATTGCAGATGTTGAAAAAGAAGAAGGCGTATTTAGTAGAGCATTTAATAGTGCAAAAGCATTTTTACTTAGCATACCAAATAGATTTAATAGCTTAAAGAATAAAATCCTAGGAAAAGGTCAAGATGTAAAAGAACTAGATGATGGAGAAGAAAAAGGTAAAAAAGGTCAAAAGCAAGATAATGATCAAAGCAAGAAAGAAAATAAAAGAAACAATCTAGTTCAAATAAAATACCAAGATGGTGAATATTCTCTAATATCTTATGATGATGTTTCAAAAGGATTAAGATATGGCGATAAAATGATTATGGGTATAGAAGAGATTGCAACAAATCCTGAGTATGTTCAAAAAATTAAGAACGATTTTGGTCTATCAGATGAAGAACTTGCAAAAATAGATCCAACTGTATACTTAGCACTTAATGAACTTGCACAAGTTGATCCTGCAAATAAATATTTACCACTTGCATACATAGAAGCTGCTGTAGAAGGAAGAACAGTAGATGGATTAAGCATTAGCTACGATTTATTCTCAATAGATGCAGTTGATCCTTCATATGTATCAGAAGAAGCTAAAACAAAAATAAAAGGATATGCAAGAATTGCAGAAAATTTAGGATATGGTGAAGTAAGACAACCAGTAGGAGACTTTACTCCTGAATATGCAAGTAGAATAAACAGTGAAATAGAACAAGCTAGAAAAGATAGAGATAAACCATATGGATATGCATTAGATGCTAGTATAATTTATAAAAAGACTGATTTAGAAATGGGAAAAAGAGTAAAGAAGATATTGGATGCACAAAGAGATCCAGTTTTACTAGATGATGAAAACAAGAAGAGAGTAAGAGACGCAATTATAAAAATGGCAAGAGATAGAGGAATTTCTACTACAGATGAAAGAGGTAAAAAAGTACCTGTTTATAAATTATTAAATAGAATTATTGTAGATGAAGCAGATAAACTTGAAAAAGATTCAGGATATTTAATGCCTGAAGAAAAAGAAGCAATTTCAAGAGGAAAGTCACAACCCAATGGAAAATCATCAAAAAAGAAAGAAGCAAGAGAAGAGACAAAATAAAATAAATCAGGAGAAATAAATGGTAAAAGTAATAGGTGGAGGACTAGCTGGATGCGAAGCAGCATATCAGCTAGCCAAAAGAGGAATAAACGTAAAATTATACGAAATGAAACCTGTCAAATTTTCTCCAGCACATAATAATGAGAATTTAGCTGAAATAGTTTGTAGTAATTCATTTAAATCAAATTTAAAAAGCAATGCTTGTGGATTACTAAAAGAGGAACTACGTATGCTAGATTCTCTTTTGCTGAGAGTAGCAGATGAGGTAAAGGTTCCGGCAGGTCAAGCTTTAGCAGTTGATAGAGATTTATTTTCCAAAAGAGTAACAGAAGAAATTTCTAAATTTTCAAACATTGAAATTATAAAAGAAGAAGTTACTAAAATAGATGAAAATGAACTTACAATAATTGCAACAGGACCGCTTACATCAGATACATTATATAAAGAAATTAAAAAATTAGTAAAAGAAGAATGTCTTCATTTTTATGATGCAGCAGCTCCAATAATAGAAAAAAGTTCTATTGACATGAACATTGCTTTTTTTCGGAGATAGATATGGCAAAGGAGATAGCTCTTATATAAATCTTCCAATGAATGAAGAGGAATATAAAAATTTTTATGAAGAACTTATAAATGCAGAAGTAGTAACATTACATGAATTTGAAAAAAAGGATATTTTTGAGGGGTGCATGCCAGTTGAAGTAATGGCAAAAAGAGGAGTAGATACATTAAGATATGGACCATTAAAACCGGTAGGATTTACAGATCCAAGAAGTGGAAAAAGACCTTATGCAATAGTTCAACTAAGACAAGATAATGCAGCAAAAACTTTATATAACATGGTAGGGTTTCAAACAAATTTAAAATATGGAGAGCAAAAAAGAGTATTTTCTATGATTCCAGGATTAAATGATGCAGAATTTGTAAAATATGGAGTAATGCATAGAAATACTTATATAAATTCTACTATTCTTTTAGATGAGACATATAGAATGAGAGAAAATAAAAACATATATTTTGCAGGACAGATTACAGGAATTGAAGGATATGTTGAATCAATTTCATCAGGATTAGTTGCCGGAATAAATATGGCAAATCAAATTTTAGGAAAAGATAGATTAACATTTTCAAATAAGAACATGATAGGAGCTCTATGCAAATATATATCTACTGAAAATGATAGATTTCAACCAATGAATTCAAACTTTGGGATATTACCAAAACTAGAGGAAAAAATTAAAGATAAAATGGAAAGATACGAGAAATTATCAGATATATCTTTAGAAATATTGAGAGATAAAATAAAAGATGAAGAAAAAAGTAAAATAAAATAAAAAAATTTTGCTTTTTGTAAAAAAATATTGAAAAAAAAATCTAGTATTGTTAAAATGAATTTAACTATGATAGATATGGGAATTTTATATGAAAAAGTTTACATAAATATTGATAATTATGTAAATTAATGATATAATGGAAATAGTGATTTGTAAAAAATGAGGAGGAAAATAAAATGGCCGAAATTTCCCAAGAAAGGTTAATGGCTTTTGTTAGAAATTACACAAACACAATGAACAGAGATAATGATTTAGGACAAAGAGAGATTAGAAGACTTAATACTTCAGCAAGAAGTATAGGTACTGTTACTTATCGTACAGAATTTGGTTCTGGAAGAAATGGAATACAATTTAAATTAAATGCTAGAAACCAATTAACTGTATTAGGAGCAACAGCAAGAAAAAGAGAATTATTAGAGGCTTTAAGAGTATTAAGAGAAAATAGAGCGCAATCTACTGAGGATAGAACAGAAGAAGATACTAGAATGGATGAAAACATTGAAAGACTTATCCAATCTACAGAAACAGCTATAAACCAAGCTGAAGCAAGAGCTGATAAAACAAGAAGAGAGCTTGACGAATTAAGAGAAAACTTAGCAGATATGTCAGAAAGAGCAGAAAGAAGACAAAATGAAATAGATGATAATACTGATGATTATGAATACGCTTTAAATACAAGAAGTGTAGCTTTCACAATGGATGACAGAGGAGAAGTCACTACTACAGGTACTATTACAGATAGACAAGTAGTTGCAAATAGAATAAGAACAATAATTGCAGAACAGGGTGTAAGTGAACAAGTAAGAACTATGGGGCAAGGATTAATCAGTAGAATAGAAGCTGATATAGCAAATGAAAAAGCTGCAAGAGAAGCAGCTGAAGATGAAAGACTTGCTAGAGAACTTGCAGATGAAGGTACTCCAGAATATTCAAGATATAGTTCTCTTCATGATACTATTAGAGAAATAGGAGAAGTTGATAGAACTGCATCAAATGAAGAAAAATATAATCTTTCAGTAAGAGGATTTGGAGCAGCTTCTAGAACTCAAAGAATAAATGAAGAAACAATTCAATCAGAATTATCAAGAGCTGTAAGATTTAGATATTATATTCAAAATGGTAATGAAAATGATCCAGATGCTAGATATGAATTTAGATCTTATGGTGGTACACAAGTTGCTAAAAAGAGAATGTTACTTAGATTACAAACACTATTAACATTTGATGAACTAACAGATGATGATAGAAATATAGTAAATAGATTAATTGATACTTTAAACAGATCTATAGGAAGAGATGGTAGAGAAGCAGTAGAACCAACTGTAGAACCTACAGTTGAACCAACAGTAGAACCTACAACAGAACCTTCAGTAGATCCTACTGATGCACCAACAGGTGAACCAACTGAAGAGCCAACAACAGAACCAACTATGGAACCTGGTTATAGAGACGTTGAAGTAATTAGAAAACCATTAATTCAAGAAAGAATAGATTATTATAGAGGATTAGAAGCTAGAAGAAATCCAGCACAAAGAGATCCAGAAGAAGTTGCAAGACTTCAAGAAATACTAAATCAAAGAGCGCAAAGAAGAGATTTAGAAAATCAAATATTACTTCGTAGAGGACAAATTGAAGATATAGAAGAAAATGAATTAACAGGAGACGCACAAGAACAAGCTGGACCAAGACAAGCTATAGCTGACTTAGAAAATGAAATTAGTGAATTAGAAGCTAGACGTGATACACTTCCTCAAGATTTAATGTATACAAGAGATCAAATTCAAACAAGACTTGAAGAATTAAGAAATAGCCCTGAGGATATAGATCCTGCTTTAATAGCAAGACTTGAAGATTTATTAAATTCATATGATTATCAATTAGAATTAATAAATGATCAAAGAGCAAGAAGAGCTCAACTAGAAACAAGCATAAGATCACACGAAGAAACAATAAGCGAGTTAGAAGCAGATAATTCAGGAGATGCACAAGAACAAGCAGATAGAAATGCAGAAATAGCAAGATATAGAAGTGATATAGACGGATGGCAAGCAGAACTTACTACATTACCAGAAGACTTAATGCTAACTGCAAACCAAATACAAGAAGCATTAACTAATTATGATAACAATCCAGAACTTAGAAATAATCAATACTTAACAAGAGATAGATTAGAAGTATTACTTAGATCTTATACATATCAAAGACCTGCAAGACAAGCTAATACTCCAGAAAGTATTTCTAATAATGCAGTAATTGAAGAACTTGAAGATTTAATTCATACAACTCCAGATAATGTTCCTTATGTATATGCTTCAGAAGCAAATAGAAGATTAGAGGAATATAGAAGAGAAAGAGACGAATTATTAGCAAGAAGAGAAAGACCTGGAGATCAAATAGATAACACAACAGAAATAAATAGAATAAGATTAAGAATGGCAGAAATCCTTGGAAGAGATCCATTAGATGGAATAGAGAATGAAAATGAACATGAGATACCATTTGAATTAGATGATAATGAAATAGATGAATTCCAAGAATTAAGATCAGAACTACAGGGTTTAAATCCAGAAGATGTAAACAGAAGACGTGAAATAAGATTAAGAATGGCAGAAATTCTAAGAAGAAATCCTTATGAAAACCTAGAAGGAATAGAAAATGAGAATGAACATGCAATTCCAAATCAACTAGACGACAATGAAATAAACGAATTCCAAGAATTAAGAGAAGAGCTAAATAGATTAAGACAAAGACAAAATGAACAAACAGCAGGATTAACTCCTGAAGAAGAACAAAGATTACAAGATTTAAACTTAATTATAGAAGAGCTTGAAGGATTATTAAGACAAAGAGAAACAATAAGAGAACAAATAACTCCTACAATGGAACCAACAATAGAGCCAACAGGAACTCCAGAGCCAACAATAGAACCTACTGGAGTACCAACTGGAGAGCCATCAGGTGAACCAACAGTGGATCCAACAGGAACTCCAGCACCAACAGTGGAACCAACAATTGATCCAACAGTGCCACCTACAATACCACCAATTCCACCAACAGGAGAACCAACAGTAGAGCCAACAGGAACTCCAGAACCAACTGTAGAACCTACTGGAGTACCAACAGGAGAGCCAACTGTAGAGCCAACACAACCACCACTTACACAAAAAGGTTTCTGGAGATTAGTTCAAGAAACTTCACATCACGAAGGAGATCCAGCTGGAAGTTTTGCAATAACTGTAAGACAATTTGCACATGCACCACTTGGACCAACTAGAATAAGAGATGGCGGTATCGGTATTGTACTTGGATTACCAACAGCAATTCTTTCATTACCAGTTAAATTAGCTGCTAAAGTAGGAAACAGATTTACTGGAGCAGATGCGAAGTTTGAAGAAATGCTTGCTAATATAAATGCACTTCCTCAAGAACAATTCGATTTCTTAGTTGCAGGTATGAGAGAAGATGTAATGAGAAAAAATAAAATAAATGACTTATATCTAGAAGCAATACTTACAAGACTTAGAATGGAAGGACAAGATAAAATTGCACATTCTGATCAAACAAGAGCAAATGCAAGAGAAATAATGAATAGAGAAAACAGTATCATGAATCAAATGGTACAAGATATGATACAAAGAAGTGGACTAAGTGAAGAACAAGTTATGTTAATACTTTCAGACAAATCAATTATTAGAAATCCACAAACATTAGCAGATATTGATAATGCAGAAAATGCTTTAATAGCAACAGGAGAATATACACGTTCTGATATGGAACAAGCAAGACTTGAATATCAAGGACATAGAGCTTTAAGAAATAGAAATTCAGACCTAGAGATGTCTTCTGATGAAGAAATGGAAAAAAAGGTAGTAAAACAAATTAAAGCATTTGAAAGAGGAAAAGTAGGTAAATCATTCCAAAAAATGAATTATGGACCAACTTTCCCAATACTAAAATACTTTACAAGATTTAACCCAAATAACAGAGAAATGATTGAGCAACTAGCTGATCATGAAGATGCTGCAATACAAGCAAGACAAGATGGAGATTTAGAAACAGCTAGAGATCATGAATTTGAAATGAGAAGAGTAAGAGAAGAAAACACACATGAAGTTCATTTCGGACCATTTACAATTTCAAGAGGAAATGCTCATCATGAGGAAGTTACAGTAATACCAGATGATAGAGATGACACAAGAGGACGTCAAATGATGAGTAACATTATGCTTGTTGTTGCAGGATACAACTTCTTTAAAACAATTAGTGATAATGCAAAAGCAGTTGCTGCAGAGCAACAAAGACTTGATAGTCAAATACAACAACATAATACAGATTTAGGAAATGTAAATACTAATAATTTACAAGTTGAACAAGATTATCAAACAGCATTAGCTCAAATACAACAACAAGTTCAATCAGGACAAGCTCCAGATATGCATACTTTTGAAGCTGTAGAAACAATTATTAAAGGAAACTCACAAGGATTACTTGGAAGATATCATGATGCATTTACAACATCATCTAACCAAGTTGCAGGTGGCTTCTGGGATTTTGCAAAAGATGCTCAAGTACATACTGATTTACAACAATTAAACACTTTAGTAGAACAAACATGTCAACAAGCAGAAGCTTTAGCAAGATCAGGAGATTTTGCAGGTGGTCTACAAATGCTATTAGATTTAAATGCTAAACATGTAGATCCAGCAATGGTAGATGCAGTAAACTATGAAATAGGAGTATGGCAACAAGCTGTACAAAGCGGTTCACAATACTCTAATATGTATCAATCAAGCATAGATGCAGCAAACAGCTTCTTAAGTAATAGAGGTAATATCCAAGACTTATTAAGAAATACAGCTCAACAAGTTACAGTTCCAACAGTATCAGGAACTATCATGAGTGCTCAACCAATGCAAGGATTTCATATTACAGTACCATCTACATGGGCACCATCAGTTGCAATGCTTGCAACAACAGTAGGTAACTCATTATTTGGAAAATTAAGAAGAGACAGAATTAGAATGAATGCTAATACTCAAAATCCAGCGCAAGATCAAGAACAAGATCAAGAGCAAGACGGCGCAGATAGATAAAAATAAAACAAAGGAGAAAAATTTATTATGGAAACAAATAATAATAAGTTCACAAAGATAAAGTATGGAGACAAAGAGTATTACGTCGTAGATTTTTTCGAACATAAAGGTAGAAAGTATTATTTCATCGTTGAAAAATTCTATGTAGATGGAATGGAAGACATTAAAGAATATGGAAATAAAAATATTGAAGCAAATTTTATCTATAAAGTATATGATAAATATTATGATAATGTAGTAGACGATAAGTTATATAAAGAACTTTTCGATATAGTTACAAAAAGAATATTTGTAGGTGGAAACAAATACTTTAAACATATTTATGAAGAAAAAAAGGATGCTTAAAAAAGTTATACTAAATATTGACTTTGAAAAACAAAGATGATACAATATTATACGCTAGTATATTTCTACGGAAATAAGGCTAGCGTATATTTTTTAATATAAAAAAGTAGGGGGTGAAATTTTAAAAATGCCAACAATTAATCAATTAGTAAGAAAAGGAAGACAAACATCTAAAGCTAAATCTACTTCTCCTGCTCTTCAAAGAGGATATAACTCAAAGAAGAAAGTTGTTACGGATGCAAGATCTCCACAAAAAAGAGGAGTTTGTACAGTTGTAAAAACAGTTACTCCAAAGAAGCCTAACTCAGCTTTAAGAAAAGTTGCCAGAGTAAGACTTTCTAATGGATTTGAAGTAACATCTTATATCCCAGGTGAAGGACACAACTTACAAGAGCATAGTGTTGTTCTTATAAGAGGTGGAAGAGTAAAGGATATCCCAGGTGTTAGATATCACATTATTAGAGGAACTTTAGATACTGCAGGAGTTAAAGACAGAATGCAAGGAAGATCTAAATACGGAGCAAAAAGACCTAAAAAATAAAATTAGTCTTTAGCTAAAAGCTAATAGTGCATACTATTTGTGTTGGTCAATTTTTAAAATTGTACATAGATATAAATGGTGCACTGTTACGGGAGAGTGAAATAATCTTTCCAGAGTACCTTTTAGTATTATAAGTTAATACTAAGCACAAAATAAATTTAAGGAGGGAAGTAAAGTGCCAAGAAGAGGATTTATAGCAAAAAGAGAAGTTTTACCAGATCCAATTTATAATAGTAAAGTAGTTACAAAACTAATAAACAATATAATGTTAGATGGTAAAAAATCAGTTGCTCAAAAAATAGTATATGGTGCTTTTGATATTATTAAAGAAAAAGAACAAAAAGATCCATTAGAAGTTTTTGAAGCAGCACTTGAAAACATAATGCCAGTTCTTGAAGTTAAAGCAAGAAGAGTAGGTGGAGCAACATACCAAGTTCCAATCGAAATTAGAGCTGAAAGAAGACAAACTTTAGGACTAAGATGGTTAGTATCTTATGCTAGAACAAGACATGAAAAAACAATGTCTGAAAAATTAGCAGGTGAAATTCTAGATGCTATTAACGGAAATGGTGGAGCATTCAAGAAGAAAGAAGATACACACAGAATGGCTGAAGCTAATAAAGCTTTTGCTCATTACAAATGGTAATATTTTAATAAGAAATTAAAAGCTTACAAATGTAAAAATATAAATTTAGGTAGATAAACCAGAAAGGGGAAAAAACAATGGCTGGAAGAGCATTCCCATTAGAGAAAACAAGAAATATAGGAATAATGGCACATATTGATGCCGGAAAAACAACAACAACAGAGAGAATTCTTTTCTATACAGGAAAGACTCATAAAATTGGTGAAGTTCATGATGGTGCAGCTCAAATGGACTGGATGGAGCAAGAGCAAGAAAGAGGTATAACAATTACTTCTGCTGCTACAACAGCTGAATGGCTTGGTCATAGAATCAATATAATTGATACTCCAGGTCACGTTGACTTTACAGTTGAAGTTCAAAGATCTCTAAGAGTACTTGACGGTTCTGTTACAGTTTTAGCTGCAAAAGGTGGAGTTCAACCACAAACAGAAACAGTTTGGAGACAAGCTGATAAATATAATGTACCAAGAATGGTATATGTAAACAAAATGGATATAACAGGTGCAAACTTTATGCTTTGCGTTGATCAATTAAGAAACAGATTAAAAGCAAATGCTATTCCAATCCAATTACCAATTGGAGCAGAAGATAATTTCCAAGGAATAGTAGATTTAATCAAAATGAAAGCATTTGTTCATAAAGACGATTTAGGAAAAGTAATCGAAGAACAAGAAATACCAGATAATCTAAAAGCAGATGCAGAAAAATTCAGATCAGAAATGATTGAAGCTGCTGTTGAACAAGATGAAGAATTAATGATGAAATATTTAGATGGTGGAGAGATTTCTGAAGATGAAATCAAGAAAGGTTTAAGACTAGGAACAATCAATAATAAAATAGTTCCAGTAACTTGCGGATCTTCATATAAAAACAAAGGTGTACAAGAACTATTAAATGCAATAGTAGACTTTATGCCATCACCACTTGATATTGCTCATATTAAAGGTGAAACATTAGATGGAGAACCAACTGAAGCTAAGACTTCTGATAGTGAACCATTTGCTGCTTTAGCATTTAAAATTGCCACTGACCCATTCGTTGGAAAATTATGTTTCTTTAGAGTTTACTCAGGAACATTAGAGTCAGGATCTACAGTTTTAAACTCAAGCAAAGATAAAAAAGAAAGAATTGGTAGAATTCTTCAAATGCATGCTAACCACAGAGAAGATATTGAAAAAGTATATGCTGGTGATATTGCTGCAGCAGTTGGATTAAAAGATGTTACAACTGGAAATACTTTATGTGATCCAGATCATCCAATAATCCTTGAATCAATGGAATTCCCAGAGCCAGTTATTGATATAGCAATTGAGCCAAAAGACAAAGCTGCTCAAGAAAAAATGGGTATTGCATTATCAAAACTTGCTGAAGAAGATCCAACATTTAAGACTTATACAAACCAAGAAACAGGTCAAACTATCATAGCTGGTATGGGTGAGCTTCACCTAGATATCATCGTTGATAGATTAAAAAGAGAATTTAAAGTTGAATGTAATGTAGGTAAACCACAAGTTGCTTACAAAGAAACAATTAGAGATTCAGTTAAAGTTGAAGGAAAATTCATTCGTCAATCTGGTGGACGTGGACAATATGGTCACGTATGGCTAGAGATGGAACCATTAGAGCCAGGTTCTGGTATTAAATTTGAGAGCAAAATCGTTGGTGGTGTTGTTCCAAAAGAATATATCAAACCAGTTGAAGATGGTGTAAGAGAAGCTGCCGAAAGCGGTGTACTTGCTGGATATCCAGTTATAGACTTTAAAGCTACATTAGTTGATGGTTCTTATCATGATGTTGACTCATCTGAAATGGCATTCAAGATTGCAGGATCTATGGCATTTAAAGAAGGATGTAAGAAAGCAAAATCTGTTATCCTTGAACCAATCATGAAAGTAGAAATAACAGTTCCAGAAGAATACATGGGAGATGTTATAGGAGATATTAACTCAAGACGTGGTAGAATGGAAGGTATGGAAAGCGTAGATGGAATGCAAGAAATTAGAGCAAATATTCCATTATCAGAAATGTTTGGATATGCTACAGACCTACGTTCTAAGACACAAGGTAGAGGAACATACTCTATGGAACCTTCTCATTATGAAGAAGTTCCAAAATCAGTTCTAGAAGCAATTGTATCTTCAAGAGCTAAAAAAGAAGAATAATACTTAAAGTTATTCTAGAAAATCTTTAAAACTCTTGCATTTTAGCTAGAAATATTATAAAATGCAAGTGCTAAATTAGTTATTAAATTTAAAAATATAAAAAAGAAAAAAAGGAGGAATTTTCAAATGGCTAAAGCTAAATTTGAAAGAACAAAACCACACGTAAATATTGGTACTATTGGTCACGTTGACCATGGTAAAACAACAACAACAGCTGCTATTACAAAATACTTAGAGTTATTAGGTAGAGCTCAATATTCAGCATATGATCAAATAGATGGAGCTCCAGAAGAAAAAGCTAGAGGTATAACAATCAATACAGCTCACGTTGAATATGAAACAGAAAAGAGACACTATG
>CANQYZ010000015.1 GCA_947628215.1 uncultured Clostridia bacterium | reverse complement strand
TCGGAACGAAACTTATTTTAACACAACTAAAAATCAAAGTCAACACTTTTTTAAAGATTTTTTTAAGTTTTATTTTTAGTTATGTTTTACCGAATTTTTGATGTATTTTTTTACCTAAAAAAGGGCAAAAAATAAAACTAGTTTATCTCTTAAAATCTTTTGTTAAATTACTAGTTCCTTTGTACATCAATTTCTATTGCTCGGTACATTTAATATTTTAGCACAATATATCTTCTAAAGTCAATAGTTTTTTAGACTTTTTTAGACTTTTTTCTAAAAAATGAGCTATTTATCTAATAGCTCATTTAAGTTTCTTATTTTTTCTTTTTTCTTGTAGTTTTTGTCTTCTTTCTAGTAGTCTTTTTAGTAGCTCTTTTCTTCTTTGTTTCCTCTTCTATTTCATTTGCTACTTCTTTATTTTCTGTATACTGTTCTCCTTCTTTTGGTTTATTCCAAGAAATATAGTCACAACTTTTCGGATTATTTTCACATATATAATAAGTTCTTCTCTTTTTAGTTTTTCTAATTTGTACCTTACCACCACATTTTGGACATGGAACATCAATAACTTCTACATATGGTTTTGCATTTCTACATTCTGGATATCCAGGACATGCTAAAAACTTTCCATATCTACCAATCTTTATTACCATCATTCTTCCACATTTTTCACATGGTACATCAGATACTGGATCTTCAAGTTTTATATGTTCTAACTCTTTTTCTACTTTATTTATTACGACTTCAAAAGGATCGTAAAAATCTTTAATAACTTTTTTCCAATTTTCTTCTCCAACTGCTATTTTATCAAACTCTTCTTCCATATTTGCAGTAAATTCTACATTTATAATATCTGAAAAGTTTTCTATTAAAAGTTTATTTACTACTTTTCCAAGTTCAGTTGGAACTAATTGTTTTTGTACCTTTTCTATATAATTTCTAGCTAATATTGTAGTGATAATTGGAGCATAAGTACTTGGTCTTCCTATTCCTTTTTCCTCTAATACTTTAACTAAACTTGCTTCTGTATATCTTGCTGGTGGTTCTGTATAGCTTTGTTTTGCATCTAAAGTTTCTTTCTTCAATTCATCTTGTTTTTCAAGATATGGAATACTTGCAATTCCAAGTTCTTCTGATTCTTTTTCTTCGTCAGCCCCTTCTACATATAAAGTCATAAATCCTTTAAACTTAATTGATTGACCTGTTGTTTTTAAATCATATTCATCTGCCTTTATATCTACTGCAATTGTATCATAAACCGCAGATGACATTTGACTTGCTAAAAATCTATTATATATTAGTTTATAAAGCTTATATTGATCTGGAGTTAAACTATCTTTAATATCATCAGGAAGTATGTTTACATATGATGGTCTTATTGCTTCGTGTGCATCTTGTGCATCTGCCTTTGCTTTATAAAATCTATTTTCATAATAATTTTCGCCATATATTTTTTCAATCTGCTCTTTTGCAGCTTTTCTAGCTTCATCTGAAATTCTAGTAGAATCAGTTCTCATATAAGTAATAAGACCTGTTGTTCCTCTATCTGAAATCTTTACTCCTTCATATAAACCTTGTGCTACTGACATTGTTTTTTTAATTGGAAATCCAAGTTTTCTTGAAGCTTCTTGTTGAAGTGTACTTGTTGTAAAAGGTGGAGCAGGATTCCTTTTCTTTTCTCCTACAGTTACATCTTTTACTATATATCTTGCTTTTTCTAGTACATTTAAAACTTCATCTACTTCTTCTTTTGAATGAAGTTCAATTTTCTTTCCATCTTTTCCAACTAATTTTGACTCAAATTTTGTCTTTGTTTTTTTATCTGAAACTATAGCAGTTATATTCCAATATTCTACAGGTATAAAGTTTTCAATTTCTTCTTCTCTATCCACTATAAGTTTAACTGCAACTGATTGTACTCTACCAGCAGATAGTCCTCTTTTTACTTTTTTCCAAAGTACTGGACTTATTTTATATCCAACTATTCTATCTAAAACTCTTCTAGCTTGCTGAGCATCTATTAAATTTAAGTCTATTTTTCTAGGCTTTTTCATAGATTCTTTTACAGTTTCTTTTGTAATTTCATTAAAAGTTACTCTACAAACTTCATCTTTATCTATTCCAAGTAAATATGCTAAATGCCATGCAATAGCCTCTCCTTCACGGTCAGGGTCAGTTGCAAGGTAAACTTTTTTAGCTTGTTTTGCATCTTTTTTAAGTGAATTTATAAGTGAAGCTTTTCCTCTTATATTAATATATTCTGGTTCAAAGTTATTTGTATCTATTCCGAGTTTAGACTTTGGTAAGTCTCTTACATGTCCCATTGAAGCTACTACCTTAGTGCTTCCACCTAGAAATTTCTTTATTGTATTAGCTTTTGCCGGAGACTCAACTATTATTAACTTATCAGCCATTTTTCTAGCTCCTTTTTCTTAATCTTTTTGTATTTTAATCTATATTCATTTTTTTTGCAACTATTAAATTTAAATTAGACACATGTAATATGTGCCTATTTTCTTACTATTTTCTTTATTTCATCATATATTCTATCTAATACATTATATTTTGCAATTGTTGAAGCTTTTTTTCCCATTTCTTTTAATTTATCTATATCTTTAATCATATCTTCTATATTTTCAGATAGATTTGTTCCATTTACTTCTTCATTTAATATGATTCTTGCTGCTCCTAATTTTTCTAAAACTTTAGCATTATCTATCTGTCTATTTGCAGACATACTTGGAAGTGGTATAAATATTGCAGGTTTTTCTACTAAAGAAAGTTCTGTAATTGTCATTGCTCCACTTCTAGATACTACTAAATCTGCTATATTCATATATTCTGTCATATTATATATATATGGAACTATTGAAGTATTATCTAATTTTTCAATATCCATACCTACCTTTGATAATTCTTCTTTTACTATATCATATTGTTTTGGACCCGCTGCCCAAAATAATTGATAATTTTTATTTTTTCTATTTTTTATAATTTCTATTAAAGCTTCATTTATTCTTTGAGCTCCTTGACTTCCTCCAAAAGCAAGTACTAATGGTAATTTATCATTTAATTTGACTGATTTCAAAAGTTCATTTTTTTCTTCTACTGAAATATCCTTTTTTTCTACTTTTGTTGGAGTACCTGTTACTATTACTTTTTCTTCATTATTTAAAAACTTTTTAGTCTCTTCAAATCCTACAAAAATTCTATCTAATTTTTTAGATAACATTTTTGTTGCTTTACCTGGATATGCATTACTTTCATGTATTGCAGTTGGGATGTTTAATTTATGAGCACCACTTATAACTCCACCGCATATATATCCACCAGTTCCAATTACTATATCTGGTTTAAATTCTTTAACTATTTTCTTTGCTTCAAAAAACCCTTTTAATGTCTTTAAGTCTTTTTTTAATGCAGACGGACTTATACTTTTAGATAATCCATAAGCATCTACTGTTTTTAATTCATATCCTGCTCTTGGAACTAAATCATTTTCAATTCCCCTATCAGTGCCAACAAATATGATTTCAGAAGATGGTTCTTTCTCCTTTATTTTATTTGCAATTGAAAGTCCCGGGTTTATATGTCCTCCAGTTCCTGCTGCTGCAATAATTACTCTCATTTATATACACTCCTATTCTATTTCTCTTGTTCATTATTTACTTTTGAAATATTGAGCAAAATACCGATTGCTGCAAGCATTACAATAATTGATGTACCGCCATAACTTATAAATGGAAGTGACATTCCTGTTACTGGCATTAAATTTGAAACAACAGCAACATTTATTATAAGTTCTACTGCAACTAAAGACGTGATTCCAATTGCAACTAAACTTCCAAACATATCTTTAGATTTCATTGCTATAACTATTCCTCTCCAAATAAATATAGCAAACAAAATTAATATTATAGAACATCCGACAAATCCCAATTCTTCTGCAATAACAGCAAAAATAAAATCATTATGTGGTTCTGGAAGATATAAATATTTTTGTTTACTGTTTCCAAGTCCAACACCAAATATTCCACCAGATCCTATTGCATATAAACTTTGATTTGTTTGCCACTCTGTTCCAGATATATCTGTTCCTGGATTTGCAAAACTCATAATTCTATTTAATCTAAATCCACCTTTTGACATAAATAATGCTGGTATACCAACCGCAGCAAGAATTACTCCAATTATTATAAAATGACTTATCTTGCATCCTGCCATAAACATTAAAAATAACGCTAAGAAACAAATTACTATTGTAGCACTTAAGTGGTTTTGTACTCCAAATACAAGTAAAACAATTGGAATTAACCAAACTAATGAATATAATATTCCTTCTTTAAAATTTTTTAATTTATCTTTTTTTCTAGTTAATAATTCTGCGTAAAAAAGTATTATTCCAACTTTTGCAACTTCAGATGGTTGAAAAGATATAGGTCCAATATAAACCCATCTAGTTGCACCATTTTCTGATATACCAAATATAAATACTAAGCAAAGTACAGCAATAGTTGCAATATAAACTAACTTATATAATCTTTTAAATACTCTATAATCTATTAATGTTAGTATAAACATAACAACAAGACCAATTGCTGCACAAAAACATTGTTTATATAAATATGTATAGCTATCTCCAGATTCTGCTAATGCTGTTGGAGATGAAGCTGAAAGCACCATAATTATTCCAGTAGCTAAAAGAATTACTACTGTTAAAAGTAATATGAAATCTACTGGTGCTTTTGACCTAGTAAAAAAGGTTATTCTCTTATCTTTTTTTATCTTAGTCATTAAAAAATTCCCCTATCTATTTATATAACAGAAAATATTCCTATTATACATAAAATAAGTGTAGTCATTGAAAAAACTCTAACTACTTTATTCTCTTTCCAGCCTGATAATTCGAAATGATGATGAATAGGAGTCATCTTGAATATTCTTTTTTTAGTTCTTTTATAATATGCAACTTGAATTATCACTGATAAAGTTTCAAAAACCGGTACTAGTGCAATAATTAGTAGTATAAATGGCATTTTTAAATATATGGCAATACATGATATTACTCCTCCTAAAAATAATGATCCTGTATCTCCCATAAATACTTTAGCCTTATTTATATTATAAATTAAAAATCCTAAACATGCTCCGCAAATTATACTTCCTATTATTGAAACTTCCGTCTCACCAAAAACTATTCCAATTACTGATAAAGTAGTTACTATAATAAGAGATATAGTAGTTGCTAATCCATCTATTCCATCTGTTAAATTAACTGCATTTGTTGTAGCTAACATTACTATAATTGTAAATGGAATGTATATATAAATAGGAAGCACTATATAATTTTTGAAAAATGGTATTAAAGTACTTGTTTCAATATTTATTCCTTTTATTAAATATAAAACATAACATATTGAAATTATAAGTAATCCAAGCATTTTTGCTTTTGGACTAATACCATCTGTATTTTTTAAAACTACCTTTTTATAATCATCAATTAATCCAATAATTCCAAATCCTATTGCTGCTAATGCTATAGGTATTATTTTCTTTGCTAAATCTACATTATAAATATATGTGATAATTGTGGAAATAATAACTGCAATTATCATTATAATTCCACCCATTGTAGGTGTTCCTTGTTTTTTTAAGTGTGATTTAGGTCCTTCTTCTCTTTCAGATTGACCTACTTTTAGTCTTCTTAAAGCTGGTATTATAAATATTCCAGATACTACTGAAATAAAAAATGTTATAAGTAATATTTTTATGCTAAAATCCACTTATCTCTCCCCTTAATTCATTTTTTCCAATATCTCTTTTACTATAATTCTTTCATCAAAAGGATATTTTACTTTGTCTATTTCTTGATAAGGTTCATGACCTTTTCCTGCAAGAATTACTATATCCTTTTTGCCTGCCATCTTTAAAGCTTTTTCTATAGCTTCTTTTCTATCTGTTACTCTATCATATTTTCCTTTTGTTTTTGAAATTCCTTTTTCTATATCATCAATAATCATTTCTGGATTTTCTGTTCTTGGATTATCTGAAGTAAGTATTGTAAAGTCTGCAATTCTTCCTGCTATTTCTCCCATAATAGGTCTTTTAGTTCTATCTCTATCTCCACCACATCCAAATACTAATATTACTCTGCCTCTAGTATATGTCTTTACTGCTTGAAGAATATTTTGAAGACTTTCTGGAGAATGAGCATAATCTATCATTATTGATAGTTCTTTCTTATTAGGAATTAATTCACTTCTCCCTGGAACTTTAATTTCTTCTAAGGCTGTTTTTATAGTTTCTACTTTGCAACCATAGTAAAGAGCAACAGATATTGCAGCTAAAGAATTATATACACTAAATCTTCCTGGAATATCAACTTTTACTCTTTCATTTCTATCTCCAAGTTTTGCTTTAAAATCAACTCCAACATTTGTTATTGTAATATCTTTTGCAAGTAAATCACAAATATTATCAATACCATATGTTTTTACTTCACATTTAGCTGATTTCTTTACTCTTGTGCCTCTAAAATCATCTATATTTACAAATGCAATTTTACACATATCAAATAACTTTAATTTTGAATTAAAGTAATCTTCCATATCAGGATGTTCTTTTTCACTAATATGTTCTTTTGAAAAGTTTGTATAAATTCCAACATCAAAATCACAACCATCAACTCTATGAAGTTTTAATGCTTGTGATGAAACTTCCATAACAACATATTCTACTTTTTCTTCTGCCATCTTAGCAAAAAATCTTTGAAGTTCTAAACTTTCTGGTGTAGTTCTATCACTTTCTCCAAGGCTATCTTCTCCTATAAAGTTCTCAATAGTTCCAATTAACCCTACCTTTTTACCAGATGCTTCAAGAAGTGTTTTTATCATATAGGTTGTAGTGGTTTTTCCTTTTGTTCCTGTAATTCCAATTAATTTAAATTTTCTAGATGGATTATCATAGAAATTGCAAGCAGCAATAGCTAAAGCATGTCTTGAATTTTCTGCAACTATAATCGTTACATCATCAGGTATATTAAGATTTTTTATTTTAGCAACATTTTCAATTAAAATTGCTTTAGCGCCATTTTTTATTGCCTCTTCTATATAGTCATGACCATCAACATCATATCCAGTAATTGCTACAAATAAAGTATTATTTGTAACTTTTCTAGAATCACATTCAACATTTTGAATATCTATGTTTAGATTACCTTTAGCTTTTAGATTTTCTAAACTACTTAAAACACTTTTTAGTTCCACTTATCTATCTCTCCTATATATCAAATTATTTTTAATTATATACTTAATTTTTTCTTTTGTATAGTGCATTTTCATTTTAACTTTATTTTGTCTCTATTATAATATCCTCTTCTTTTTTTATTTTTACTCCATATTCTGGTATTTGTTTTTTTATTACATCATCTTCTTTATAATCTCCTTCTCTTATATTAAGATTATATTCTTCTAATATTTTTTTAGCATCAGAAACTGTCATACCACAGATATTGGGCATCATTACTTCTTCTTTCTCACCTAGACTTTTCTTTACTTCTAAATAAGGAAGTATCTCTGAAAAAATTTGACCTGCAATTGGTGCTGCTACACCACCTCCTCGTATGTTTTATGCACAAAAAATAAACCCTAGATTCTAAGGTTTATTTTCTTTTAATTATCTTCTTATTTTTCTAGCAGCTTTTTTCTTTTGACTATTAAATGAGTATTTCATTATAACCATTCTAACTATTATTAAAGATGCAAGTAACATTATTACATATGTTATTGTTCTTGAAGTACCTGTATATGGAAGAGATCCATCATATTTATCATCTTTGCTATTTCCACTTGTTGAACTTCCTTTTCCACTACTTCCTGAACCGCTATTATTGCTATTTCCATTTCCAGTATTTTCGTTTTCATCATTATTTTCTTGATTATTTAAGTTTTCGTCTTCTTTGCTGCTATCATCATTATTATTTTGTTTGTCTTCATCTTTGCTGTTATTATTATTGTTATTGTTATTGTTGTTATTGTTATTATTATCTTTACTGTCATCTTTATTATCTGAATCTGATTTATTTTCATCCTTCTTATCATCTGAATTATCATCTTTATTTTGATTATCTTGTTCAGGATTATTTGCTACTTCTTTAATCCAGCTAACTTCTGCTACTGCTTCTCCTTCGTTTCCGGCTTCATCTTTAAACTTGAATGTGAAGTTTCCATTCTTATCAAATGTATAGTTTCTACTTGTACTATTATTTGTAATTACAATAGTTTCACTTTCATCTGTTAGACTTGCTGTAACAGCTTTATCTGTCTCTTCATTAATGTTATATCTTATCTTAGCAGTAGGAGCAGTTTTATCAATCCAGCTAACTCTTGCAGTATGTTCTTGAACATCTGATTCATCATCATCTGATGGATCTTTGTATTTAAATGTAAATTCATCATTTTCTTCAAATTCATGAGTTAATTCAGTATCATCTACAAGTTCAACTTCTGCTTCTTTACCATCTTTGTCTAACATATATGGATTTATAGTAGCTACAACATTTTTATTTGTAAGTGTTGTAATATCATAAGATACATCACTTGCTATAATACTATTATCTTCTAAGTAATCTACTTTTATAGTTTTGTAAGCAATATTGCTTGCTTTATCTAAAAGTTTATATTCATGTTCTCCACTGTCTTCGAAAGTATATTCTAATGGGTTAGTCTTAATTTGTTCAAGAGTTTTTAGGATTTCTTTTTCATCATCTGTTAAATCTTCTACAGGTTTTCCATATTCATCTAAATACTCTCTATCTGTTATGTCTCCATTTGTTACTGTTGTAATATATGTTTCTACTTCATCTACTTTTCCAGTAGTATTTGTGTAAGTAACTTTTGTCATATTTCCATCAGTATCTACTTCTACTATTTTGTATATATTTCCATTTTTATCTATATATGAAATTCTATATACTGTTTTATCTTTAACTTCTATAAAGCATAATTTGTTATTGTTTTCATCTAGTAAATATACATCTTCACTTATATTATCTAATAGTATAGATAATTTTCTATCTCCATCTAGCTTATAATCTACATCTGCTGTAGGAGTACTTTTATCAATCCAATTTACTTCTGCAACAGCTGTTCCTTTTTTACCATTTTTATCTTTAAATTCGAAAGTAAATTTACCATTCTCTGTGAATACATATGTATCACTACCATCATTGTTTGTAACTGTAATATCTGTACTTGGATTATCAAGTCTTGCAATTACATATCCACTTGTTGGTTCTTTTGGACTGTAGTAAATTCCAGCTGTTGGTATTGTTTTATCAATCTTTGTTGTATCTTCATATAAGTTTATCATTGATGCTGAAGCAAACATATCATATGTATCAAATACGATTTTTACAAACTTTCCATATACACTTTCTTTAAAGTCAATTGCATGAACTTTTCCATATTCATGGCAATTTTCTATTTTTCCAGCTTCTTTCCATTTTTCTCCATCTTCACTTACATATACAGTAGTACCTTTAACTTCATCAGGGTCTTTATCTAAGTATTTTGTTTGTACAAATTCAAGTGCTGATATGTATTTTGGTTGACTTAATTCAATTGTTAAAAATGTTGTTATGTTTTCTTTTATAACATTATATCTAAAGTCTGTATGCCATAATGTATATATGTTACCATCTATTGCATTTGGTGCATAGTATGGTCTTTTTCCATCAATTGATTGGCTAGAATATTCTTTTATTGATAAATCAGAAACTCTAATATATTTTCTATTTTCTGGTTGATCATCTTTAGTAAACTTATAATCACCAGATGTAATACTTGCAAGTTTTGTACCTGTTGCGCCTTGTCTTATTTGTACAGTTTTATCTCCTGTTAAGTCTGGTGAAGCTACACTATATGAAGTCCATTCATCTTTATCAGAATATCTCCAATGTGTATCTAAGTTAATACCAACTAATCTATTTTCTAAGTCATTTGCATATACGTTAGGTAATGGATCTTGATTCTCTATATCTATCTTAAATAAGTTTTTCTCCTCATAACTTGTTCCTACTATGTGAACATAAATGTCATTATCTGTTGTAATACTTTCAATTTCGTTTTTAGTTAATTTCCATTTATGAGCTTCGTCTGGTGAGAAGTCTACTTCTTTCCAATCTTCTTTTAATGCATCTTTTCCTTTTAAGCTGTAATCCCAACGTACACCAGTACCATCATAACGACTAGATAATACTATTTTTCCTGCATCTGCTCCATCAAATGAGAAGCTTGCAAGAGATGTATCTGTTTGTCCTAATAAGAAACTAGCTACTGTTCTTGTAATTCCTGGTTGAGATACTATATCTGTATCTTGATAATTCTTTCCTTCTGTTAATAATCTAGTCTCTAAAAGTGTGAACTTAAATGAATATTCAACACTTGTTAATTTTCCTTTAATTTGATCTAATAAGTTTTTCATTGGAAGTGGGAATGGTTTTAAAGCTTCTCCTAATTCTTCTGCTAATTTATAAAAATCTTTCTCTTCTTTAGATTCATCATTTTTATAAGCATTTATTAATCCCCACCAAGCATCAATGTTTATATTTTGTACTTCTAAGGCTTTTCTATATAATTCTTCTTGTTTTTTAACATCGTTTTCATACATTTTTGCTGTCATAAGAATTTTTTCAGCTTTTTCATATTTATCATTATCATTCATAGCTTCTTGTGCTAAAACTATATAAGTTGCAGCCCAACCATCTACATATGAATCATTACCCCATCCAAGAGGCATTCTTGTGCTAAGTTTTTCAGTCTTTCCTGATTGTGCCCATCCTGAAACGTCGTTATCTATTGTCCAGTATCCATCACCATTATCATATTTTCTATAATAAATAATTGCAGCATGTCCTGGTTGACTTATAACTGATGCTGGAGCTCCATGAGCTGCACGAATGTGACATCCAAGTTTTGAAATACCACCACAAACAGCGCCTGTTCCAAACTCATTTCTCATACTCATCCAAGCTTTGTATACGTGGTCATCACCTTCACTATATGTTACATGATACTGTGTAAAGATTCCTTCAAATAATTTATCCCAGTAGTCTTTCATATTTGGATCATGGAATTTTTCAAATTCAAAGTCTGGCCATACATAAGCTATATATGTATGTGGTTGTAAGTATTTTTCTTCTTGTTCTGGATTTTCATTTATTCTTTTTTGAGTATAATCATTAAACCATATTAATTCTTCATCATCTGTAATGTTATTCATTACATAACGCATTTCTTCAACTGTTAAAGCTTCATACCAATCTGTTTGATCTTGTCTATCAGAAACTTTAAATTTGTTTTTATCATAAAGTTCTTTATATATAGCATAACGTTTTACAGAATCTGATCTATTTGCAGGGTGATCAATTTGTGCCCAATATCCAACTTTAGTTGCGTGTGTTAAAGAAAGTGCTATTGCCATTTTCTTATATACATCACCTTTTGTTTGGTTTTTAATCCATTTGTTATCAGTTGGAGTTGTATTCTCAAAATCTTTGCTATATTCTTTATATAATCTTGAAAGTTCTTTTATAGAGTTATAATAACTTCCACCATCTGGCTCTCCACCTAGTATATATAAATGAAGCATTTCTTTATCATTCATAAGCCACTTTACAGTGTCTTTAAAATCATCATTTTGATTTACAGTAACTTGAAGTAAATCATATCCAGCTCTATCTACAAATTCTCTTTGAAGTAAAGTTAATTCATCTTTTTCTATTTGATCATCTAATGAATCTTCCTTTAGTATTTTATCATACTCTGCCACTGGTTTTATAAAATCAACATACTCTGCTTCTTTTTCTTCATAACCCTCTTTAAATAATTTGGCATTTGCATAAACTGAGTGATCAGAGCTGTTGCTTCCATTGTTATTGCAATATAATTTTAAATATCTCTTTCCAGTAATTTTTACCTTAACAAATTCTGCATCTTCATTTGCTCTATGTACTTTAGTCTTATCTACTTCTGTAGCAGTCTCCCAAGTCTTACCATCATCAGATGTAGATATTTCAAACTTAACACCGTTTCCATTATTTCCACGGCTCTCATCTACTCCGATAAAAGCACTAAAATAATCAAACTCCTCATCTTTTAAGTCATACACTAAAGTAGATGTAGCATGTGCAGAAATACCTTTTAAGAAATATTTCTTTTCACCATTTACAAGTAGAGTAATTAATCCATTATTATGTTGTGTTTCTAAGTTACCATCTAGTGTTATACTTCCCCACTCTACTTTTGATTCATTTTGAACATAATTTATATCAGATAGATATTTACAAGTCTTTCCGTCTACACTACTTGATAAATAAAATGTTCCTTTTGTTTCTTCTATTTTTTCTGTTCCTTGTGTATTTTGAGGCTTACTAAACTTAATCATATTAATACTTTGAGCTAAATTTCCAAGTACTATTGATATAGTAAGTAAAGTAATAATAAACGAAATATAAATAACTTTTTTTGTATTTCTTTTATTTTTCTCCACAAAAACTCCCCCTTTTTTGCATACTACCATATAAATTATAGCAAAATTTTCCTAATTTGTAAATACTTTCAGCGTTTTTTGCATGCTGAAAATATGTATTTTTAAGTTAAATAAAATTAAATACAAAAAGGCGTAAAAATAGCTGCAAATGAGGCATTGCAGCTACTTAAAAACTATTCTTCAACTTTTACAAAGTTTTCTTTTCCAACTCCACATAATGGGCAAACCCATGATTCATCTAAATCTTCAAACTTTGTTTCTTCTTTTTCATCATCATAAATATAACCACATATAGTACATTTATATTTCATAATTTTTCCTCCTATTTAATTTATTTTTTTATTTTAATTCTTTTTATTTTTATTTCTTTTTAACATATAAAAGCTATTATTTCAAGACCATCAGAGAAATATGTCAAATAAATTTTATCTACATACTAAACTTTAAATAAATAATAATATCTTTGCTATTTTTCACTTCAATATAATCTATAAGTTCGTCTACAATAGTTCTATCTAAAGCATCTATATTTTTCATATTCTCTACTTCTTTTATAAAATCTTCACTTTTTCCATGAGTCTTTTTTTTAGAATTTAACATATCACTTAATTTAGCAATATTCTTTTCATTTTCCTTGATATTATTGTCATATTTTTCTTTATATTTAAAATATTCTTCTTTTGATAAAATCTTTTCTTTTAAGTCTTCATATAAAGTTTGTTTTAAAAAATCAAATCTTTTAATTTCATTTTCTTTTGCTTTAATTATACTTTCTAAACTTTCTTTTTTACTTGTTCTTAAATCTTTTAACTTACTTTTTCTTAATCTACAAATTACTTTTTCAAAATCACATATTGAAAAGTAAAATTTAAGCAATTCAAGAACAATTTTCTCTAAGTTTTCCACTTTTACTAAACTTCTTGTGCATAAGTGTTTCGATTTTTTTCTATATGTGCTACAAATATAATATTCATATCTTATTTTATTTTTATTAGTACTTATTTTTTTGCTCATAGCCATTTTGCACTTACTACATCTGAGTTTTCCAGCCCATATACTTAAAGTACCATTTTTTTGAACTTTAGTATCTTTTTTCTGCAGAAATTGAGCTTTTTCAAATAAACTCTTTTCTATAATTGGTTTATGTGTATTTTCTACTCTAATCCACTCTTTTTCATCTACATTTTCTATCTTATGAATTTTATAACTTTTTACTTTTCTTTTTCCTTGAGTCATATTTCCTATGTAGACATCATTTCTTAAAATATTTCTTACAGTTGATGGAGTCCATAGATAATCACTCTTATTAAAAGTTTTATAATTTAATTTTAATACTTTTTCCTTATATCCTGCAGGATTTATAATTCCCATGTCATTTAATTTCTGACATATTTTAATATTTCCCATTCCCTCATATACTTTCCATTCGAAAATCTTTTTAACTATAAAAGATGCTTCCTCATCTATTTCAAGTATATGCTTATTTTCTTTATTTCTTACATATCCATATGGTGCAAATGCTCCAACAAATTCCCCTTTTTTTCTTCTTGCATTTATAGCAGTTCTTATTTTTATAGAAGTATCTCTACAATATTCATCATTTATTATATTTTTAAATGGAACAATTATTGAATTTAAGCTATTTTCATCTTTAAAACTATCAATATTATCATTTATAGAAATAAACCTAATATTAAAGAGTGGAAAAATTTGCTCTATGTAATTTCCAACTTCAATATAATTTCTTCCAAGTCTAGATAAGTCTTTTACTATAATACAATTTATTTTTTTTAGTTTCATATCTTCTAAAAGTCTATTAAATTCTGGTCTATTAAAATCTGTTCCAGTAAAACCATCATCTATATATACATCTTTTAAAATCAAATCTTTTTTTTCATTTATATACTCATCTATTAAATTTTTTTGACTTATTATACTATTGCTTTCTTTTTTATATATACCGATTATCAATATCTTCCCTTGAAAGTCTTATATATTCTGCAACAAGCCATTTCTTTTCTTCTAAATAATTTTTATCAAGCTTAGGTTTTCTACCTTGCATTTACTTATCTCCAAAATAAAAAAGTTTTGTTTTTAAAATTTCATAAATACAATCTTCTAGGCTTCTTTCATCTTTTGAATAAATTACTTCTGCATTAATATCATCTACTTTAAATTTGTGTTGCATAAAAAATATAATCACCCCCTTGATGGCCACCCTCACCTGTCGGATTATATAGAGTAATTAACATTGTAACTTCTGGATCAGATGTGTTTGCAGTGCCTATAAAAGATGTTACATATTTTCCTGTGTTTACTCCATCTTCTGATGTTCCAGTCTTTCCCCCTATTTCATATCCTTCTACTTTGGCATTTTTACCAGTACCTTCTGAAACTACTGAATTCATCATACTAAGTACTTTTTCTGCAGTATCTTCTGATATTACTCTTTCTCCTTTTTCTACTTCTAAATTTTTCTTTTCTTTAGTTTTAGAATCTATTATAGCTTTTACAAGTCTTGGTTTTACATATACTCCTTTATTTGCAATAGTAGATACCATTGTAATCATTTGGATAGGAGTAACTTCAAATCTTTGACCAAATGATATTGTTGCAAGTTCGACAGGTCCTACTTTTTCTTCTTTTAAAAAAATACTATTTGCTTCACCTGGAAGGTCTATTCCTGTTTTTCTTAAAAGTCCAAATTTATTTAAATAAGAATAATATTTCTTCACTCCTATTTTTTGACCAAGTCCAATAAAAACTGGATTACAAGAATTCATTAAAGCTTCTCTTAATGACTCTGAACCATGCGGTCTATAATATCTCCAGCATTTTATTCTAACTCCTGCAATTTCAATTCCACCACTACAATTAAATTCTCCTTTATTATCAGTGTCTGTTATTTTTTCTTCAAGAGATGCTGATGCAGTAACAAGTTTAAATGTAGATCCTGGTTCATAAGTATCAGATATTGCTTTATTTCTCCACATTTCATTTAAAAGCTTATTTTTCTCTTCTTGTGAAACATTATCCCACCCTGACTTTAATTCTTCACTGTTTATCTCAAATGGTTTATTTAAATCATATGATGGATACGTTACCATTGATAGAATATCTCCAGTTTTTGGATTCATTATAATTACATTACCACCATCTGTACATTTATTATCTATACATGCTTCTTCTAAATATTTTTCTGCAATTGCTTGTATAGTAGAATCTATTGTTAAGACTAAATCATTTCCATCTATTGGCTCATTATATTTTTCTTCTGAATCCTTTAAAGTACTTCCAGAAGCATCTACATTTTTTTCTATAGTTCCATTTTTTCCTTTTAATACATCATCATATTTTGCTTCTATTCCATTTAAACCTTGGTTATCATTTCCACAAAATCCAATCACATTAGACGCTAAACTTGTGTATGGATAATATCTTTTTGAATCTTCATCAATATTTATACCGTTTTAAAATATTATTATCTATGCACCATTTTCTAAGTTTATCTGCTTCCTCTTTTTCAATTCTTTTTTTTATATTTTCTATTGATGATCTTCTGTTTACTTTTTTAACCATTTTCTCATAATCTAAATCTAAAATTTCAGAAAGAGCTTTTGCAACTTTTTGTTTATCTTCTTTTTTTATATTTTTTGGATTAATAGTCACAGACTCTACTGTACTACTTATAGCTAAAATGTTTTTCTCTGTTGAATCATAAATTGTTCCTCTTTTAGCACCAATTATTCTTCCTAAACTTTGTTGATCTATTGCCAATTTTTTTAGTCTTGCTCCATCAATAATTTGTAGATACCCAAGTCTTAATATTAAACAAAATATAATAAGAAAAAGTACTACAAGTTCAAGTAACATCTTCTTTTTAGTTTTAAGTAAATTTCTGTCAATTTCTTTCATATCAACACCTACAAAACAAAAATATTTTATAATATAATTTATATTCTAATTCTATTTTGTATATGTTAAGCATAAAAAAATCACCTTAATTTATTTTTAAATTAAAGTGATTTTAAAAAATATCTTTTAGAAAATCTAAAAATGTTCTTTTCTTTTTTTCATTTGCTTTATTTGAATCGCTCTCTATATAGTCTTGCTTTGGAAGAGTAATATAAATTGTTTGCTTGCTTGTAAGCTTTGTCATTCCAAGTAGCTCTTTTGCACTCTGTTCAATATTTGCTAGATTTAAGCTATTGTCTATACTTACTTCAATTTGTTCATTTTCTCTTTCTATTTTTTCTAAGTTACTTTTAAGCCCTTCTGTCTTTGAATATGCTTCATTGATTAGTGAGTTTCTATAACTTATGGCAAAAACTATTGAAAATACAAATAATACTAGAAAAATTATTTTTGCTTTTTTTACAAATTCCTTTTTTACATTTTTTTCTATCTTAACCTTTTTTCTAGTCATACTAGATTTTTTAGGATATTTTTTAGGTTTTCTCGTATACTCAGGTTTTACTTTCCTTGGGCTTGTCTCATATTGATACCTATATGGCATTCCCATAAGCTATTCTCACCTCCTATTTCTTTTCAAAAATTCTAAGTTTTGCACTTTTGCTTCTACTATTTTCCCTCATTTCCTTGTCACTTGGAAGAATTGGTTTTTTAGTAATTATCTTACCTTCACTTTTATATCCGCAAACGCAATATGGAAGTCCAGGTGGACATACGCATCTTCCTTCTTGATTTACATATGCATTTTTTACAGCTCTATCCTCTAAAGAATGAAATGTAATTATGCATAATCTTCCACTTGGTTTTAAACATTTAATAGAACTAACTACTGTATCAAATAATGGTTTTATTTCATTATTTACTTCTATTCTTAAAGCTTGAAATACTCTTTTGGCTGGATGTGAATCTCTATTTTTGCTCCATGAAGGAAGTACTTCTTCTATTATATCTACTAATTCCTTAGTAGACTCTATTTCTTTTATCTTTCTTTTTTCACAAATTTTTTTTGCAATATTTTTAGAAAACTTTTCTTCTCCATATTCAAAAAATATTCTAGATAATTCAATTTCTGAATAAGTATTTATAACCTTTTTTGCATCTAAATCTTGAGATTTATCCATTCTCATATCTAAAATATTATCACCTAAGTAGCTAAATCCTCTTGACTTTTCATCTAGTTGATATGAAGACACACCTAAATCTAGAAGAATTCCATCTACTTTTTCAATTTTTAATTCTTCTAGTATATTTTCTATTTCATCATGATTTCCATGATAATATATAACATTTTTATATTCTTTTAGTCTTTCTTTTGCAACATTTAAAGCTTCTTCATCTCTATCTATTCCAATTAAAAGACCTTTATCAGATAATCTTTTTACTATTTCTTTACTATGTCCTGCCCCACCGCAAAGTTCCATCTATATATATTCCATCCAGTTTTATATTTAAACCTTCTATACATTCATTAAGTAGTACCGGGTTATGTTTAAATTCCAATATATAGCTCCTCTTTTTAAAAATTTCTTATGCTAAATAGTTGGTAAGAAAGTCCTACCAACTATTTAGTATTCATCTTTTGTCTACTTATTACTTTTTCTTTTGTGTTTAAAAGATTTACATCTTTTGCTTCTTAGAAACTTTTGTATTTTTCAAAGTTTCTTTTGTATTTTAAAATCTTTTGTAAGGACTTATAAAGCCTTTTTTTCTTTTGTACTTTTAAAACTTTTTCTTTAGTAGGTTTATATAAACTTTTTCAAGTTATATACCAAGCATGGTCATATTTTCTGCTATATCTTCAACAGAAATATTATCGCTACTGCTGTATTTTTGCCACTTATCCTTGCTCCAAATTTCAATTCTAGTTCCAACTCCAATAATTACAATCTCTTTTTCAAGTCCAGCTGCTTCTCTTAAATTATTAGGAATTAAAAACCTTCCTTGTTTATCAATTTCACATTCAGTAGCTCCTGATAAGAAAAATCTAGTAAACTCTCTAGAATTCTTATTTGAAAGAGGAAGTGCTTTTAATTTTTCTTCAAAGTTTGCCCATTCTGTAAGTGAAAATGCAAATAGACATCCATCTAACCCCTTAGTTACGACAAAAGTTTCACCAATGTCTTCTCTAAGTTTAGCTGGCATTATTAATCTTCCTTTGGCATCTAAAGAATGCTCAAATTCGCCTATTAACATTTCATCTCACCTCTTTCTAGCTTAAACCACTTTTTACCACTTCTCTCCACTTAACTAAATTTTAATATATAAAATATGTAATTGCAATAGTTTTGTATTAATTTTTTTAAAATCAAAAAAGCTTATTGTTTATGAAATTTATTTCTGATATACTATAGAAAAATATATTGGAAGGAAATATAAATTATGGAAGAAAATAAAATCATATGGAAAGATAAAAAAAGGCCAATATTTGGATTGCCTTTATCATTTACAAACTATACGTTAAATGAAGAAAAACTTATATGTGACTATGGAATATTATCTAGAACTCAAGAAGAAATTTGGCTATATAGAATTCTTGACGTAACAGTAACTAGAACTTTATTCCAAAGAATTTTCAATGTTGGTACTATACATATTTGTTCTAATGATAAATCTACTCCTGAATTTAATATTGTAAGTGTAAAAGATCCACTTCAAATAAAAGAAGTTATTTCAAAAAAAGTTAATGAAGAGAGAAACTCTAAAAATGTTCGTACTAATGAGTTCTTAAATGGTGATGAACATAATGAAGAATTAAATTAGAAAGAAAAATAATAATTAAATAAAAGTAAAAAAGCAAATATTTAATTTCTAAAATATCTGCTTTTTTATTTTTTTACATAAATTATTGTAATTTTTCTCCACATTCATTGCAGAATTTTTGTCCTTCTTCTACTTCTTTTCCGCACTTTGGACATACCTTTTTAGAAGGTTTTGGTTCTCCACATTCGCTGCAGAACTTTCCTGTATTTACAGCTCCACATTTTGCACATTTCCAAGTATTATTCTCTGCTGGTTTTTGAGCATTTACTACAGCTGCATTTGGTGCACTATTTACTTGGCTTTGTCCTGTTTGTGAATTGTTATTTATGTTTTGCATCATATTTCCAAATATTCCATTTCCATTCATGTTCATCATTCCGATTCCCATAAAGCCATTTAATGTTCCAGCTTTATTTTCAGCAGCTGATTTTACAGCATCTGCATATGCTTCTGTTAATCTTCCTTGTTGTAGATTTGCATTTGAACTAAATAGATAATCTTGAATATATTTTTCAGATTCTTCATCTAGAGTAACTGACTCTACTGCAAATACTAATATGCTCATTCCTCTTTTTCTAATTGGTTCATCAAATACTTTTTCGTCCATCATTTCTTTAATCTCATCTGTTTGGCTTGGAAGTTCTAGAACTGGAATCTTATATTTTTCTGTACCAAGTTCATTTAATACATTTTGAAATACTGCAATTACTTCAGCTCTCATTTGTTCTACTATATCATCTTTTTTATAAACATCTGCAGTTCCTGCTATTTCTCTTAAGAATAATGCTGGATCTGAGATTTTAAATGTATATTTACCATAACATTTTACTTTAACTGCAAGTGGTGAAACTCCACCTGTCATTTGGTTTGGTATTGGATGTGACCAATCTTGATAAGGAATTGGTGTTGCTGTCCCAAATTTATTATCCATTATCTCTTTTAAATTGAAGAAATAAACAGATTGTTTATTTGGTGTTCCTCCACCAAAAGTAAATCTTTGCCACATATCTTTAAATACTGCACCAAAGTTTCCAGCAAAGAAAGATGGTGTAGCAGATTCATCAAATTGATAATCTCCTTCTTCTGCTGTAGCATCTAAAACTTTACCATTTTGAATTATTACAGCACATTGTCCAGGAAGAACCCTGATTAAACTCTTTTTTGAAATTTGTCCTGTATCTGTTGTTTTTCTCATCATTAGTATATTGTTTTCCATGTTTTCACAAGAAATTATATCTTTCCATTGATCATGCATTGCTGTCTTTATTGCTTCTCCAGCTGCTTTAAATAGTCCCATTTTTTCATCCTCCTTTAATTTGTTCTATTATATATTTTTATTTTATAAAAAACAATAATATTTATTTTTTACATTCTCTCTAAATTAGAAAGTACCCAATTATATTCTCCTGTAGTTATAATGCTTCCACAATAAGGACATTTTCCTGCTGATGTTATTTCTGTTGGAGCGCCACAGTTTGGACAATTTGTTGTATTTACAGTAGTTTCTCCTGCTTTTGTCTTAACACCTTTCTTTCTTATGAAAGTAAGTTTATATGTATTTATCTTATTTAAGTCTGGATCACCTTTTAATACTCTTCCAGAATCTTCATCTATTATATAATCTACCATCTTTGAGTTTAAAGCAACTGTTAAAATTTCTTTATCAGCACTTTGTGAATAAGTATATAATCTTGCCCAATTTACACTTACTCTTTCTAGTTTATTTATTTGTTTGTTTATTTTATATCTTTCAAGTTGAGCAGAATGTTGTTCAAATAATTCATTTGTTTCAAAGCATCTAATTACTGACCAATCTCTATCTGACCATGCATATTGAAGTTTTATAAACAAGTCTCTAGCCCATGATAAAAATTCATCTTTATTAAAGAATTCATCTGTCTGTTTAATTGTATTTGTAATTCTAATTTCATCTTGGCCATATTCTAAAGGATTTGCTTGTGGACTTGTTTGTGGTCTATCATAGAATATTCTATCTCTTTCTCTTAATCTCTTTCTAGCAAAGTTTGCAGAAATTCCAATTACTAAAATAATTAATATTGTAAGAAATGGATGTCTTATTAAAAATAATATAAAGAATAAGTCTCCTCCACTTGAACTATAATCATAATCGTCATCATAGCTTGAACTAGAACTACTCCAACTACTTCCACTATCCCAGCTACTACCGCTATCCCAGCTGCTGCCACTGTCCCAACTACTTCCACCGCTATCATATGTTTCAAAGTCTCCAACATCAGCAAAAGATTTTTGAAAATTTGCAATAAACAGAAGTGAAAATACTGTAATAAACACTATTACCTGTTTTAACCTTTTTTTCATTTGTTCCCCCTTTTATTTTATGCTTCCATAAATAATTCATCATTTTTGAAATCTACTTTTATATTAAAACTACTTATATTACCTTTTTCTAAAATAATCTTAGATATACTATTTTCAAGTAAATCTTGAATAGCTCTTCTAAGTGGTCTTGCCCCATAAATTGGATTATAAGCTTCATTTATAATATAATTTTTAGCATAATCTGTAATTTCTAGAGTAATATTTTTCTCATCTAAAGAAAGTTTTAAATCACTTATCATAATATCAAAAATTTTAAGAAGAGCTTCTTTAGTAAGAGGCTTATAAATAACAGTATCGTCTAATCTATTTATAAACTCTGGTTTAAAAATTTCTCTTATGTATTCATTTACTTTTTCTTTAATTTCTTCTGTAATTTCTCCATTTTCATTTATGCTTTGTAAAATTTCTTCTGCTCCAATGTTTGATGTTAAAATAATTATTGTATTTTTACAATTTACTACTTTTCCTTTAGAATCTGTTACTCGTCCATCATCTAATATTTGAAGAAGTATATTATAAATATCACTATGTGCTTTTTCTATCTCATCAAAAAGTACTACAGAATATGGCTGTCTTCTAATTGCTTCTGTAAGCTGTCCTCCTTCTTCATATCCTACATATCCTGGAGGTGCACCAATAAGTCTTGTAACTGAAAATTTTTCCATATATTCTGACATATCAAATCTAATTATTGATTTTTCATCATCAAATAGTTCTTTAGCAAGTACTTTTGCAAGCTCGGTTTTTCCAACTCCAGTAGGACCTACAAATAAGAATGATCCAATTGGTCTATTAGGATTTTGAATGCCTGCTCTTGATCTTATAATAGCATTTGATACTTTTTCTACTGCTTCATCTTGTCCTATTACTCTTGATTTTAATTTTTCTTCTAAGTTTAGTATTTTTTGTCTTTCTTCAGTAACTATTTTTTCAATTGGAATTCCAGTTCTTTTTGCAACTATTGAAGCAATCTCCTCTTCTGTAACTTTATTTCTTAGCATACTTTCATCTTCTTTTCTTGTGTCATCCATCTTCTGTTCTTCTTGTTTTAATGCTTCTTTAAGTTCTGGAAGTTTTCCGAAATTTTAGTTCTGCTACTTTTTCTAAATCATATTTTCTTTCAAGTTCATCTATCTTTGCATTTACTTTTTCTATGTCTGATTTTATCTCTTGTATTTTATTTATCTCTGACTTTTCATTTTCCCATTGAAGTTTCATCTTTTGGAATTTTTCTTTAAGCTCAGCAATTTCTTTTCTCTTACTTTCTAGTTCCTTATTTTCTTCTCCTTCTTCACCTTCCTGAAGATCTTTTGCCATAGCTTTTTCTTCTATTTCAAGAAGCATAATTTTTCTTGATAAATCATCTAGTTCAAGTGGCATTGAATCTATCTCAGTTCTTACCATAGCACATGCTTCATCTATTAAGTCTATTGCTTTATCTGGCAAAAATCTATCTGATATATATCTATTTGAAAGTTTAGCAGCTGCAATTAAAGCTTTATCTTGTATTTTTACTCTATGAAAAATTTCATATCTTTCTTTTAGTCCTCTTAAAATTGCAATAGTATCTTCTACAGATGGTTCATCTACTATAATTGGCTGAAATCTTCTCTCCAAAGCTTCATCTTTTTCAATGTACATTCTATATTCATTTATAGTAGTAGCTCCTATACAATGAAGTTCTCCTTTAGCAAGTTTTGGTTTTAAAATATTTCCTGCATCCATAGCTCCATCAATTCTTCCGGCTCCTACTATTGTATGCATCTCATCTATAAATAAAATTATATTTCCTCTACTTTTAGATATTTCTTCAAGTACTGCTTTTAATCTTTCTTCAAATTCTCCTCTAAATTTTGTTCCTGCAATAAGTGAAGCCATATCTAAAGAAAAGATTCTGCATTTTTTTAAAGCTTCTGGCACATCTCCTCTTACTATTCTATTTGCAAGTTCTTCTGCAATAGCAGTTTTTCCAACACCTGGTTCACCAATTAAAACAGGATTATTTTTTGTTTTTCTAAGAAGAATTTGTATTACTTCTCTTATTTCTTTATCTCTTCCGATTACTGGATCTATTTTTTGTTTTTTAGCAAGTTCAACTAAATCTGTTCCATATTTTTTAAGTACATTATATGTGCCCTCTGGATTTTTACTTCTTACTTTACTAGCTCCTCTTATTTCTAAAATTTCTTTTTCAAAAGTCTTATAAACTATACCATAAGATTTAATTATTTCTTGAAGTTCTGGATTTGCTTTATCTATTATTCCAAGCATAATATGTTCAATTGAAACGTATTGATCATCCATTTGAAGAGAAATACTTTCAGCTTTTGTTAATATATCATCTACTTCTTGAGAAATATAAATTTTGCTTATATCTCTTGATTCATCTATTACTTTAGTTTTTACTCTTATAACGTTATAAAGAGCCATCTCTAATGCCTTAATATCAATCTCAAGTTTAATCATAATTTCAGTAATTATATTATCCCTTGGTTTTAATATTGCAACTAGCAGATGCTCTCCATCTATTTTTTGATTCTGATTTTCAATTGCTAAATTTTGTGCTTCTTTAATTACGTCTAATGATTTCTGTGTTAGCTTTTTAGTATCCATAAGCTTCTCCTTATCTTTAGTTTATAAATTAATATTACTATATCATACTTATTTTTTCAATAAATGTATTTAATTTGTTAAATAACAGATTTTTCTACAAAATTAGGAAAATCGCTATTTTTGTTTACATAACATTTGATATTTCTCTTAAAAAATGATATAATTAATTTATCTTAATTTAGGAGGTATGCTTTATGAATCTTTACGACCAGGTGCCCGGCCTCACGGACTATGTGATATCCTCTTTGGGATTTTCCGACAAGTCCGAAGCTTATGACATGATCCGCACCACGTTCAGGGGTGTCCCCGATGTCACCACCTACTTCTGCAAGGAAGAAGGTCTCTGGTACATCATCACCCGCAAGGTGCGCATCTAATCGACGGCAAACCCGGAAGACTTCTGAGTCTCCCGGGTTCTTTCATTTTATTTTTTATTCATATTTTTTCTAATTGTTTTTATTACTTTGTATACTAGATGAATTTGTATTTATATTTCCATCAATATTTGTTTTAATATTTGCGATATCATATGCACTACCATTACTTGTTAAAATAATAGTACCAATTTCATCAGTTCTATAAACTTCTGCTCCTAAGCTTCTAAGTTTCTCTATAGTCTCCTCACTTGGAACTCCTTTTACAGTATCTGCATTTGTAGAAATAATTGCAACTTTTGGTTTTACTTGACTTAAGAAATTATCAGATGTAGAAGTATTTGCACCATGATTTGCTACTTTTAATATATCAACTTCTGGATAAAATACATCATTTTCAACATCTTTTGTTAAATCTCCCATAAATAAGAATTTATTATTTCCATAAACTAAATGTAAGCAAATTGATGAATTTTTTAAATCATTTTGTTCATCATTTCTAACATTCATTATAGTGCATAATCCTTGTCCAAGTGAAAATGTATCTCCTATTGTACAAGATGAAATTCCAAGTCCCTTGCTAGATATAGCTTTTAATAAATTATCATATGCAAGTGTTGGACTTTTAACATTTGGCATATAGATTATACCTATATCAAATTTTTTTACTATTGTCTCCATACCGCCAATATGTTCTTCATTAGCATTAGATCCTATCAAATAATCGATTTTCTTAATTCCAAGTCCTTTTATGTATTTAGCAAGATTTGCACCATCTTCTTTATTTCCAGCATCTATAAGCATTACTTTATCATCTGCAACTAAAAGAGTACTGTCTGCATTTCCTACATCAAAGAAGTATACTTTTAGATTAGCCCCGCTAGAAACTACCGTACTTTCAAGAGTTGATACAGAAATTGCATTTACTTCATTTACTGGTATATTTAAATCTGATTGAATGTAATTATCAACTTGATCTGGCATTGTATCACTTAATACTGTTAAACCAACAAGTATTACTCCAAAAACTAATGCAAATATTAATTTAGCAATTATTCTCCATATATTACTTTTTTCCATATAATCTAAAGATTACCTCCAATTATTAGTTATTATGTTGTTTACTGTTGTTTCTTTATTTTATTCTTTATATAAACTTCTAAGAAGTGCTATTTCTTTTCCGTATCCTTCTAATTCATTTGGTGTCTCTAGGAAAAATGGAAGATTTTTAAGTTTTTCATGATTAATAATTCTTGTTATAGCATCTATTCCAATATTTCCTTCTCCTATTTTTGCATGTCTATCTTTATGACTTCCAAGTGTATTTAGACTATCATTTAAATGAATCGCCTTTAATCTACTAAGTCCAATAACTTTATCAAATTCATCTAAAACATCATCTAGGTGACTCACAATATCATATCCACCGTCAAAAATATGGCATGTATCTAAGCATACTCCTAAGTGACCATCTAATTTGACTTTATCTATAATTTCTTTTATTTCTTCAAAATTTCTGCCAACTTCAGAACCTTTTCCAGCCATAGTCTCAAGTAATACTGTAGTTGTTTGCTCTTCTTTTAATATATCATTTAGCATTTCTACAATATACTTTATTCCAATTTCTACGCCTTGTCCAACATGACTTCCCGGATGAAAATTATACATACTTTCCTTAAAGTATTGCATTCTCTTTAAATCATCTTCCATAGTCTCTTTTGCAAATTTTCTAATTGATTCATCCTTTGCACAAGCATTTAAAGTATATGGTGCATGTGCTAAAAGGCTTTCTATATTATTCTCTTTAGCTAAATTTAAAAATTTTTCTACGTCATTTTCGTCTATAGGCTTTGCTGAGCCACCTCTTGGGTTTCTTGTGAAAAATTGAATTGTATTTGCATTTATTTTTACTGCATCTTTTCCCATTTCATAAAAACCTTTAGATACAGACAAATGGCATCCTATTTTTAGCATTTATTTTCCTACTTTCTTTTTAATTTTTTAAGTTTTTCTTTATCACTTTTTTGTACTCTATAAGATTCTATGATTTTTTGAATAGCTTTATTATAAGTCCAATCATCTAGATTACATATTTTTAAATAATCTTCCGTCTTTTCTTTAAATTTAATATAACTTATTGATATAAGCCAAGCTATTGCCATTTTTACATAGTAATCTTCATTTTTTACCTTTTCAATTACCTCAAAAACATTATCTATATAATCTTCTTCTAAAAAATGAGATAACATCATTACAATTAAGAATCTAATTTCAAATTCATTTTCAGAATCAATATATTTATTTATAAAATTCCAAACTTTACTTCTTTCATTTTCTTTAAACTTAAAGTCAGAACAAAATATATCACAAATTGCCCAGTTAATTATCTTTGGAACAAAATCATCTGCAAAATGAATTTTTGTATCTATATCTATTTTAGCATTTGCAATAATTAACCCTTCAAGCATTATTTCTTCATAATAATCATTTTTTATATTATTTAAAATATCATCTAATTCATACTGTTTTAAAAGTTCTTTTGCATATTTTCTAATTAAAGGTACTCGAACTCCTAAGAAAATATCTTTGCTATTATTGGGGCATAAAGAACTATGAAATTTTTTATAATTTTCATCTGCTAATTCTATAAGTCTATTTTCTATAATCTTTCCTAAATTAATATTCACTAGAGTCCATATCCTCATCTTTTATCAAAATTTCACATTTTATTTTTTTACTTAAAGAATTTTTAAATAATATACCATCTTCTTTATTTCCGACAATACTTCCATAATGAGTTGGTATTACATATTTTGGACTTATCTTTGCAGCTAAGTGAGCAGCCTCTATATAATCCATAGTATATGTTCCTCCTACTGGAAGAAACGCTACATCACACTCTACAAGAGAAGCCTCTTTTGTACAATCTGTATCACCTGATATATAATATCTTATTCCTTCAATTTCTATTATATATCCGAACCCATTCTTTTTCTTTTGGGTGAAACTCTTTAAATTTGTTATAAGCTGGAATTGTTTCAATTGAAATATCTTCAAATTCAAATTCTTGATAAGGCTTTACTCCTACAACATTTAATGGATTTACTCCCATAAGCATAGCCTCTTCTTTTACGTCTTCTGTTACTAGTATCATAGTATCATCTTTTTTTACTTTTCTTATATCATCTATAGAAAAATGATCATAATGACTATGAGTACAAAGTACTAAATCAGCATCATTATAATCTTTTTTTATTCTAAATGGATCTATATATATGATTTTTTCTTTTGCAATTCTTATACTACTATGACCTAATACTTCAACTCCATCTAATTCAAACATATTATTCACCTCTGACGCTTGTATTATATTATATGTTCTACTTATTTACAACATGTTTTGGCATTTTTAAATTTAAAAAATTTAAATTTAGATACTTTTATAAATATTTTTATTTTAACTTTTTCTTATATATTTTCATATACTATCATTAGGTGATTAAAATGGAAACTTTAAAATTAAATTCTAGAGGAACATTAGTAGAATATCTACAAAGTTTATTAAATACTTTAGGATTTGGAAATCTTACTGTTGATGGGATTTTTGGAAATAAAACAAGAGATTCTGTCTTAAATTTTCAGAGAAATTTTTCTCTTGTTCAAGACGGAATAGTTGGAAATAATACTTGGAATAAGCTTCTTTTATTTTCATACATAGTACCAACTGACGTACAATATGGATATAATATTTTATCTATAAATTTAGATGGTTTAAAATCCAAGTATCCATTTTTAGATATTGGAAATATTGGATATTCTTCTCTTGGAAGAAGCATACCATATATTAGATTTGGTAGAGGTCAAAAGCAAGTTTTCTATAGTGCTTCTATTCATGCAAATGAGTATATAACTTCTATTTTACTCATGAAGTTTTTAGAAAATTTATGTGCTGCATATGAAAAAGACTCTACAATTTTTGAATATAGAGCTAGATATTTATTTGAAAATGTATCATTATATATAGTTCCAATGGTAAATCCAGATGGAGTAGATTTAGTAGTTGGAAATATAGAAAAATATCTTCCTGATATTTTTGAATATGCTAAAAATTTATCTAACAATTACCCTAATATTCCTTTTCCAAATGGCTGGAAAGCAAATATTAACGGTATAGATTTAAATCTTCAATTTCCTGCATTATGGGAAAGAGCAAAAGAAATAAAATTTTCTCAAGGATATACAAAACCTGGTCCTAGAGATTTTGTAGGGCCGAGACCTTTATTTGCTATAGAATCAATAGCAATGTATAATTTTACTTTATCTAAAAATTTTAGATTAATATTAGCTTACCATTCTCAAGGAGAGGTAATTTATTGGAAATTTTCTAATTTTCTCCCACCAGCATCTTACTATATAGGAGAAAGATTTTCAGATGTAAGTGGATACGCTTTAGATTTAACTCCTGAAAACTCAGCATATGCTGGATATAAAGATTGGTTTATACAAAATTATAATAGACCTGGTTATACTATAGAAGTTGGTATGGGAGATAATCCTCTTTCTCTTTCTGAATTTAGTAAAATCTATAATGATAATATTGGAATTCTTGTTTTAGGAATGATTTTATAAGAGAATTAAATTAATATGTAAGAAATTATCTTTTAAACATATATTATTCATTATTTATTATAAACAATAAATAATATACTTTTCCCAAATTTTTAGAATAAATATTTTTTATACGGAAAGAATAAAAAATATATTTACTTTTTGACCAACAAATGATAAAATGTAGGTATAAAAATAAAGAGGTTTGAATTATGAATTATGAAAAATTATTAAATTTTATTAAAAGTCATAATGGATATATATCTACAAAAGAAATTGAAAGTTTAGGATTTTCAAAAATGCAAATTCCTAAACTTATTAAAGATGAATTAATTAGAAAAGTTGCTCATGGCTTATATATCGATAATAAATTAATAGAGGACGAATTTTATATACTGCAGAAAAGATTTTCAAATATTGTATTTTCATACAATACTGCATTTTACCTTCTAAATTTGAGTGATAGAACACCCTATGAAATAGATGTGACTACAATAAAAAATCATAAGATACGAGCAAATGTTAATGTTCACTATGTTACTAAAGAGAAGTTTGACATTGGAATTACAGAAATAACAAGTCCATATGGAAATCCTATAAAAATATATAATGCCGAAAGATCTTTATGTGATATAATAAAAAATTCAAACTCTGTTGATTTAGAGGTATATAAAAAAATTATTAATAATTATTTTAGACAAAAACATAAAAACTTAATTACTTTAGAAAAATATGCAGAAAAATTAGGTGTGTCTGAAAAGCTAAAAAATATAATGGAGGTTTTGATTTGATAACATACAAAGAATTAAATAAAAAAGCAAAGCTAATTGAAAAACAATGTAATCTACAACATCTTGAAATATATCAACGTTTTATGTTTGAAAGAATTTTAGAAAGAATATCTGTATCAAATTATAACGAAAACTTTATACTAAAAGGTGGGTTATTGCTTTCAGCAATGCTTGGCATTGAAAGTAGAAGTACTAGAGATATGGATGTTTCAATAAAAGGAATTGATGTATCTAAGGAAAAAATGGTACATATTCTTAATGAAATATTATCTATTAATTTAGGTGATGGGGTAAAATTTGAACTTATTAAAATTACAGATATTAGAGAAGAGGATGAATATGGTGGTAACAAATATAAATTAATCGGGAATTTAGAAAATTTGAAGGTAAATTTAGAGATAGATATTTCTACAGGAGATGAAATAACTCCAAAAGAATTAAAATACGAATATCATTCTTTATTTGAAGATAAAAAGATATATATAGATTCTTATAATTTAGAAACAATTTTAGCAGAGAAAATAGAAACAATATTAAGGAGATCTCTTTATAATAGTAGAATGAAGGATTTTTATGATGTTTACATATTTTTAACGAAATTAAGAAATGAAATTAATATTTCTAATTTCAAAAAAGCTTTTGAAAAGACATTAAAAAGCAGAGATTCATTTGATTATCTAAAAGATTATAATAAAATATTTGATGAAATGCTTGAATATAGAACTATTCAAAACAGTTGGAAACGTTATAGTGAAAAGAATAAATATGCTCAAAATATAGATTTTAAGGATATTATTGAAATATTAAGGGATTTTATAAAAGTAAATAAAGTATAAAAAAAGAAGGTAGAATATGGAAGAAGTAGATTTGCTAAAACATTATAATAGTTTAATAAAAAAATAATTGGACATGGAGTATAAGAAACGGAAATAGCACAAATTATTTCTTCATTAAAAAATAAAATTAAATGATGTCATCTACAATAGTAGAAATTTATATAAGGTATTAAACTGGAAAGAAGAAAGCGAAAGTGATTAATCTACAATAGTAGAAATTTATATAAGGTATTAAACAATAATTTATCAAAATGGAATACTTATCTACAATAGTAGAAATTTATATAAGGTATTAAACTTTCTCCTTTTTCTTTCATTAGTTTGATCTACAATAGTAGAAATTTATATAAGGTATTAAACAATTAAATTATAACGTAACCATTTATAATCTACAATAGTAGAAATTTATATAAGGTATTAAACTCACAGGGTGAAATGATGAGCAATGTATCTACAATAGTAGAAATTTATATAAGGTATTAAACAATAATTTATCAAAATGGAATACTTATCTACAATAGTAGAAATTTATATAAGGTATTAAACTTTCTCCTTTTTCTTTCATTAGTTTGATCTACAATAGTAGAAATTTATATAAGGTATTAAACTTTTCCGCCATACTAAATTATTATTATATCTACAATAGTAGAAATTTATATAAGGTATTAAACAACTTGTTATGACCAGATGAGATATTTATCTACAATAGTAGAAATTTATATAAGGTATTAAACCGTCTATATATTCTTTTAAGTCTTGCTATCTACAATAGTAGAAATTTATATAAGGTATTAAACATTAGACTTTACAGAATGTACTTTTTATCTACAATAGTAGAAATTTATATAAGGTATTAAACCCTTACACTCACAATTTGGTTGTTTTTTATATATTTTTTACAGATATTCATATAAAAATTAACAGTTTCAATCATATTTAATACCTTATATTTCTAAAATTTTAAATTAAGACTTAGGTTTGCAAATCTTAATCCATAATTATTATATCATTTTCTTCATTTTTTGCATATCCGAATCTAGTTATTTTACAATTTTCACTAGTTTCAATTATAATAACACTATCTGATTGATTAAATTTTTTCTCAAATCCATTCTTTATTTCACACATAATATTATTTAACATTCTTTTACTATTATCTATTTCAAAAACTGAATATTGCAATCTTCTACCATATTTAATCAAAAATTTTGAAAATTTATTTCTAAGTTTGTCATCACTTATGTCATAGCTAATTAATATCATTTTTTATTAACCTCGCTTTTGGAAATTCTGATATATCTTTATCTTTCATAAACCATCTATAATAGCTTTGTATATATTCAAAAATACTTTTTCTATAAATGTTAATCTCTTCTAAAATAAGTTGCAACAATTCAGAATTGTTTTTCCAATCTAATCCATATTGTCCGTTATCTATAAAGAAATTGTAATTGTTGAAACATCCTAAAGTATATGACTTTTTTATTTTATAGTCTATTATTGGTCTAAAAGGTTCAATCATATCACATATTAATGACTTTCTTTTATAAAATTCTTGATGAAGATTCCCTTTATATATATCAAATCCATAAATATTTATGATAGCTTCTAAATAATTAAAAAGTATGGTATATCCAATATCAAGCAATAGGTTTACTTTATCTCTTTTCACTCTTGGTTGTCTACCATTCCATTCCATATCTTTAAATAATCTCTTAAAATATACTTTTGCGCATATTCCCTCTACTCCCATAATTTCATATATATTCATAGAATTATTTAATAATATTTCAATGTTTTTATTTAATATTTCTATTCCATCTCTATTATCTGCATCTCTTAATTTTTTCAATGTATCTCTTTGATTTTCTATTTTATTTATAATTATCTGTTTTCCAATCTTTTCCGAAATAGTAGTAGTGTATTGTTTTTTTCTTAGTAAAGTATTTCCTTCCATTTGGAAATTTATTGTTTCGTATACTTTAAAACTTGCTGTAAAAAGTATAATTGAAAATCCAAACCTTTTACTTTTCTCTATTATTCCAGTAGTAATTGAAAAACCTCCAACTATATATAGTGCAAAAATCTTATAGCAACTTATTTGTAGCTTTATATTATTATCACTATCTATTATAACTAAATTATCATTTTTGAATGATATTTTATCCCCATTCTTTGGAAAAGCAAGTACAATCTTTTTGCTCATAAAATCAGGCATTGCTAACATAATAAACTCCTATCACAAGATGGCTCGTATATGCATTGCTCACATTTCTTTTTATTAGTTTGCTCAAAATTATCAAAAGAAAATTCATGCATGTCTTTTATTAATTTTAAAAATTTATCTCTCATTTCAACATTCTTTTCTGGTAAATCTATATTATAATTTTTATTATCTTTTAGACTATGTATTCGGATCTTTTTGACTTCATATCCCATTTCTTTTAGAGCAAAATATTGTGCATATAATTGAAAAACGTATCCATCATATATTTTAGTAACAATATTTTTTCTTTCTGTTAATATTCCTTTGTTTATATCAAAAGTATCTATTTTTCCTAAAATTTGAAATTCTTCTGAATATACATCTATTCCTTGTAGCACATTACTACTTGTAGAATACTTCTTTTCATCTATTGTTTTATGAGCATCTTTACCATTTATTTGATAATCTCTTTGATATAAAGTAGGCTCCATGCTTCCATATAATTTATGAAAATATATGGAAGCTGGGCAATAGATAAAATCATTTAAATAAGAAATTAGGATTATTTCTTCCACTATCTATCCCTTTCTTGTACATAACTTAACCATTCTTGATTTGATATTTCAAATTTTATTTTGTTTAATTTACTATCTTCCGTTTTTCTAATTTGTTCTATTAACATTAGTCCTTTTCTAGCAATATTGTATGCTCCATTTGCATCAGCATCTTGTGGCAACTTTTCTTTCTTATCATTATTATTATAAAAGAAACCTTTTCTATTTTTAACTGGTGATATTATGAAATCTTCTTGTGTATTCGGTACACTATTCCTCATCTGAAGCATTAACCTAAATAGCCTCATAAAATCTAACCAAAACTCTTTATTGTCTTGTTTTATTATATCTTCTTTTAAGTTATTAATATCAATGTTATTTTTATTAAATAGTTTTTTATATTCTTCTGTTAAATTTACTTTTTTAGTATCCCAATTGTTCTTTTTTTCTATATTTCTATATGTCTCTATCCTATCTCCATAAGTACACAAAGTCCATTTATTCTTAATACCATATAATTTGTTAGTTAGCTTTTCATAGTCTATCTCAAATTCATAATAATTGCTTTGAGAATTAAATCTAATATTGTCTATTCTACTTACGAATTCCTTTGATTTTTCTACACTTTCGTATTTTATATTTAGTAGATTTATAAATCCAGTAGTAGGATCAATTTTACTCGTACACCAAGCTGGAATGTAGAATAATACTCCTGTTTGTCTTCCTATTTTATTAAAACTCTCAAATTTATTTGTAAGTTGGTAAGCATTATATAATCCACCTTGTTCTTCTTCATCTTTGTTTTTAAATACTAAATAATTTAATTTATCAATTAGCATTTTCTCAAACTTTTGGTATACTTGTTTTTCAACTTTTATTCTAGAATTTTTAAATCCTTTATTTAAATCTTCTATAACAATTATAGCGTGATATTTATCCATTAAATTAACAATTTTATGTATAACTTGGCTTAAATATCCTTCTTTTAACTCTTTTATATTTTCTACAGTTTTCCAAGATTCACGTGCTTCTTCTCTTGCTTTCTCTCTTTTGTCTAATAACTGATGATAGTCTGTTTTATATTCAATCTTATTGTTTTCATTTATTATTTCATTCAATGAACACTGTTCTAATATTTCACCACGTGAATTTATAACAGTAATATATAATAAGTTTCTCTCTCCTCTATCGATACCAATTACATTTACATCATTATATTTCAAATATTTATTTACATCTTCATTTAAATATTCTTTTCCTTCATTAATAAAATTTATTGTAATTGGGACATGAAATTGGAATTTATCTTCGGTATATCTTTTGTCTTTTATTAAGTCATATGTAAATATACTTTCTTTTTTAGGATTATTTTCATTTTTATTTTTTACTGGACGATTTTTCTCATGTTTTGCAGTATCTTCTTTCCTTAAACTAGCTTTCCTATAAAAAATTTCTGCTTGTCCATTTAATTTATAAACTATATCTTTCAAATTTTTTTCATCAAATAGTGCTTTCCAATACATCGTATGTAAATTCGGATTTCCTTTGCTATATTCTGAAAAATCCTTATTATAAATTTGAAATAAATATAAATCTCCTGTATCTACTAATGAATTAATATATTCTACTTTATAATTTTTAAAATCAATTTTATATCCTTGCTTTTCTACATCTTTATAGAATTGTCCTATATCTTCGTATTCGTCTGTATTTTTAAAATCAAATTCAAAATTTTTCCATTCTTCATGTTCATTCAAAGATTTTTTATAAAAATCAATTAATTCATGACAAAAATTAATATCAAAATCATTTCCTTTTTTATGAAAACCTTTATCATATTTATAAAGTAAATCTTCTGAAGGCTTAAATTCATCTATTCTTGATTTTGAAAAGAATACTTTAGGCAACATCTTGTTTGGTCCTGGTAATAGTTTATATTCCATTTTCTTATAACAATCAACATTATCTACACTATTATCATAATTTAAGAAAATTTTTCTATTATATGGATTTATTATTCCTAAATAATATTTTTCATCTTTAACTAGTATTACTCCTAAATTATCTCTTTCTTTATTTAAATCCCATCCATCTAATAACGTTGGATTTTCAAAATTTATTTTTATTTTTTCCTTAGAAAAAGGTTTTTGTGTTAAATAATTTCTTGTCTTATTATACAAAGTAATAATTTCAGCAATTTTGTTGTAATTCTCTTCTATACTGTTATAAAACATTTCATCTTTTTCAATTGTATTGTCTTTTGGAATTACTAATTTAATAAATTCTTGAAGAATTTTAATACTGTCTAATAAGTCTTTAATCTTTTCTATATAATTCTCATTTTTTAATAATTCTCTATCATTTTCATTATACTTGTAATTTAATATTTCTTCACAATTAGCATATTTATCTTCAATATTTTTTATAAGTTTATTTTCATTAATATAATTCTTTATGTAATTTACAATGCTATATTTCTCATCATACTTTTTAATAATTTCTTCTAAATACGCTAATGAATATATTTTTTGATTTCTTATTATAGATTTTCTTTCTTCTTCATATTTTTCACTTTCAATTTTATATTTTCCTTTGTAATTATCATCATAATCTTTATAAATCAACTCTTTTATCTTGTTCCAGTCATCAAATATTTCTTGTGAAATAGATGTTATTCTTGTATCATTATTTATATATATTTTGTTTAGGTCATATTTATCAATATCATTTATATAACTAATTATTGAATTATCTTCAAATAAAATATTTTTTAAAACTAAATAATAATTTTGTATATTATTAACTAGCTCTTCATCTGTATCTATTGTATCCATTACAAAAGATGCACCTATCTTATCACTCAAGATTTGCTTATATAATTGACGAAATTTTGGAATTTTCTTATCTTTATTTTTTTGATTAAACTCATTTATATATTCATTGATTCCTTTTATTTTAACTCCATCTTCTTTTGATTTACCAGAAATCACTATATTATAAACTTCTATTCCTCTTTGAGTTAATACATCATTAAAATATGATAACTTAAACATATCATCTATTTTTTCTACTTGAATATATTCTTCCAAATCTTTCATTAAATTTTCTAGTTTGCCTGATAATATATCTTTTATCTCATCAAATAAAATTAAATTATTTATAAAAACTGGCAAATTTTCATTTATAATTCTATAAGCTATTGCTGTGCTATCTTCTGTGTCAACATACATATTCTGTCTATTTGTATTAAATCCAGTAAAATATGTAGTAAATTTTTTAAATTCTGCTATATCATTTAATTTTTCCGGACTATCTTTATAAAAGACTTTTAAATATGATTCAATAATATCTTTTCCAAAAAGTCCTTTAAACTCTTCATTTTTTTTAAATCTTTCTGAAATTTCTTTTCTTAATTTACCTTTTACTTCATCAAACTCTTTTTTCTCTTCATCTGTTTTGCTTGTATTTTTTCTTAATTCTTTATATAAAAAATAGTACTTATCTAAAAGTTCATCTGATAATTTAAAATTGCTCATACACTTATCAATAAAAAATTTATGATATTCATCACAATATTTTTTTACTTTTTTATAAGATACCGCTCTTTTTTCATCTTGCAATAAGATTTCATTTTTTTTAATATTTTCTAAAGTTTTACCTACAGGTTTTAATTCAAAGCATAATGTTTTAGATAATGAATATTTCTTATGTAAATTATCATACAAATTATTTTCTTTATCCATATATTTCTCCTTTTACTTCTTAATTATTATTTTTTAGAAGTATATATCATTTTCTATTTTTTTACAATTATATCTGTCATTATTTTACATTTTAATGCAGATAAAAAAATACTTGCTATAAATCCTAGCAAGTATTTTTATTTTACTATTTTATTTTTTATATTCTTCTACATCAATGCTCTCTATTACTACTTTTTTTACTGGTGAAGACATTTCTCCAGCTCCATTATCCTCAACTTTTGTTTTCGCAATCTTATCTACTACGTCCATACCTTCATATACCTGACCAAAGACTGTATAATATCCATTTAAGCTCATATATCCACCATATTTTTCATAAGCTTCCATAAGTTTTTCGTCTATTCCTATTTGGTTAAAATATGCTCTATTGTCATCTGTTGGTTTGGCTTGAGTAATGAAGAATTGACTTCCAATTGAAGAATTTCCAAATCCTGCACTAGCCATACATAAAGATCCTCTATATGGAACCAAAGTATCATCTATTTCTTCTCCAAATCCTTCTCCCCAGATGCTTTCTCCTCCAGCACCTGTTCCTTCAGGATCTCCACCTTGAATCATAAAGTCTTCCATTACTCTATGGAATGTAACTCCGTTATAATATTCTTCTTTTGCATGTGTTAAGAAGTTTTCTACTGCTTTTGGTGCTTTATCTGCAAAGAACTTTAATTTAATGTCACCATAATCTTTTACATGCATTATAGCAACTGTCTCTCCTTCTTCAGGCATAGCTAATTGTTTTTCTGCATTTGCCATATAATCTATATTTTTTTCTTCCTCTTTTTCTTCTTGTGCAACATTTGTACTATTTGCATCTTCCTTATTTTTTTCTCCACTTTCTGGATTCATAATAATAACTGCTGATATAGCAATAATAGCAACAATTGCTATTATAACAATTGTAAACTTAGCTCCTGGACTTTCCAAAATAATTTCCCTCCTGCTTCTTAATTTTTGTTTATTATATCAGTCGTAGATTTAAATTTCAAGACAAAATTTGTTGACATTTACTCCTCTCTATGTTACAATATAAAACTGTAATCCGCTTAGTTAAGGTTCTTAAAGACTAATTAAGTTTAGTTACCTAAAATTTAGGATTAGCGAGTATACGAAAAAGGGAGGTGTACTTAAATGTACGCAATTATTGAAACATGTGGTAAACAATACAAAGTTTCAGAAGGAGATGTTGTATTTTTCGAAAAATTAGATACTGAAGAAGGTAAAAAAGTTACTTTTGATAAAGTTATTTTAGTATCTGATGATAAAAAAGTACAAGTTGGAAATCCTTATGTAAAAGGTGTTAAAGTTGAAGGAAAAGTAGTTTCTCATGGAAAAGGTAAAAAAATACTTGTTTTCAAGTATAAAGCTAAGAAAAACTACAGAAGAACAAGAGGACATAGACAACCATATACAAAAGTAGAAATAACATCTATAAAATTAGCTACAGCTAAAAAAGAAGTTGCTGAAACTGAATCAAAAGCAAAAGCTGAATAATAGTAAAATATAATCGAAACATATAAAATTAATATGTGAAGGGAGTGAATTTAGATGGCACATAAAAAAGGTCAAGGTAGTGTTAAGAACGGTAGAGACAGTGAGTCAAAGCGTTTAGGAGCTAAAAGAGCTGATGGACAATCAGTATTAGCTGGAAATATATTAGTTAGACAAAGAGGAACAAAAATACATCCAGGAAATAATGTAGGTATCGGTAGTGATGATACATTATATGCTTTAGAAAACGGTGTTGTTAAATTTGAAAGAAAAGGTAAAGACAAAAAACAAGTTAGTGTTTATCCAGAATCAAAATAACTAATAAACATATATATTAATAGCAGTGCAAAAGCACTGCTATTAATTTTTTTTAAATTCATTTTTATTATCTTTGTTCTTCGTTTCTTTGATCTTTTGTAGCACTTTCTAGTTGATTTTCTGCATTTCTAATATCTTCTACTGTTACACCACTCATTAATGCTTGTTTAGTTAAATCAGCAACACTCTTTTTTCTACCTTCATTTAAAGGTCTTTCTTTTAGTTCTCTTATAGAAGGAGATTGCTCTACTTGACTTTCTAGTTCTTTTATTTTACGTGACAATTCTTGGATTCCATCTATTTTTTCATTTTGATCCAAACCTTTTATTTGTTCAAAATCTCTTAATATACTTTCCATTTTTGAAGTTATAACTGATGCTTCATCATTTGACTTTAATTCATCTAATGGTATACCAAAAAAAACTATATTTGCATCTAGTTTTCCATTTCGAAGTGAGTTTAATATATTCTCTATTTTTGACATTCTATTTGTTGCTTTAAAAAATATGTCAAAATCGTCCATATTACTTACAGTATCGCCGTTTCTTGCATAATCTTTTAATAATTCATATACGTCAATTTCTCTTTTTTCTTCTTGTTTTTCTATAGATGCAGCTTTTTTCTCATCTGTTCCTTTTGCAGAAGTATCTACTGCCGTATCTTCTTTTTGCACTCTAGTAGGGGCTGGTCTTCTTTTACCACTAGCAAATGTTGGATTTGTTCTATTTACTCTTGGAATATTTATTTTCCTTGTAGTTTTTTCTTTTTGTGTTCCATCTGCTTGAGTTTTTGCAGTATCTTCATCTACACTTCTAACGACTTCAGCAAATTCGTCTACTGCACTTCTAGCATAATCTGCTAGTCTTTTATCATTAAAAGCTTCATTTATACCTTTATTATAATTATTTAGTATTTTATCCACTTTTCTTATTTTCTCCTCATCCAGCTTCTCTTCTACTGATGATTTATCTGGGTTCTGCACTGTTGTTCTATTAAAATTTATACTTCTTCTTGGTAATCTTGGCATTTTTCTTTTCCTTTCTTTTTTTTATTATTTTTATTATATCAATAACATATATTTTTTTGCAATAATAAGTAGATTGGAACAAGATACATCCCAAAAAATAATAATTATATCGGTAATAATGATACATTACATGCCTTAGAAAAGTAATAGATTTTAAAAATAGCATATCTCAAATTTATTGAAACATGCTATTTTTAAACACTTTTTTGATTTTTGAGTATCATTGACGTAGACATCTGCAACTCGTTGGCTCTTTTGAAGGTTGATATAAAATTATCAATCAGTTTTCATTAATTTTGCATAACATTTTAAATTATGCAAAGCTATCCTTAAGGAAATGTTATTTTTCTCTTAAACTTTTATTATTCTCTTTTTTGGTGTAGGTAAATCTTCGGGCATTGTTCCAACATTTTTTGCAATTACTTCTCTAATATTTTCCCAATATTATAATGAGTTTTATTCGCCTCTTTTTCACTACTAACATTGTCTTTCTTTAATTTTGATTCTGTCTGTGTAATACGAAATAAATTAGCTGCAAGTTCTTCACTTCCCATATTATCTAAGATATCTTCTCTGTATCTTAATCCCTTTCTTTTTGCAATATCATCTGCTGTTTCTCCATTATATAAACCTTTATATCCAAAATTATGAAATTTATCAAAGTTTTTTACACCTGCTCTTTTAGCTGTTTGATTTAGTGAATAGTTTCCTTTTCTTGTTAAATCTCTTTGATAAAATCTCTTCTCATCTTCTGTTAGCATAGTATATTCTTTTTCTGTAATTTCTTGCTTTCTTGTTTGAACTGCAAAATAGGTTTGAGCTAAAGCTATAACTTTTTTTCTGCTATCTCCATTTTGTGCTATTAAATAGCAAGCATAACGAGACAGTTTATAATCCTTTATTATAACTTCCGCATTATTAGCGCGTTTTGACAACTTGTCGGTGCCGACAAAATGTTCAAATGCATTGATATTGCTATTTTTGCAAGCTAACTTTGCTTTTTCTATTACTCCTTCAAATTTTCTCCATTCTTTGTAATCCAACACAACTTGTAGTTCTCTAGCATACCAAAACTCAACTCCATTTTAACATATTTTTATACTTGAAATGCAAAACAATTGTTCTTAAATATCAATGATATTTTCAATTTTATATTACTAAAAAATATAATTCTATATTTATCATCATTTGGATAAGATAATACATAAAAAATACCATCCTTTTTCAATACAAAGAATGGTATTTATATAATCTGTTCTATAGTTAAAACAGATACGTCGTTGGTAGCGAGAGGGAGATTCGAACTCTCGACCTGCCGGGTATGAACCGGATGCTCTAGCCAACTGAGCTACCTCGCCGTAACAGATATTATTATAAAATCTATTTTCAGTTTTGTCAACCTTTTTTAAACTTTTATAATAATATCCTTTATTTTATTTATCGCTTTCTTCTTTCTTTATTTCTGGAATAACTATTTTCTTTTTATCAATATTTTTCTTTTTATTTACTAAATCATTTATGTGATCTTCAACTGGTGAAATATTTAAATCTTTTCCGTCTCCTCTGACGATTTCAATTTCTTTCTTTTCTTCCATTTTCGTTTCCTCTATCCCATATAATCTTTTAATCTTTTGCTTCTACTTGGATGTCTTAACTTTCTTAAAGCTTTAGCTTCTATTTGTCTTATTCTTTCACGAGTAACTTGAAATTCTTTACCAACTTCTTCAAGAGTTCTTGCTTTTCCATCATCTAGTCCAAATCTCAATTTTAAAACTTTAGCTTCTCTTGGAGTTAATGTTGTCATTACTTCTTCTAATTGCTCTTTAAGTAAAGTATATGCTGCAGAATCTTGTGGAGCTGGTGATTCATCATCTGGAATGAAATCTCCTAAATGGCTATCATCTTCTTCTCCAATTGGAGTCTCAAGTGATACTGGATCTTGAGCAATTTTTTGTATTTCCATAACTTTCTCAACTGGAATTTCCATTTCTTCAGCAATCTCTTCTGGCGTAGGCTCTCTTCCTAGTTGTTGTAATAGATGTCTTGATGTACGAATAAGTTTATTAATAGTTTCTACCATATGAACTGGTATTCTTATTGTTCTTGCTTGATCTGCTATAGCTCTTG